>CAYRTH010000129.1:0-9034 GCA_964427135.1 uncultured Phycisphaeraceae bacterium
AACGACCTGGAAAGCCAGCGCCTGCTCTCGGACTTCAACAAACTCATGCAGACCCTGGCGCAAAAAGAGGCGTCGGGTCGTCCCATCGAGGTGGCGGACAAACGCACACTCGAAGCGGTGCAAAGCAAGATTGTCAAAAACCCGACCTTACGCCAATTCCAGATCGCCCAAATGGACCACCTGGACCTGCTGCGCAAGATCGACGAGATCGTTTCGAGCGGCGGCGAAGTCGAACCCCCGCAGGGCAACACAGTCGGGCATGATGTGGTCAATCGTATCGGACCTTCAGGCGGTAATGCTGGCAATGCCGGGGGCGGCGCTTCCGGGGGGTTGGGTTCCATTTTCACCGGACCATCCGGCGGCGGGTTCTGAAAACATTGGGTTCATTGGGTTCATTGGTGGATCGTTCACGCCTGATCTTCGTAAGCGTGTGTATTACACACGCTTACGAAGATCAGGATGGTTTTTCAAACGACAAACACCGACACGACAATCAACCCATTCCCGAAGTATCAATTCACCACTGCGAATACCCGAGTCCTCGACCTATCGGTCTCGTCCTCGGCTTGGTTTTTGATGATTTTGTCATTCGATTTTCGCGGATCATTCCACTTTCAAATCATCAGCATTCAGCGACAGGGGCGGACTGGTCAAAGTCTTCAACATGTCGTCCTGAATCGTCAGCAGCACGGTACTCCACTGCGCTGTCTTCATCGGCTGACTGTAGGTGGGTAGTTGAGTCTGACCGGTCAGACGCTCATAGGCCCAGGGCAGCCAGATGTCGCCGATTTCCAGCACCGACTGATACTCCCGCAGCAGGTCGCTGCCCTGCGGTGGGTTTTTCACCATGACCGTCGCTGTCGTTCGTACATAACGGTACAACACCGCCATGGCCTGACGCAAAATTTCACGGGTCTGGGCATCGGGCTGATTGCCACCCAGCGTCCGGGCGATTCGGCTGAACATCGTCTCTAAGGCACGGGCTTCGGGGATGGCTGTGAGCGTCGGGTTGGCCACGTGCGCCCCGACACGGGTGTTCAGACTGGCCAGCAGTTGCTTGCTGGCATCGGGGATGTTGAGGTTGGACAAACCCATCAGCAGCGACTGCAGCACCAAACGATTGTCTTCCTTGACAATGTTGTCGGTCAGTTGTTTGAGTAGCGTGCCTTCCTCGGCGGCGCTGAGTACGGCTGCCAACCCCAGATTAGCCGCGGTTCGACCTGCCCAGTAACGCACCGCTGGGCTTTGGTCCTGCAATCCTTTGACCACCACCGGCACCAGCCCTTTGTCGATCATCACACTGGCGACGATCATGGTGTTCAAGCGATTGATCACCCGTGACGAACCCAACGGCTCAGCCAACAGCGGACTCATCGCAGCAGCATAGGCTGTTTTGAAATTCGCACTGGGCTGACCACGCAAGGGTTCCATCAATCGATCACGGGCCTCGACCACCGCCAAATCATCCTCGGCTTTGAGCTGGGCGACCCAGCGATCGGCAAACGTGCTGACGACCTGGCGCTGCGTGGCGTTGAGTACGGTAGCGGAAGCGGTGATATCGCCGGGGATGCGATCCCCTGCCGCCGGTTGCGCCCAACCGACGGAGCTCAAGCACAAACATACGCAGACGACTAAGGTCAAGGACCCTCGGCTGGACATCATGGATTCACTCCAACGGACCCTGCGGACAGATTGGATTGCGTGACACCACATCGATAACACCCGCAGCTACCCGGAATGATCCGTTACCGTTAGCGCCCTTCACAAACCTCGCGGGTCGGCGAAGATTACCACCATGTTGAAGCGGATGTCAAACTTTCACAACTGCAAGGGGATGGCAAATCATGGGACGAGTTAACACCGCGGGTTACCACCTGCAGCTGCACGGACTCATCAACTTTCTTCATAGCCGCGGGTGGCAACCCGCGGGGGTCGCGGCTCGTAAACGCGTTTGCCCTGGGCACCTACAGCCAAGAAAAAACAACCCGGATGTGATCGAGTAACATGGGGATTACGACAGTGACAAGCGCTGACAAACCACAACAAAGGACTTTACCTCGATGATCGGCATTTGGCAGAATGCGTGACTGCGGCTATATTCTCGGCTCGTCGAAGCGACGACGGGGAATGATCCCCATAACCTTGATCAAGGAGATTGGTCCATGGATGAAAAGGCCATTGAAGAAAAAGTGATCGCCATCGTGGCGGAGCAGATGGGCAAAGACAAGGCGGAAATCACCCGTTCCACCAACTTTGTCACCGACCTCAACGCCGACAGCCTCGATACCGTCGAGCTGGTGATGGAATTCGAAGACGAGTTTGAAACCTCGATTCCCGATGAGGAAGCCGAGAAGATTCAGACCGTCGGGCAGGCGATTGAGTACATCGTCAAGCATATTGAAAAGAGCAAGTCCAACTGAATGCTCCGCCCGTGATAGCGTAAGTGCATCATGGGCTTCCGCCCCGATCGGCTGACGCGGATCGGTGGTCGGTTTTACGACTGACCTTGGCGGATTCAACCCTTTGGAATTGATGATTTATCTATGGAAAGACGCCGAGTTGTTATCACTGGGATGGGCTGGGTGACCAGCCTTGGGTTGAGTGTCGAACAGGTGTTCGCCGACCTGCTGGCGGGCAAGTCGGGCATTTATCCCATCACGAGTTTCGACACCACCAATTTTGCTGTGAAATTTGCCGGTCAGGTGCAGAACTGGGAAGGCGGGCCCAATGTCGATCGCCGTGAGGCCAAGCGACTGGATCGCTTCACCCAGTTTGCCTTGAACGCAGCGGTGGACGCGGTGGTGGACAGTGGCATCGACTTTACCAAGGAAGACCCCTTCCGCTGCGGCTCGGTGGTCGGTTCGGGCATCGGTGGCATCAATGAATTTGAGGAAGGTCATGCCAAGATGCTGGCCAAAGGGCCGGATCGCGTATCGCCTTTCATTGTGCCCAAATTGATGTGCAATGCAGCCAGCGGCAACATCAGCATTCGTTACGGACTGCGGGGGCCCAACTATGCCTGTGTATCGGCCTGTGCCTCGGCTGCTCACGCCATCGGTGATGCGGCGAACCTGATTCGCGTCGGGTCGGCGGATATCATCGTCACCGGCGGTTCGGAAGCAGCGATCACACCCCTTGGTTTGGCCTGTTTCATCAGTCCGCGTGCGTTATCAACACGCAATGATTCGCCGACCACGGCCAGTCGCCCGTGGGACAAGGACCGTGATGGGTTTGTGCTTTCCGAAGGTTCTGCGCTTTTGGTGCTGGAGGAATACGAACACGCCAAAAAACGCGGGGCACGCATTTATTGTGAAGTGCTGGGTTACGGGCAGTCGGCGGACGGCGGACATATCACCGCCCCCGATGAAAACGGAACCTCGGCATCGATGGCGATGACTTTGGCGGTGCGCGATGCGGGCCTCAACCCGCAGCAAATTGATTACATCAACGCCCACGGCACCAGCACACCCTTGGGCGACCTGGCGGAAACCCGTGCAATCAAACGTGCCTTTGGGGATTATGCCAAGAAGGTGCCGGTGAGTTCGACCAAAAGCATGACCGGGCATTTGCTGGGCGCAGCCGGGGCCATCGAAGCGGTGATTTGTGTGAAAACGTTGGAAAAAGGCGTCATCGCCCCGACAATCAACCACATCACCCCCGACCCGGATTGCGATTTAGATTACGTACCCAACACCGCCCGCCAACTCACCATCAACACCGCGCTGTCCAATTCGTTCGGCTTCGGCGGCCACAATGTGTCACTGGTGTTTGGCAAGCTGCGGTGAAGCGGGAAGTGGCCGAGTGGCCGAGTGGCCGAGTGGCCGAGTCATTTTATTTTTTATCGTGTGATTTTTTTATGTTTTTGTGGCCCAGCCGCCCCCGGCTGGGTGAATGTTTTATTGATTCAAATATGGATAATGGATAATATTCGGAGTTGGCATGCGTCAATCAACTCTTGGATTGAACATCATCCAACATCCGTAATACATCATCCATCAAATCCGCCTGACCCGATGAATCAAACCCCCGGCACGACGCACCAGCCCGCGAATTTCCATTAGCGTGACATCGGCCTGCAGCTTCGACACTGATAAACCCGTCGCCCCGGCCAATTGATCCAACGCCAGCGGTGATTCAAGAGCACTGATCACCTTTTGCTGTGAATCGGTCAAACCTGAGGTAAACAGATTGGGTTGTGCGTCTGTTTTGTCACTTGCATTTTGTTCCGACAACCCCGCTTTGAGCAGCGACCCGGTTTCGCCCATCGCATCAAGCACTTCCGTCAGATTGGTCACCAGCGTGGCCCAACCCTCACGAATGATTTTGTGACAACCGGCGGAACCGGAGGCATCGACCCGACCGGGCAGGGCCATGACTTCACGATGATGTTCTTCCGCTGCCAATCGTGCGGTGATCAGTGCGCCTGATTTGTACGCCGCTTCAATCACCAGCACCCCCAGCGACAAGCCGGATATGATGCGATTGCGTCGGGGGAAGTTTTCCGCAATGGGCGGCGCTGACATCGGCAATTCACTCACCACCGCCCCTTGGCTGCCGGCCACTTCATCAAACCATGTGGCGTGATCGCTGGGGTACGGTTTGGCAAGCCCCGAACCCAGTACGACGATGGTACGCCCCTTGACGCGCAGCACGGCGCGATGGGCTGCTGCGTCGATGCCGTAAGCCCCGCCACTGACGATGCACAACCCGGCCTGCGACGCCAGGGCTGCGAATCGATCCGCCTGTTCACGACCATAGGCACTGCATCGCCTTGAACCGACAATCGCCAAAGCCAGCGCATCGGTTTCCAGCGTGTCACCCCGTACATACAAAACCACAGGCGGATCACTGATGTGCGCTAAAAGTTTTGGGTAATCAGGTTCACCCAGCACCAACAACCGGGCCTGATACTGGTCCATGAGTTCGCGTTCACGAGCGACCCGGTTGTCACGGGCGACATCGTCGAGGTTTTGACGAATGGATCGGGCGCTACTTGCACTGATGCCCGGCACGGTGAGCCATTGCGTATGCGTGGCGGCACAGGCAGCCTCGGCGCAACCAAACTTTTCAATCGCACGGCGAGTCAGCACCGGCCCCAAACCGGGTGTAAGGGTCAGGGCGATGTAGGCATCACATTCAGCATCGTTCATGGCACAAGTGTATCAGGCGTTGCAACAGTGATTCGCACAACCTGGCATCATGCGAGTGTAAATGAACCCTGGGCGAACCTGATGGGTATGATGGTGTTTCATATGCGTAATGATACGATGGCCTTGTACAGCCAAAGGAATCGATTATCAACACAGAGTTCACAAAGGACACAGAGAAGAACAAACAATTGATTTCGAAAAAAAGTGACCTCGCCATCGCGTAAAACCGGTGAACTAATAGTTTTTTACTCATGCAATCAATGACCATTAGGTTTTTATATAAAGATCAATTCATTCAGCATTAGGCAATTTTCAGTTTGTTTCTCTGTGCACTCTGTGACCTCTGTGTTGAATTGTCTTTGATTCGATGGAAATCATCACGGGGCTTGTGCATGACGTTTTGGCTGGCATACACGTTATTGGAGTGGGTAATTCGCATCGTGATGGTGCCGGTGATTTTGCGCAGGCGGTTCAAGCCGACGACGGGGTTGGCCTGGTTGTCCCTGATTTTTTTTCTGCCGGAGCTGGGGTTGCTTTGCTACCTGTTGATAGGCGGGCATCGGCTGGGGCGTAAACGGGTTCGGCTGCATCGTCAGGTGGTGGCAGCGGTGCGTTCGACACAGCGGCTGGCGGGGCAGGGCCGACATCGCAAACACCCGGTGATCGAAGCCGCACATGCCCAGGTGATCAAACAGGTCGAATCGATCGGGGGGTTTAACATTCTCGGTGGTAATAGCGTCGAGTTTTTGGGAGATAGCGATGCGCTGGTCAACCGATTGATCGATGACATCGCGCAGGCGCAGCATCATGTGCATCTGCTTTTTTACATTTTCGCCAACGATCAGACGGGTAAACGAGTGTGCGATGCGATGATCGAAGCCCAGAAGCGCGGGGTGATTTGCCGGGTGCTTGCCGACGCTGCGGGTTCGTGGCGGTTTTTCAAACGTCAGGGCTTGGCGACGTACCTGCGTGAGCATGGCGTGGCTGTGCGACCGATGTTGCCGGTGGCGCCACTGCGTCGCAAGTTGTCACGATTGGACCTGCGTAATCATCGCAAACTGGCGGTGATCGATGGTCACATCGCCTACACCGGAAGCCAGAATATTGTCAATACCGATTACGGGCACAAGGATTTACGCTGGGTGGATTTGATGGGTCGGTACATTGGTCCGATTGTGCTGCAATTGCAGATTGTGTTTTTGGAAGATTGGATGTTTGAAACGGGGGAAGATTTGGACATGCCCGATGTGCTGCCGGTGCTGGGCAGTGTGCCGCCACCGGATGCAACCCCGCTAGGCCATGGACCGGTGGCCCATGGGGTATGGGCACAGACGGTGCCAACCGGGCCGAATCATGAAACCGAGGCACTGCCCAGGGCGCTGCTGGCAGCGATCAATGCCGCCCAAAGGCACATCATCATCACCACGCCGTATTTGGTGCTCGATGAACCGACATCGCTCGCATTGGCGATGGCCGCCGACCGTGGGGTTGAAACCACCATCGTTGTGCCGCAGCGCAGTGATCACCCTTTGGTCGCGGCTGCGGGGCGGGCGTATTACGAAGAATTGCTGGAAAACGGCGTACATGTATTTCGTCACCAAACCGGCCTGTTGCACGCCAAGACGATGACCGTCGATGATTCACTGGCACTGCTGGGGTCGTCGAACCTGGATGTGCGCAGTTTTTATTTGAACTTCGAATTGAACGTACTCATGTACGGCTCAACCGTGACACGCAAACTGCGCCAGTTGCAACAAGGTTATTTGAAGGACGCCGTGCCGGTGGACCTGGACCAATGGCGCAAACGACCGGCAAGGTTGAGGTATGCCGAGCGTGCGGCGGCGCTACTGAGTCCGTTGTTGTGAGTTGAAACAGTGGAATGTTTTATATGTTTAGCGCAGACGCTTTGCGTCGGCGCTTTTGATGCCGTGCCCTTCAGGGCCGGATGTTTACGAGTGCAATCCGGGGCTAAAGCCCTCGGCGTCATTGGTTTTGAGACCGGCCACTTGGTTGCCATTTTTATGCGATGATGCGTACATCATGCGCTATCGACTTATCGGCCTGGACCTGGACGGCACACTGCTGAACCGTCGTGGTCGTATCAGCCCGGAAAACCTGGCAGCCATTCAAAAGGCCCACGATGCGGGGGTGATGGTGGTGCCCTGCACCGGGCGATCGTGGCAGGAATCGCACCTGGCGATTGATGCGCTCATCGGCGGGGCGGAGGTGGGCGTGTTTGTCACCGGGGCGATGGTCAATGATTTACGCAGCGGTAAAACGCTGGATGTGGTCAGCCTTGCCCCCGACTTGGTGCGCGACATCACGCTGGCGATGCACGATGCGGGTGAACCGATGTTGCTTTTACGTGATCGGTCGAAGGTGGGGCATGATTATTTGGTGACCGGGCCGGGCAGGTTGGCGGATAACACATATCGTTGGTTTATGACGCATGAGGTGCCGGTGGAGCATGTGCGTGAGTTGCGGGATGAGCATTACCAGCACGTGATGCGCATCGGTGTGGTGACCGGGCATCAGCAGGCACAGGCGATGCAGCAGGTGATTAGCCAGCGGTTTGCACAGGTCGTTCAAGTGCATCACTTCCCTGCGGTACACCTGGAACGGGCGGTGCTGCATCTGGATATTTTGGAAGTGTTCGCCAAGGGGGTGGACAAGTGGCGGGGCATGATGTGGGTGGCCCAGCGACACGGCATCGCGCCGGAACAGATTGCAGTGATGGGCGATCAAATCAATGACCTGGAAATGATGAAACAGGCTGGCTGCCGAATTGCGATGGGCAATGCGGTCGAGGCACTGAAAAAACACGCCCACCACATCACGCTGGATTGCGATGAACATGGCGTAGCCCACGCGATTGAATGTTTACTGGCTGGCAAGTGGGGGTAAACAAAAAACTTCATTCAACAAGGTATAAAGCCCCTGCATGGCAATGCATGGGCTTTGGTAAATGCGCTGTCAATCAACCATCAATACCGGTTGCGGTAGGCAGCGGAGCTTTGATTGGGGGCAGGGTTGTTGGCCAAGCGTTCACGATTTTCATCGCTTTCTTCGATCCAGGTCTGCATGTTCTGAGCCGAGTCGTGAATGTCTTTGCCAACGCCCTTGACGGTGTTGCAGGCGGGCAATGTCAGACTTAATGTCAGCAGTACCAAGCCACCGAGTAATTGCGTTTTTGTCATGGTTGAACTCCTTGTTATTGACTGTACTTGGCATCGGTTGAATGACGCTTTGGCCTGCACTTTTTGAGTCACCCCAATCGCCGGTATGATGCCACTTATGGAAAAAGAACTGGAAGTGATGATCAGTCGTTTGCCGGGGTGCGATGATGTGCCGTTACCGACGTATCAATCGGAACATGCTGCGGGGATGGACCTGCACGCGGCTGTACCGGGCGATGCCCCGGTGACCATTGAGCCTGGGGCGATTGTGCTGGTGCCCTGCGGGTTTGCGATGGCGGTGCCGGTGGGGTTTGAGGCACAGGTTCGGCCACGCTCGGGCCTGGCGCTCAAACATGGCATATCGATGCCCAACACGCCAGGCACGATTGATGCGGATTATCGCGGTCAGGTGCAGGTACCACTGGTCAATTTGGGAAAGCAGCCGTTCGTGGTGACACGGGGGATGCGAATTGCGCAAATGCTGATTAAACCAGTCTGGCGAACGCAGTGGCGCGAAGTGACGCAATTACCCGACACTCAGCGCGGTGAAGGTGGTTTTGGACATACGGGAAGGTGAACCGAGTGGCCGAGTGGCCGAGTGGCCGAAGATTTTACATTGATATAGTTCACCGTCTAACCCATTCAAAGACTCACGGTTTTACTGGGTATGGGTGCCTGTGGGCAAGCGTCTTTCGATTGCCCACAGCG
>CAYRTH010000130.1:0-8976 GCA_964427135.1 uncultured Phycisphaeraceae bacterium
GTGTGATGTGGTGATGTGGTGATTTTGAATCATACACGCCTGAACTTCACGTCCTCGTGAAGTTCAGGATGGTTTTATTACGATGTTTTTGAAAAACCATCCTGATCTTCGTCGCGACGACGAAGATCAGGCGTGGGAGAGTTATGATTGCAAAAGCATTTTACAACGCGATCACCCCGGCCATGCGACCGGTGATGCCCCGATCACGACGATGACTGTAAAACTCATCCGCATCACGCAACGTACAACGGTCGGTCATGTCGATGGCGTCGTCGTGCACTCCGGCGGTGCGTAGTTGCGTGCGCACGGCTGCGAGCAGATCGACGTGCGGTTTGGGGCCAAGGTCGGTGTGAACGTGTTGTGATAGGTGTGCCTGGTGGAAAGCATCCGCCACGTCATGACCGACTTCGAAGTTTGGCAGTGATATGGCTGGGCCGATGGCGGCGATGAGGCTCCCCGGCTTGATGTCAAAGTGTTTTGACAAGCTGTGCAAGGTGTTGATGACCACCCCGCCGACGAGGCTGCGCCAACCGGCGTGTACGGCTGCGACGGCCCGGCGTTGTCGGTCGGCCAGCAGTATCGGCACACAGTCGGCCACGCGAATGGTCAGTACCACCCCCCGCTGATCGGTCACCAAGGCGTCCGCCTCTGCCAAGGCTTTTTCAGGCGAATCACCCTCGTGCAATTCAACCCGATGAACTGTCGCCCCGTGAACCTGATTCACCCAGACCCGACGCTGCGTCTGCCAACCCAGCGCCCGCATGAATCGCTGGTAATTGGCATCAACGTTGGTTTGTACGTCATCTTGAGCCAATGACCCCACCACCGCTGCACCACACCCAGGCCCCAGGTTCATCGACCCATACGGCCCGATGCTCATCCCTCCCAACCGGGTACTGAAAGCATGAGCCACCCCCAGCGCCTGGAGCAAGGGCGATTGATACACCACCACGCCATCACTTAATGTCTGACGCATCAACATATCGGTTCGCCATCGTTTTATTAATGCCAATCAATGAACACAGATCATCATGAGAGTGATACCAAATACAGGCTTGCATGCATTGAACAAGCCATTGTCTGTTTTCAAGCCAATCTTTTGATAACAAACCTGCCGACGTGGAAAGATTGTAGATATTGCTCCTTCCCTTGCCAGTTCAACAGCCGATTGCCAGTGAGAAACAAAAGAATTCGCCTTCAAGTCCGCGAAATCATTCGCGCGATTTTTAACTGTAAATCATTGTATTGGATGTAAATAAAAAACACACTACAACCACAATTCGCAAAAATGAGAATTACTTTTTCCGAGTTTCCGCCGATTGGGCTTGACAAGGCCGGTGATGCTTGTCAATTGTGGATAAAAATCAATAACAGCATCTGCTAACCGATCGTTAATATACGTTTCCAGCGCGATTTAACTGCGAAATCGCAGGTTAAACTTTTTCTTATCATGGGCCAACGATGGAAGGGCAATCGCACGCTTTCATCAGCGACGAAGTTTGTCACGGAGGCATGCCAGGTCGAACCATGCAGCATGTGCCATTGAAGTTACGAAGCACACGAAGAGGAAGCACCGCGGGTGGCCACCCGCGGTGATTGCACGGATAACGTCCCTTTTTTTCAAAACAGCAAGATGGCCGTGAAATCACAAAAGCGCGAGCACTTACAAGCATCGTGCATCAAGTTGTGCCACCGGCGGCGATGCGGAGATCATTTACTCGACCACTCGACCACTTGGATGATCAGGGCTGCAATTGGCCAAGTGCTTGTTGCAGTTGGGTGATCGCCAGCAGACTCATGGCCGTGGCCGGGGTGCCGACGCGATTGTCCCACGGCGCCAGTCGCACACCACCCAGCACATCATCAGGGCTGCGCACGATGTAAGTCCCCATGTCGGTAAACATGAGTTGTGCCATGAACCGGGCCGCCAGTCCGCAATCCAGCACCCAGGGCAACACATCAGGCCCATGACGAAATTCAGGTTGTGCTAATGCCAATGACCAGAACGCCAAAAACTGCGCCCCGCGCCAGTCGGGGTAGGGTTGTGATTCAGGCCAGCGAGGCATGACATCAAAACCACCCACCACGTCGGCTGGCGGGCTGATCCCGAAACTGGCAACCGGGGGCTGACGAATCAACTGACTTCGCAAAGTTTTGGCCAGGGCCAATAGTCGTTGGGCGCGGTCTTCCTTGAGTGAACCCTGGCGGTTTGAGTCGTCGGTTGCGTTGACTGGTTCACGCAAAGCGAACTCGGCCACGGCCAACCAAGGCATGGCAGTGGCCAACGGGCCGGGGGTTGACTGTTTCCAACATCGGTCCAATTCCTCGCTCACGAGTTGCCGTAACGGGGCATCACCAGTGGCAGCGGCATGGGTGGACAGGGCGGCCAGTATCAACCCCTGCAACGGCAGATTGGCCGGCTGATGCCTCGATATGAACTGATTGGCAAAACCACCCTCCGACAAACGCAACCCTCGCAAACGATCCACCAACATCGGCAGATATTGACGCAAGCCCTGATATGCAGGGTCGTGGCCAAGGGTATGCAAGGTCAGTATGAACAGGGCGGCAGCGGCGGGATCGCGCTGGGCCGGGCTGGGGGAACCGGGGGAACCGGGGGAATCATCGGTTGGTTGTAAAAACGGCAACAAGCGATTCAGGGCGTTGTGCAGGGGTTGAATCGTTGCTGGGTCGGCTTGGGTTTGTTGCAGGTATTGCAGGCGCTCTGCGAGGGTGTAGGCCAGCAGTGCGGTTTCAGGCCAAGTGGTGTGATCGGTTTCAAAACGGTCGGTGGTGGGTTGATAGACCCCCAATGATTGGCCGTCGGGGGTGATGCGACGGAGGAGGAAGTCGGTCATGCGCTGGGCCATGGATGCAAGGGTGGGCGCGGTGAGCGGGGCGGTGGGTAGCAATTGCTGACCGCGCACCATGACCATGGGCGGGTCGCTCCATGATGGGCGGACCAGGTGAATGATTTCAAAGCGTGACAGGTGCAATGTGGGTTGGCCCAAGGACGATGCTTCGCGTGATTGGGGTGTGTTGGCCGCGGGGTTGTTTTTTGTACCCGGAGAAAGCATGGTGGCGGGGCGGGCGATGCGGTTGAGTTGGGTTTCAGGGAGGTTGAGTTGACCAAGCAATTGATGAATTTGTTGCAGAGGGGACAGGTTGTCGGCCAGGGCGGTGGCCGGCCAAAGTTTGGCAGTGGTGGCGGAATGGGGCTGCGTGGCAGTGAGTAACAATCCGTGATGCCCGGGAATGAACGCGAACACGACTGCTGACTCAGGGTCATTGGCGGGGATGAGTACGGGCCTGGGTCGCTTGGCAATTTGCAGGTCCACGAGCACCCGTGGCCCCAGGTGACGCAATCGTTCCTGCACCTGTTGTGAGGTCAATGAGGGGGTTGCAAGTTTGGGGGGTGCGATCGGCGAACCGGGTGATGAACTGGTGGGCGTGGTTGTTTGTGCTGACGTTGGCGGTGGCGCAGGTGCAACCGGTGACAGCGGATCGAGCAGTGCTGGGGTGGTCGTGTGGTTGCTGTCATGGCGACCGGTTGAATCATCATTGACATCGCGTAACGGGTTGGCGATGCGCTCGGCCAGTTGGATGATGGTTTGACCGGTGGCTTGCTGCGCCAGTTGCATCAGGTCCACCACCGGACGCCCCAGCGTGTCACGCGGATCAAGCCGTAACGGCAGGGGGTCCACCCACACCTCTGCGGATGCCAGTGTCCACCCCGACAGACGTAACGTCACCTTCACCCCGGCGATGTCACTGGCCCAAATCGGCGACGCTGGGGTCGAAGCATCCCCCTGCGACAACCAGCCTTCGATGGCAGCGTGCACCGCTTGTGCATGAGACAGGTCCACCCATGCCGCCTCATCGGGTGCGCTGCTGCGCTGAAAACGGGGCAGGGTTTCATCTACCGTGGATGCAGGGGCTTGCCCATGGGCAAAAGGCGTCGTAAACGGTGACCCGAACAACAACATCAGTAACACCCAAACAAGGTCAGCATGGGGGATTGACCACCCCCAAACCCTGTGGCGTGCAATCGACATCGACCGGGCTGGTGTGTTGCGTACGGGCATCATGACCACAATCGTACACCAACCCGACTGCGGACGTTGATCATGCCGTAGTTGCTTAAAACAAGCCGTTATTGACAATCATCTGTTTTCAACACAGCCCTGGCACGCTTCATGCACTGGTACTCATGAGCGCAAGGAGAGACCCATGGCTGCCATTGCCGCACTGATTGAAATGACCCCGATGCAGCTTTCGCATCGTAAAAAAATCGCCTTGCTGACGCTGCTGATTTTCGCCGCGATGTGCTGACCAAAACCAACTGACATTGCCACGCCCAGACCCGAACATTGGAGGTGTTGTTCGGGTCTGTTTTTTTGCGCTATTGAAGCGTTCAATGTTTTTACACGCCTGATCTTGCCGTTCCTACGGCAAGATCAGGATGGTTTGTGTAACTCATTTTGCGCCATGATTCAGTTGTGCTGTTGTAGCCCAGCCCCCGGGGCGCCCCCGGCTGGGTCTATAAAGCCGTCGATGTTATCGACGGTCCTTCAATGCGTTGACTCGCCGTATGATTCACGAAACCCGGCGGATACCATCCGCCGCTTTGTGATTCACACCGCCGAGGGCGGCGGTGCCACATTCCAACCACCATCCAAATATCATCACCTTGGCCGCAACCGTGGGTCCAGTTTTTGGCGCAGTGATTCACCCATCAAATTCAACGCCAGCAGCGTCAGCCCCAGTAATGTGCAGGGCCAGAACAACAGCCACCAGCGAAACTGCCCCACGCCCGACCCCAGTGAATGCAATTGGGTAATACCCTCCGAAGCCAGGTTCCCCCAACTGGGCAAGGGGGCCTGCACACCAATGCCCAAAAAGCTTAAAAAACTTTCCTGCAATATGGCGGTGGGAACCGTCAGCGTCGCATACACCACGATCGGCCCGGTCAGGTTGGGCAACAAATGTCGCACCATCACCCGCACCATCGGCAGCCCGGCCGCCCGCGTCGCTTCCACAAACGGCTGACTCCGCAAACTCAGCACCTGCCCCCGAATCACCCGCGCCATCGTCAGCCATGAAACCCCACCGATCGCCACCAATAGCGTCACCACATCCGCCAAGGCTGTCGCCGTCGCCCCGCTGCTCACCGCACCGAGCAGTCGTTCCATCATCGGCCGAAGCGCCAGGTTGAACAGCACCACCAGCAAAATGTAAGGCAGCCCGTACAACACATCGACCACGCGCATCAGCAACGCATCCGTGCGTCCGCCCACATAGCCAGCGAGGGTTCCGTAGGTGACGCCGATGATGACGCTGATGGTCGCAGCCGCCAGTCCGATGCCCAGACTGATCGCCCCACCCATTAAACAGCGCCACAACAGCGAGCGACCCAGCGAGTCGGTGCCCATGGGTTCCAACGGTTGCAGGCCGGGGGCCATGAACTCGAGCGAAGCGCTTCCGCCGATGCGCTGGCCATCGTAATTCGTAAGTGACCAGGGCAATGTGACCACGCAGGGTAGCGCAATCAACAACAGTAAAAACACGCCAGCCGCACCCGGCGTGAACGACCATGAATGTTGATTGGATTGTGCCTGCATCACCACGCGCTGAGTATAGCGGGATTGATCCTATTGGCCGAGGGATGTGATATGTGTTGGCGGTGTTGGTGTATTGGACGCCGTGCCCTTTAGGGCCGGATGATCATGATGAATCCGGGGCTAAAGCCCTCGGCGTCATCCTTAAACTTAACCGGGGCTAAAGCCCTCGGCGTCAATGATCAGGCGCGGAAGATTCAAAATCCTGGTTCGCGCACTTGACCACTCGGCCACTTGACCACTTGTCCACTTCTTCATCCCACTTGCTGACGATGCAACTGCCTCCTAAACTTCCAACGCCACAAAATGCCGATGATGTTATGTGGCAGCAGGTTTGACCCTCCTTGAATATTCCCTCATCGCAGGTGCGGATGCATGACCACCATGACCAGTACCAACACTGATGCACGACCCAGTGATTCCCTTGACGCACCTGCACTGCTGGAAATCCTTCGGCAGATGATCCTCATACGCCGTTTTGAAGAACGTACCGCCCAGAGCTACCAGCAAGCCAAGATCGGTGGTTTTTGCCACCTGTACATCGGACAGGAAGCTGTCGCCGTCGGTTCCATTGCCGCACTCAAACCCGATGACCCGATCATCACCGCTTACCGCGACCATGGCCACGCATTAGCCCGCGGCATGCACCCCAATTACTGTATGGCGGAGATGTACGGAAAAATCACCGGCTGCGCCAAGGGCAAGGGCGGATCGATGCACATGTTCGACGCCCCGCATCACATGTACGGCGGACACGCCATCGTCGGCGGACAAGCACCCCTGGGCGTCGGACTTGCCTTTGCCACCACCTACCTGGCCAAGGACAACGTCACCGTCTGTTACTTTGGCGATGGGGCATTGAATCAGGGCGCGGTGCATGAAGCGATGAACCTGGCGGCGATCTGGCGACTGCCGATCATTTTTGTGGTCGAAAACAATCAGTATTCGATGGGCACGCACATCGCCCGCGGCACCAGTATGGCGGATGATCTGTCGGTTAAGGCGGCGGCCTACGGCATGACCTTCGCCCGGGTCGATGGCATGGACGCCCTGGCCGTGTACGACACTTTCAAAACCCTGGCTGACGCAATGCGTGGCAGCAAAAGCAAGGCCCTGGGGGCGGAGGATGATTACGGAGGCCCGGCGTTTGTCGATGCCCAGACCTATCGCTTCAAGGGTCATTCGATGAGCGACCCGCAAAAATATCGCAGCAAAGATGAAGTCGGGCAATATGAGGAACAGGACCCGATCAATCGCCTGGTGAATGTGCTCATCGAGCGCAACCATGCGACGCAGGAACAGATCGATCAGATGGATGCGACGATCAAGAAAGAGGTGCTCGATTCGGTGCAGTTCGCAGCCGACAGCCCGGAGACGCCGATGGAGGAGTTGTACACGGATGTTTATGTGAACCCCTATCCGCCGTTTGTGAAGGGGGATTTGCCGATGATGGTGAAGGAACAGGGGGCTAGGGGCTAGGGGCTGGGCAGATGTTATTGGTGAATTATGTGGTTAGTAGAGGAGTCCATGCTGTGAATAAGCGGGCATACCGGGGGCTGGAGGCTTGGCAAAAGGGCGTGGACATGGTGGAGGAGGTATATCGAATCATCCAATCTTTGCCCAAAGAGGAACTGTTTGGTTTGAGTGGTCAGATGCGTCGAGCAGCCGTGTCCATCCCGGCCAATATCGCGGAGGGATATGGACGGATTCATGAGGGCGATTACCTTCGTCATCTTTCCGTGGCTCGGGGCTCGTTGATGGAACTGGAAACGCATTTGATCATTGCGGTTCGATTGAAGTTGGTATCGCGTGATGCCGCCAGGGAATTATGGAAACACACACAGGAAGTTGGCAAACTAATATCAGGATTGATCCGTTCCACACAACGTTCAATTTTGAACCAAAAACAATCTACAAGTAGCCATGGAAACCAACTTTGATGAAACCAGGGACGCTGCCTAGTTCCAAGCCTCTGGTCACCCGTTCGCTCTTCCCAGCTCCTAACTCCCAGCCCCAAGCCCCCAATAACATGCGTAACATTCAATTTCGAGAAGCGTTGAACGAAGCGATGGTCGAGGAAATGCTGCGCGACGAGCGGGTGTTTCTGATGGGCGAGGAAGTCGCCTATTACAACGGGGCGTACAAGGTGTCGCAGGGCATGCTTGAACGTTTCGGGCCGCGCCGGGTGGTGGATACCCCCATCAGCGAGACCGGGTTTGCCGGGCTGGGCATCGGGGCGGCGATGTATGGCTTACGCCCGATCATCGAGTTCATGAGCTGGTCGTTCTGTCTGGTGGCAGCCGACCAAATCATCAACAACGCGCCTAAAATGCTGTACATGTCCGGCGGACAATTCAAAGTGCCCATCGTGTTCCGTGGCAACAACGGCGCAGGTGGGCAGCTTGGTTCCACGCACTCATGGTGTGTCGAAGCATTGTTTTCGAACGTGCCGGGCTTGAAGATGGCCATACCCTCGACGCCGCGCGACGCCAAGGGTTTGCTGAAAACAGCCATCCGCGAGGACGACCCGGTGTTCTTTTTGGAATCTGAACGCATGCTCGGTTTGGGAGCGCGCGGGGACAAGGATTTTTCCAAGTATTTGCATGGGGACAAATGGGCACCGCCCACGGTGGAGGAAGACCCTGATTTCACGTTGCCCTTCGGACAGGCGGAAATCAAAAAAGAAGGCAGCGATTGCACCATCGTTGCGTTTGGCCGGGCGGTGCACTTTGCCATGGAAGCGGCGGAAAAATTGGAAGCCGAGGGAATTGATGTGGAAATTGTGGACCCGCGTACCATTCGCCCGCTGGACATCGACACGATTGTGCAGAGCATTCGCAAGACCAACTATTGCGTGATCGTCGATCAAAGCTGGCCGTTCGCTTCGGTTGCCAGTGAGGTGGCTTGTCAGGTGTACGAAAAGGCGCTGGATGACTTGGACAATCAGGTGGTGCGGGTGAATGCGGACGACATTGCTGCCCCTTATGCACGCAATTTGGAACAGGCCATGTTGCCTCATGCGGGAAAAATCGTCGCGGCAGTGAAAAAGGCGACGTACAACGAGTGAAAGCAGTGGTCCGGTGACCAAGTGGTCCGGTGGTCGAGTGGTCGAGTGAATTCATTGTCTTCCACGCATGAACTTGCCTTTGCTCTGACCACGCCTGATCTTGCTTGTCCGCAAGCAAGATCAGGATGGATTGACGAAAATCATCATGGTGAATGAATCAGAATCCTGATCTTCGTCGAAGCCGCCAAAGATCAGGCGTGGATGATGCGCGTTCACTTATCATCCATGAACAACCTCACTCGGCCACTTGGCCACTTCTTTAGCCACTTGACCATTTCCCCAATTGCCCGC
>CAYRTH010000131.1:0-8957 GCA_964427135.1 uncultured Phycisphaeraceae bacterium
CGGGGGCGTCCCCGGGGGCTGGGCCACAACAGACGCGACAAGTCGCGGCGCTAACTTCCGAATACGGTTCCGTCACTTGACCACTCGGCCACTTGACCACTCGACCACTTCGTTCCATTTCTTACTCAACCGGGCGATCGACATCGGCATCGCTGTCTTTAACTCCTGCGCAAACAGCGCCACCCGGCATTCCTCCACCCACCAGCGAAAGTCCACCAACCCCTGGTTCACCACCCCTTTGCCCTCCGTCTCGCGCATACGTTGCCAGCATAATTCCCACCACGGTCGCAGTTGGTCCATCGCCTGCTCATCGCGCTGCAATCCGCCCGCCCCCAATTTACGCAAGCGCACTGCCAACCCCTTCAAATAGCGGGGCAAGTGATACCGCCAGGGGCTTGGTGTCTTTCTTAAAAAACCCTCCGGCAATAGTTGCCGATACTGTTCCTCCATATCCAAAACACTGGGCCCCCACGCTGGTTTTACCGGCTTATTCCGTTCCATCAACAGCGCATATTCCTGCCTCGCCTCCAGCGTCGCCCGCACCAGTTGCATCAACCTTTTCATGCCCGGTTCCAAAGCCACCCAACCCGCACGCAAACGCACTTCAAATTCCTCATGCGTCCGCACCATCGGCCCGCCCGGCTGATCCTCCAACATCACTTCATCCACCAACGTCAACCACAAATCCTCCTTCAGCGCCTCAGCCGACCTCATCGGTGCAACCATCACCGCCAACTGTTGCCAGCCTGGGTCCATCTGTTGACGCTGCAAACGTTCCAAATCATTTTTCAACTCCATCCAAAACAATCGTCGTACCCCGCTGCGTATCGCCTGATCCGCCTGCGCCGGCGTCGGCAGTAATCGCAAACTCACCGACTTGCCCCCGTCCAGCACCGCCGGGTAAGCCTTCACCTCACTGGTCCCGCAACGCACCGAAACGCTGGGTTGCAGATCACCAAAATCCCACCGATCAATCCCATCGCGCTGATATTCCTTGCCCGCCAGTGCAATCAGGCTTGCCGCAGCACGATCGCCCCAACGTTCCTGCAAACCTTTCAAATCACGACCAGCCTCCAAAAATCGTCCTGCTTCATCCACCACCTGATAACGCATCGCCAAATGCCCCGACAACTTTACCTCCGCAAAAACCTCCATCGGCACACGCACCCCCGTCATTTCCTCCAACCATTCACTCAGCAGCACCGCCAACGACTGATCTTTCCGATCGTCCCCCAACGTCCGCAACCGCTCCACACAACCCTGCACATACGGCGGCGCCGGCACAAAACTCGTCCGCCAGGTTTTGGGCAACCCCCTGATCAATGCCTCCACCTTCTCCCCCCATAACCCCGGCACCAACCGATCCATCGCCCCCCCACTGCCGGGCAACTGCGCCAAGGCCACCAACGGCACGATCACCGTCACCCCATCCGCTTCATTCCCCAAATCGTGTCGATAGGCCAACGCCAGCTTCAACCCGCTTACTTCCAATACTTCCGGGTACGCAGTCGTATCAAGGGTGGTCGTCGGGTCGATCAGCACCTGGGTCATCCCCATGTAAAGCAGCCGGGGGTGCGTTCTTTCGACTTTTTTTCGCCAGGTTTCAAAGGCCAACCCTGAATACACATCCCCCGGTATTCGCTCCTGATAAAACGCAAAACGTTTTTCCTCCCCCGCCAACATCGGCTTGCGCAATTTGTGTTCCCATCGCTGTACCTGTTTCATCAACTCATGGTTGTGCTGTAAAAATGCAGCATCACTCTGATACTTGCCCTGAACCAATCCCTGATGAATGAACACCTCGCGCGAAGCCTGTGGGTTGACCTTGCCAAACGGCACTTGTCGCCCCGGCTCCACCACCAGCCCATGCAACATCACCTTTTCAAACCCCAGCACCCGGGCACTGCGCTGGTCCCAAAACGGCTTGAAATAATCGCGCCCCACCAAATGTTTGGCCAACTTTTCAATCCATGTCGGACGAACAGCCGCCACCGTCCGGGCATACAACTTGGTTGTCTGCACGATTTCGCCAGCCATGATCCACTGCGGCGGCTTCTGCCCAAACAGCGTCGAACCGGGGTGAATGCGAAACTTTGCCCCCCGTGGCCCGACATAATCCCCATCCTCCGTCCGCATGCCCACATTGGCCAGCAACCCCGTCAGTACCGCGCGATGAATGGCATCGGGCGAACCAGTGGTCAAGTGGTCGTGTGGTCGAGTGGTCGAGTTTGTTTTGTACTGAAGGCTCCCGCTTCTTCCCCCTCTCCCTCCGGGAGAGGGTCGGGGTGAGGGCGTGTCTTGCACTTGACCACTTGACCACTTGGCCACTCGACCACTCTCTTCCTCCATCAACCCCCTCAACTCCGCATGCACATCCACCCATTCGCGCATGCGTACAAACGACAAAAACTTGCCATGACACCATTCCCGCAATTTGGCGCGGGACAGGTGTGCTGACTTCTGATGGTACAAATCCCACAATTTCAGCCAGGTGAAAAAGTCCGATGATTCATGTTTGAATGAGCCATGCGCCCGGTCCGCCGCCTCCTGCTGATCCATCGGCCGATCGCGCGGGTCCTGCACCGACAGTGCCGCCGCGATCACCAGCACTTCCTTCAAACACCCTTCCTCCAACCCCGCCACGATCATCCGCCCGATGCGCGGGTCCACCGGCAAACGTGCCAACTGCCTGCCAATCGGCGACAACTCGTTTTTCGCATCCAACGCCCCCAGTTCCATCAGTGTCTGATACCCGTCCTGAATCATCCGAAACGACGGCGGCTCAATAAACGCAAACTGCTCCGGCTCGCCCAACCCGACATGCTTCATCTGCAAAATCACACTCGCCAGATTCGTGCGCAAAATCTCCGGCTGGGTAAAAGCCGGTCGTGATGCATAATCCGCCTCGTCGTACAGCCGCACACACACCCCCGGGGCCACGCGACCACAGCGGCCCTTGCGCTGGTCCGCTGACGATTGCGCAATGGGTTCGATCGGCAACCGTTGCACCTTGGTCCGCGGGTTGTACCTGCTTTGCCGGGCCAAACCCGTATCAATCACAAACCCGATATTGGGTACCGTCAATGACGTTTCCGCCACGTTGGTCGCCAATATCACCCGCCGCTTGTTCCCCGTCGAGGGTTTGAAAATGCGCTGCTGCTGCGCCATCGCGAGCCTGGCATACAACGGCAGCACTTCAATCCGTTGCCCGAAAGCTCCGGTCAATGCTTCCGCCGATTCACGAATTTCCCTCTCCCCCGGCAAAAACACGAGCATATCATGGGCGAAAGAAGTGGCCGCAACCTGCTGCTGATTGGCCACGCCTGAACTTGGTCCGCCAAGTTCAGGGTTCTTTTCTTCGATCAAACCATCCTTATCTTTGTCGGCAACCGACAAAGATAAGGCGTGGCTCGCAGTCGTTGCCTGCGCCTCATTCACTTGTCCACTTTCTGTCCCCTCTCCCTCCGGGAGAGGGTTAGGGTGAGGGCGAATCTTCGATTCCGTCACTTGACCACTTGACCACTCGACCACTTGACCACTTTCCTCATACTTCAACTCCCCCCTGTCAATTTCCCCCAATGTCTGCACGATCCGGCCGACCAGGTCCACCGCCTGATCGTCATCGCTTTCCATCGGCAGCGGGCGATACACCGTTTGCACCGGGTACATTCGGCCCGACACCTCGATCACCGGTGCCTGGTTGAAGTAACGTGAAAAACGATCCGGGTCGATGGTCGCCGAGGTGATGATGATTTTCAAATCCGGCCTACGGGGCAAAAGCGTCTTCAAATACCCCAGTAAAAAGTCAACATTCAAACTGCGCTCATGGGCCTCATCAATAATCAATGTGTCATAACGCAACAGCGAACGGTCATGCGGCACTTCTGCCAGCAGAATGCCATCGGTCATCACCTTGATGTAAGCCGAGGGGTCGAGTTTTTCTTCGAATCGCACCTGATACCCGACCTGTTTACCCAGCGGCGATGCGAGTTCGTCCGCGATTCGGCTGGCAATGGTGCGGGCGGCAATCCGCCTGGGTTGCGTATGACCGATCAACCCCGCAACGCCGCGCCCCATTTGCAAACACATTTTCGGTAGCTGGGTACTTTTGCCTGAACCCGTGTCGCCACAGACGATCACCACCCGATGCTGCGTGATGGCCGACATGATTTCGTCGCGTCGTTGACTGATGGGCAGTTCAGGCGGGTAGGTCACTTTCGGTAACGCAGCCGACCGAGCCTCGCGCCGGGCGATCGACCGCTCGATCGCCTGATACAGTTTCGCCAAACCCTGCGCGAGGTCACGGCGCTGGTGTTGCGCTTGGCGCAGGGAACGCAGACTGGCGTGAAACCGCCTGCGGTCGGCGATCATGCCCTGGTCCACCAGGTGTGCGAGTTGTGCGAGGGTTGGCGCGGTCATTGGTGCAAGTTTAGCCAATCACATGAGCAACATGACGCCGTGCCCTTCAGGGCCGGGTATCCGGGGCCAAAGCCCTGGGCGTCAATCATGCAATTTTCACTTTCGATCAATTCTGTTGATATTTCTCTTTTCATTGTCGATAACATTTCTATAATCAGTCACTGGTTGGATCACTCGCACGCGCCACACCGACAACAGGAGGCTTCGGAGACCACACAGAAATTGGAAAGCACCATCGCCAGAGCGGTCCCCAATCCATGGGAACGATTCCTCACCGGGGTCCGCTCACTGATCAGAGGTGGGGAGCCGGCCGGTAGTTCCAACGTCAGCTCCGTCGTGGAACTTCCAACGCCTCCGGCCGACGGCAATCTTCAAGTCCAAAACGTCAGTAAGCGTTTTGGCGACACGCAGGTCTTGCGTGATATTTCCCTCACGGTGGAAAGCGGTCAGTTTGTCACATTGCTGGGGCCTTCGGGCTGCGGCAAAACCACGTTGCTGCGCGTGATTGCGGGGTTGGAATTGGCGGATAGCGGGCAGGTGATGCTGGGTAACCTGGACCTTGGCCCACTGCCTGCCAATCGTCGTCCGGTCAACACGGTTTTTCAAAGCTACGCCTTGTTTCCACATTTGTCGGTGTACGAAAACGTCGCTTTTGGTCTGCGTTCGCGCAGCATCAGCGATGGTCTGACCAAGCCGAGGGTGAACCGGGCGCTGGAAATGTTGCGTATCGAAAACTTCGCCGGTCGCCTGCCCCATCAACTCTCCGGCGGCCAGCGTCAGCGTGTCGCCTTGGCGCGCGCCTTGGTCAATGAACCATCGGTGTTGCTTTTGGACGAACCGATGTCAGCCTTGGACGCCAAGCTGCGTACCGAGGTGCAAATCGAGTTGCGTCGGTTGCAGCAGCGCTTGGGTAAAACTTTTATTTTGGTAACGCACGATCAGGACGAAGCGATGAGCGTGTCGGATCGCATTCTGGTCATGCGCGATGGTCGCATCGAACAAGCAGGCACCCCGGCTGAAGTTTACGAACGCCCCCGCAATCGCTTCGTCGCCGAGTTTCTGGGTTCCGCCAACCTGATTCAGGGCTATCGCAAAAACGGCACGGTGCAAACCGACCTGGGCGACCTGTCGGTGCGGGAACATCCGACCTGGGAACAGGGAACCCTGGCAATTCGCCCCGAGCGTATTCGTGTGCTTTCGACCAAGCCCAAGGCCAATGCAGTGCGGGCGCGGGTGAAGGAAGTGATTTACCGAGGCTCGCATCAGGAAGTGTTTGTCGAACCGGGTGCATTGCGGGTTCAGGCACCGGTTGCAAGGCGGGTGCAGCCGGGGGAAATGGTCTGGCTCGAACTGCCGCAGGAGTCGGTGGAGGTTCTCGTTGACTGAGCGCCTGATCTGGTTCGGGCAGCTTGCCAGCAAAAGAGCGTTAACCTTACGCGGCATGTTCATGGTCGCCGGGGGTGTGCTCTGGTTGCTCATCTTCCTTGCGCTGCCGACGCTCGTACTTATGGCCGTGGCCTTCACTGAGCGCGGCCCGTATGGTCAGATTCACTGGAGCTTCACCACCGAAAACCTCTGGCGATTACTGGGCTGGGGGACCTTCGGCTGGTCGCCGGAAACCCTGCGCATCCTTGGTCGCAGCATCATGGTCGCAGCGATCACCACCACGGCCTGCGTGGCGTTGTCATACCCCCTGGCGTTTTTCATTGCCGCAAGACCGCAGCGCACCCGTTACCTTTGGCTGACGCTGGTCATCATTCCCTTTTGCACCAACCTGGTGGTACGCACCTACGCATGGATGTTGCTTCTGTCGGCTCAGTTTCCGTTGGCCAGGCTGGCGCAGTGGCTGGGTTTGCTGGAACCGGGGCAGGCACTTTACCCCAGTCAGGGCGCGGTGTATCTGGGCATGATTACCACACTTTTGCCGTTTACGGTGCTGCCGATTTACACCAATGTCGAACGATTGGATTGGTCGATCGTCGAAGCGGCAACGGATTTGTATGCCTCACGGTTCCGGGTGTTCTGGCACGCGATTTTGCCGCAGACTTTGCCGGGGTTGACGGTGGCGATTGTGCTGACGTTCATTCCCGCGATGGCGATGTTCGTGGTGCCCAACCTGCTGGGCGGTGCCAAGTACATGCTGGTGGGCGATCTGATTCAGCAACAGTTCAATCAAAGTCGTGACTACCCGTTCGGGGCTGCCCTGTCGCTGGGGTTGATTGTGCTGACGCTGATCGGGTTGTACCTGTGGCGACGCAGCGGGTCCAAGGCTGGAGAGGTGTTGTGAACAGTTCGAATTTCGAATTTCGAAATTGGATAATGACGCCGAGGGCTTCAGCCCCGGATCGCATGAGTGATTGAAGGCATTCAATGATCATCCGGCCCTGAAGGGCACGGCTTCAATATAAGGTTGAAGATCGAAACCACGACGCAAACAACCTCAACAGATACAACGACCCCACCCGGGGACAAGCCCGTCGGCAAGTCGGGCAGTGGGGCGCGGGTGTTGCCGTGGTGGGTGAGTCTGACGGCGATATTGACGCTGGTGTTGCTGTATCTGCCGATGGTTTCGGTGGCGATTTTCAGTGTGAACGATGCGGAGCGCGGCTTTGTCTGGCAGGGGTTCACCCTCAAGTGGTATGCGAAGGTGTTTGAAAATGAAAGGATACTGACCGCCACATGGAACACACTTTTACTGGCCGGGGTATCGACCCTCATCGCCACGGTGCTGGGCACGATGCTGGCGTTGGGGTTGGACCGGTTCCCCTGGCGGGGCGGGTTTCGCAGCGGGTTGGAATTGATCATGCATTTGCCGGTGGTCACGCCGGACATCATTCTCGCCGCAGCGATGGTCGTGGCCCTGTTTTTCCTCCGTCAGGTTTCGAGTGTGTTTGAACCCAACTGGTGGACGTTTTACGTAGGCGAACGACGGATCGTTGTGCCGGTGAACATGATTTTGGGTCACGTGACGTTTCAATTGCCGTTTGTCGCATTGGTGGTGCGCAGCCGCTTGGCGACCATCGGCACGGTGGTGGACGAGGCGGCACGCGACCTGTATGCGGGTACGCCGTATTTGATGCGTCGGGTGACGCTGCCCTTGCTTTTGCCTGGGGTGGTGTCGGGGGCGATGCTGGCCCTGACGCTATCGCTGGATGATTTTGTGATCAGTTTTTTTACCAGCAGCCCGGACACGGTGACGCTTCCGATCTACATTTATGGGGAGTTGCGTAAGGGGATCACCGCCACGACCCATGCGCTGTCAACATTGATCTTTCTGTTCACCATGGTGCTGGTGATTGGTTTGGAACGACTGGGACGTTACAGCAAGGAGTAAAACGATGATGACACGGACAACAAACAACGTGACTCAAATGGGTTGGCTCAAAACGACCACGGCACTGGCGGTGGGCGTCGGGTTGTTGATGAGTATGGTCATCGGCTGTTCGCGCAGCGAATCACAACAAGCACAGCCCAAACGGGTAACGGTGTACATGTATTCGGAATACATCGACCCGGAGCTTATCCCTGCGTTTGAAAAAGCGACGGGCATGCAACTGCTGATCGATGTTTACGAAGACAGCGAATCGATGCTGGCGAAAATGAGCAAAGCTGGGGGCGATAGTCAGTACGACGTGATCGTGGTATCGGATGTGGTGGTGCCAGCCCTCATGAGTTTGAAACTGGTGCAGCCGCTGGACATGAGTCAGGTGCCCAATCGTGTGAACGTGACGGATGATTTCAAGGAGCCGCCGTTTGATCCGGGCAGCAAGTTCAGTTTGCCGTATCAGTGGGGCACGGTGGGTTTGATGTACCGTAAGGATTTGGTGTCTGGCGATGAGGTGTCATGGTCGATGATGTTTGATGCGACCAGGCAGCCGGGCACGTTTGTGATGATGGACTCGATGCGTGACATGATCGGCATTGCATTGCGCTATCAGGGCAAAAGCATGAACAGTCGCAACCCGGCGGAAATTCGCGCAGCCGGTGAGTTGCTTTTGGCAGCGAAAAAAAGCCCCAGGTGTTTGGGGTTTGAAGGCGGCGTGGGCGGCAAAAACAAGGTGCTGGCCGGGGAAGCGGGCATGGCGGTGGTGTACAACGGTGATGCGGTGCGCAGTATCGCGGAACTGGCCGAGGCAGGCAAGGGCGAACCGTTTGCATTTGTGATCCCCAAAGAGGGTGGCGTGATTTGGACAGACGTGATGATGATTTCATCCAAAGCCCCCAACGTGGCAGGTGGGCATCAATTCATCAATTTCATACTCGATGCAAAGAACGGAGCGAAGTTGTCCAACTTCAATCACTATGCGACGCCCAACAAGGCATCGATGCCGATGATCGAGGAAGCCGACCGCACCAACCCGGACATTTACCCCGATGCCGCGACGATGAAAACGTTGGAATACCTCACCGATGTCGGCGCCGACACAAGGCTGTTTGACGAAGTGTGGACGATGGTCAAGTCACGGTGATGGAGGAAGTGGCCGAGTGGCCGAGTGGCCAAGTGGCCAAGTGGCCAAGTGGCCAAGTGATTGTATTTG
>CAYRTH010000132.1:0-1364 GCA_964427135.1 uncultured Phycisphaeraceae bacterium
CAGGAGCAGCGCCCGTGCACTCGCTCTTCACTGCGCTGCATTCGGCGGCATCGACATTGGAAACCACCTGAGCGACAGGAGCAGCGCCCGTGCACTCGCTCTTCACTGCGCTGCATTCGGCGGCATCGACCTGAGACACCTGAACGACCTGAGCCGGCGTGGCGGCGTCCATCGCGGCGAACGTGACCTGAATGTTGTGGTCAGCCATCACGGCGACAAAGCGTTCGATTGCCTTGGCCGAGGCAGCGGCGCTGTTGTCGGTGAACCTGTGGCATCGTTACACCCTGCCGGGGCGGGTGGCGGAATGGCGCAAGCAACTCACGGAGGAAGAACCGACGGTGCGCATCGCGGCAGCCGAGTCGATTTTGCGTTTGTCCCACGATGATGCGCAGGCGCGATTGGTGCTTGCGACGGCGTACCTTGATTCATTGCGTTTCGGGCCGGCGCGTGAAATCTTGCAGCCGTTACTGCTGGTGGACAGCCCTTCGCGGATTCATGCCCTGATGCTCATGGCCGACAGTTACCTGCTGGAAGCCGGTCAACAGGCTGCGGACATTGCCCCGTCGAGTGCGGACCTTGCCTCGGCACGGATCGAAGCCTTACTCAACGAGGCGCAGACGCTGCAACGCACGTTGGCGACGATGCCCGAAGCCGGGTCAGTGCCGTTGTTGATCGAGGCGCGCATTTTTGACATTCGCGCGACGGTGGTGCAAACGAAATTACGGACCCTTGACATTGAATTGTCCAAGGCCACCGCCGCCGATGCCGAATCACAGGTTCATGCAGTGGGGGTGCAACTGGCTGAGTGGCGCGGACAACTTGCCGACCTCAATCAGCGTGTCGAAGCGTTGTGTGTGCAGGCTTTGAGCGCATACCCCGGTGACCTGCGACCACATGCCCTGCTGGTGCGACGGTTTCAACGGCTGGGGGACCAGGCGAAAATCAGGCAGACCCTTGAACTGCTGTCGCAGCATCAGGGCAACTTGGATCGGGCGGTGGTCGGGCAGGTGATACTGGCGTTCCTTGATTTGGAATGGTCCTTCGGATGGCTTATCAGCAAGGAAGATTGGCAACTGGTGGATCGACTGCTGCATCATGCGTCGCTGACCGGCACACGCACCATCGATTTTCGACTGGCGGAAACGCAACTGTCGTTGCATCGTGCCGACTGGGAAGCGGTACTGGCGCAGGCGCGGGAAACCATGCGTATTTTTGAGGGTCACCCACGGGCGATTTGTCAGTACAACCTGGCGCTGGCGAAGATGGGTCAGCTTCAGGAAGCGATGCGAGCTTGGCAGCGCGCGCTCGGCCAAAATCTTTGATGTTGCCCAGCGGAGCACGTCGTCTTCCTCCGGCGACGACGT
>CAYRTH010000132.1:1374-8950 GCA_964427135.1 uncultured Phycisphaeraceae bacterium
CAGGAATCGATGCGCAATCTGGGGGCGCTCAACGACAAGCGACGGTCGCCTTTTGCCCGTTACATGCTGGGTCGGCTGTACCTGATGGACAATCAGCCAAAGATGGCGATGGAGCAGTTCCGTCAGGCATTGGATTTGGAAAACGATTTGGTGGCCCCGCGACTGGCGATCGTGCAGACGCTGATCAACCAGGGGTTCATTCGTGAAGCCGCCAACGACATTCGTTCGCTGTATCGAAGAGCCCCGCTGCATCCGGAAGCGATGCGCGCTTATGTGCAGGTGCTGGTGGAGTTCATGGACCTGGAAAATCTGGCGACACTGGTGCGCAGCCATTGCGACCCGTCCGGCGACAATCATGGGTGGCAGACCGTCAGCATGGTCACCGCCTTGTTGTTGGATGATCTGCCCACGGCTCAGGCACTGGCACAAGCACGTTTGCAACAAAAACCCATCGACCCATTGGCGAATGTGGCCATGGTGCTGGACCCCAAGGCGCAGAATCGTCGCTTTCAACTGGCGGGCATGCTGGCAGCGGTGATGCTGGACATGATGGATGCTGACCCGTTGCAAAGGCTGGTTCCGCCGAGTCGTGTGCAGGGATATGCGGATTTGGCGCGACCGGGCATGACCAGTCAAAAGACGGGCGATGACGATGTGCTTTCGATGGCGATCAACCCGAACTTGCCGCCGCCGCCGACGGAGGCTTCGGCTGTGCCGGTGGTCGGTGCGGTGGACCTTGCCTCGCTGTCCCTGGGCCGGTTTGTGCCGCCTTCGTATCGTGCCGGGCTGGAGTTGGCCGAGGCGGCGCTGGACCGTTGGCCGGGGCAGCCATTGCTGCGTCGTCATGCCTTAACCTTGAGTTTACTGGCGGAGGATGCGGATTCACGCGAGCTTCACTGGCTGATGCTCAGCAGTCAACCGGATAACGCTGCTGACCAGGTTGTGCTTGCGGCGATGGAAGCCTACGAACGAATCGACTGGCCCGCGCTGCAGGACCATTTGCAGAATTGGCCGATGGATGATGCGACCTACCCGGCGGTGTTACGCACATGGTTGGACGTTTCCCTGTTGGCGGCCAATCCGGCGCAGGCGGGTCTGCTTCGACCGGCCATGCGCAAGGCGCTGCATGATCACCCCTGGTGTGAGCCGATACTACTGAGCGCCCTGCGGGAAACCCTGGCGCGACGTGACCTTGAATTAACGTTTGGACTGATGCAGGACGCCAAGCAAATTACGCCGCAAATGGCCCTGCTCACCAGCGCCCGACTGGGGTTGGCAACCCAGCGTTTGCACGATGCCGGGGGCGACCTTGAATTGCTGCTGACCAAGGAGGGCACGGCTTCGGAACTGCGCATCATTGCAGCGGACCCGAATGTGCAAATGCTTATTGCGTTGGGGCGCACCGAACAGGCAGCCGGGTTGCTCGAACGATTGGGGACATCGTGCCATTATCGTCGTTATGCGATGTTGCTTGCGTCCGCCGACTTATTGCAGGAAATGGGCCGAAGCAATACTGCGGTGTCGATACTCACGGCCACGGCTGCGGACCCGCAAATATCACCTCGCTGGCTCGACGTGGCATTGCAGCGATTGGTGGACGTGTTGCCCGCCGAGCGAGCGGTGCGATTGTTGGACAACATGGTGGCTGTGCAGCCGGGGCAGTGGGTGGTGCGCGTGCATCAGGCTCTGGCACTGATCAAGGCTGGTGACATGGCCAAGGCTCGTGAAGTGATGACGTATTTGGAAAGGGTCAGCCCCGGTGTGCCGCGCCTGGCGGGGTTGCAGGTGCAACTGGCCTTGGCGGAAAATAAACCGGCGCAGGCTCGACGAATACTTGGGCAGTGGCAGCAGCAGGGCGGCCGGGTGGGGCGTGATGCATCGCTTTGGCTGGCGGAACTGGACTCAACGACCGACAAAACCAACGTCAAGCCGCTGACGGATCGCGGGGGGGCGGTGGTCAAATGAATTGTTTGCAGGCAAAAGCAAATGGTTGGAAGGTGCTAATGATCGGGGTGAGCATCATGCTGTGCATGACGGAGCAACTGTCGGCGCAATCGGCACCGATTGCCGACGAAGACCCCTTTGTGGCGGTGGTGTCGGTGGCACGTGCGTCGGTGGTGGCGGTGGGTACGTTTGATCCACGTGATACGCCTTCGGTGCGTTACATGGGCAGCGGGTTTGCGGTCGATGATGGGCGAACCATCGTGACCAATGCGCATGTGGTTCAAGGCGCCCGTGAACTGAAAGCCGAAGACAAGCTCAGTGTTTTTTTCCCGGACCTGGTCGCAGCGGATGGAGAGCGATTGGAAGGCCGTAAGTTCGAAGGTCGGCGGGTGACGGTGTTGTTGGAAGATCGCCATCGTGATTTGGCGCTGTTACGTTTTGAAGGGCCGGCGCTGCGAGCCTTGCCGTTGGCGGAGGAAGACCCGCCGCAGGGGCGAAGTGTGGGCATCATCGGTTACCCCATCGGTACGGCTTTGGGGCTGGTGCCTGCGGTGCACAAGGGGGTCGTGGCAGCGATTGTGCCGGCGGTGTTGCCCTTGCCCAAGGGGGCGGAATTAACCCCCGAACTGGCGGCTGCGATTCGTGATCCGTACAACCTGTATCAATTGGATTTGATCGTGTTTCCGGGCAACAGCGGCAGCCCGCTTTTGGATGCGCGCAACGGTCGGGTGCTGGGCATCATTAATAAAACGTTGGCGGGGCGAACCCGTGAACACTTGTTGTCACAGCCATCGGGCGTGTCGTATGCCGTGCCTTCGCGCTGGATACGCAGCCTGATTCGGCGTGCCGAGTTCGAAGCGGTGGGCGTGAAGCCGACGGTAACCGACCCCCTCTCCCCACGGGAGAGGGTGCCCCAGCCCCCTCGTGGTGGAGCTAGGTCGGGTGAGGGCCGAAGTAGTCATGACGCTGAAAACAGTGGTAAACAATAACAGTCACGCCCTCACCCCTACCCTCTCCCGGAGGGAGAGGGGGTGAGACGAACACCCAAACAACTACCAGATATTCAACCAATCAACCGATATTCAGGGAAATGATTTTGAAAGCGAGGCAACCCATGCGTACGACTTATACCCTCACCGTAATCACAGCGGTGTTGTCGATGTTGTTTCTGACCGGCTGCGGCGACTCGATCGATCATCGCTTGCAACGTGCTCAGATCGCTTTGTCCAGCGGCAAACCCGACACCGCCCTGCAGGTGGCTGAGGAACTGCTCAAAGAAGACCCCAGTCTGGCGGATGCGATTTTGATCAAGGCGCACGCGCAGGTTCGCCTGATGCAAATGGACCCGGCACGTCAAACCCTCGAAGGCCTGCTCGCCAAGCAACCCGACAACGACAAGGCCCGTCGGCTCATGCTCAACTGGGTTTTCTTCCGCATGGGCAACTTGCTGACCCAATCGGATTACATCACCAATGTCACCCGGCAGGAACAGTTCGATCAGGCCATGCAGATCGGCATGCAGCAGGTGCAATGGTTGCGTGAGCATGAAAAGTCAGCCGTGGAAGCCGACTTCAACCTCGCCCGGCTGCTGCTGAGCGACATTGATCGCTTGTCGCTGCTGATTCGCACCCAGGGCAAGGTGATTCAACGTGATGGAGATGCGACGGCGCAGGCGCCGGCGGCGTCCACCACAGCCTTGGAAAATGATCGTAAGCAGCGACGTGAACAGGCGGTGAAATTACTGGAAGCCGTGGTACAAACTGATGCCCGTCAGTTCGAGGCGGCTGAGTTATATGCCGGGCTGCTCACGGAAGAAAAACGTTGGACGGATTTATGGGCCCTGGCGGAAAAGTTGTCCAGGCAGGAAAACATACCCGCCGATTTGTCGTCAAGACTGGTGCTGGCGGCCATGACCATGTCCGAAGGGATCAAGTCCACCAGTGAAATACTGGCCATGGGTCGCGCGTTGCAGGATCACGTGGACCAAGCCCGGCGAAGCAGTTCCGCCTGGCGACTGACCGAAGCACGCTTGGCGCTGCGGGCTGGTGAATTGAAAAAAGCGCAACCGATTTTGGAACAGATTGTTCGTGAGGAAGCACGCAACCCGATCGCCCGTTATCTGCTTGCCCAATGCCTGTATCTGCAAAAAGACCTGCCCAAGGCCAAGCAACTGTTGACGCAACTGAACGCCGACATCAACAGTCCCGAAGCCCTGACGCTTTACGGGATCGTACTGATGGAGTTGGATGAACTTTCGATGGCGCGGGATGTTTTGCTGCGTGCCATGGACTTAAGCCCCGAAGACCCCGCTCCGCGCCGTGCTTATCTGATGGTGCAGTCCAAGGCCAATCAGTTGGAACAGGCGGGCACAGCGGTGGAGGATTTTTATCAGAAAAACCCGGCGGACCCCAAAGCCATTCGTTTCAAAATGCAGTTTGAACAGGTGCGTAATCGTCGTGAAGCGATGCTGACGCTGCTTTCGAACGTGGAAAAACTTCGGCCGCTGACCGATGAGCATGTGTCGATATTGGTGGAAGGTTATTTGTACCTGCAGGAGGCCGACAGTGCAGGGCGTTATGCGCAGGAACTGGCGCGTCGATTGCCCGATGATTTGGAAGCACAACTCAAGCTGGCGCAGGCGCTGTTATTGCAGAACCGTGACGAAGATGTTCGTAAACTGCTGACCGATATTCGGCAGAAGTTTCCGGCCAGCGGCAGTGCGGATCAAATGCTCGGTGACCTTTACCTGCAACGCCAGATGTTTGATCGAAGCGTTGAGTTGATGAACAGCGTGGTCGAACGTGAACCGGGCAACATGGAGGCTCGCTTCATATTGGCACGCGGATTGGCGGGACTGGCATTGTTTGATGATGCGTTGGACCAGGTGAATCGCGTGTTGGAAAAGAACCCGCGCGATGCCCGCGCCCATGCCATAGCTGCACGGGTTTATCAGGTGATGGGTCGCAAGGACAAGGCAGCCGAGCATTTGTCGGAAATCGACCCCACCGAGGTCAGCGAACGCAGCAGCCCGGCTCTGCTTGCCGAATTGAAGTTGCGTCAGAACCAATACGATGAAGCGATTGACATTTGCAATCGCGCCCTGGCCATGGGCAACACCGACCCGACCATTCGTCAGATACTGGCAGCGATCTATCTGCAAAAAAATCAACCCGAGCAGGCGGAGGTCAACCTGCTGGGGTTGGTGCGTATGCAACCGAATAATGCGCAGGTGTTCGCCACGCTCACCCGTTTTTACATCGAACAGAAACAGGTCGAACGAGGCTTGGCGGAGTTCGCTGCGCTGCAAACCCTCAACGAACCGTTGTCGCGTTTGGCGCAGGCCAATCTGCTGATGAACCTTGGGCGGTTTGAGGAAGCCATCGAACGGGTGCGTCCGATTTATGAACCGATGATCCGTGCCCGTGATGTGCGGGCGTTAGTGATCGCCGACGGCATGGCGCGTGCCATCATGATCGCGCGACGTGACCCGGTGGCAGCCCAGCGTGTGTATGACCCGATGATTCAAGCCGGCGTGCAATCCGCCATGGCCAAATTGCGTCAGATTGAAATCGCCGCCACCCGTGAAAACCGTGATCAGCTTGTCGCCAAGTTGGAAGAACTTGCCAAGCAGGTCGGCCCGGATGACAAGCGCGTTCGGCTGGAACTGATTCGTCGGCTGATGGATGTGCAGCGTTTTGAACCGGCCCTCAAACTGATTGAAGATTGGATACAGCTTCAGCCCGAGCAGGTGAGTGTGCTTCGGCTCAAGGCGGAAATGTTCACCCGGATGGGGCGGCTGGATGACGCGGTGGAGGTGCTCAAACAGACCATCACCCGTCAACCGGAGGATGATGCGATTCGTCGTCAACTGGCAGCGGTGCACGTGGCGCGATTGGATTACCCAGCCGCCGAGGCGGTGTATTTGGAAGTGGCGCAGTTGGATGAAGGCGCCCGCATCAACGCACTGACCGACCTGGGTCAGTTGTTCACCGGTTTGGGTTTGTACGCCCCGGCCACGGAGACATTTGCCCGCATTGAAAAAGAAGGCAAGGTGCGTGACCCGCGGGTGATGCTGGCGATGGGTCGGGCTTACATGGCACTCAAAAAGAATGACCTGGCGCGTCCGCAACTGGAAGCGGTGCCAGAATATGCCCAGCAATATGCGCAGGCACAGGTGATGCTGGCGCAGATCGATCAGGCGGCTGGACAAACCGAGGCAGCGCAGAAGCGACTGATGAAACTGGCAGCCGAACCGCGCACCGGGTCGTTGGCGGCGTTTGAAATGCTCAAACTCAACCTGCGCAACCGTAATGCGGAAGAATTGATCCGTTGGAGCGATCAAAACCTGGCGCTGGACACATTGCCGCTGGATTTACGTCGTGCATGGCTCAATATGCGTGTGCTCATGGCCGACCTTCGTCGTGATACGCGAATGATCATGGATTCGCTGGATCGCATGACCAAACTGTTCCCCGAAGCGCAGCAAATTCACGCGGCACGGGTGCTGGTGTTTTTCACCGAAGGCAAAATCGAACAAGCCCGGCTGTCGATGCAGGGTTCCAATCTGCTGACCAGTCGGTTTGGTCCGCTGGCAGCGGCGATGCTGGGTGACAAGCCGGCGGTGGGCGCGGATGTTTCGGCGATCGATGCGTACATCATCGCCATGAGTCAGGGGGATGTGGCGACGGCCAGGCGAGCGATCGACCGTTTGGAACCGATCAAGGGCATTTTCGCCAGTGATCTGCGCATGGCGACGGATCGCCCGGATGCTGCGTCATTGGAAATGCAACTGGCGTTTCGTCAACTGGCAGCGGCGCTACTGGCGCAGCGCTGCAACCTGTCGCAAATGGCGGTGGACACCTGCATCGGTTTGCTGGATAAACACCCGTACCTGACGCTGGCGTATGCCGTGGAGGCGCAGGCGCTGATGGATATGGAGCAGCCGACGGATCGTATCGTGCAGCGGCTGAGGCAGAATTTGCCCAGTGCGTCGGTGACGATGTATGTGTCGGCGATGGAGGCCAACCGGGTGAAGGACTTTGCCACCGCCGTGCCGCTGCTCGAAAAACTGTTGGAACGTGAACCGGGCAACGAGCATGTGCGTTATGCGATGACTCAGGCCTACACCAGTGCCGACAAGGCGGATCAGGCGATCCCGCTCTTGGAAAAACTGCGTGAAAATCCGGGGAGTTATGCGGCAGCCGTGGCCAATGACCTTGCGTACCTGCTGGCCGAGCATCGTAAAGAACGTATCGACGAGGCGTATGCCCTGGCGCGTAAGGCGGCGGAAATGACCAACAACAACCCGGCCATATTGGACACGCTGGGTTGGGTGCAGCATTTGCGGGGTGATTCCAAGGCGGCGCTGGAACCCTTGGGCCGGGCGATTTCGTCACTGCCCAACATTCCCGATGTGCACTACCACATCGGCAGTGCGTACCTGCAGGTGGGCAACCAGACCTGGGCACGCTACCACCTGGAAGAAGCGGCAAGGCAGAAGGACAGTCCAATCGCGCCGCGGGCAACCAAGGCGATGTCCAAGCTCGGCGGGTGAACAGGTGAATTTCGAATTTCGAATGTCGGATTTCGAATTTGAAGAAAAGCCGAGGACGAAACCGCCCCCTGGGGGAGG
>CAYRTH010000133.1:0-4011 GCA_964427135.1 uncultured Phycisphaeraceae bacterium
ACAAAGGAAGATCACCCATGCGCACCGACAGCGCCGGACCGGAGACGGCGACCGCCATACGCAGGCGCAGATACCACGGCTGATCGCTGCGATGTTCCGACAACGTGGGCAAATGCAAAAGCAAGGTGCTGCCAGCTTCAAGTGCGCCGGGGAAGTCACGGTCGATCGTACCCGCAGTGATGGTGCGCGTTTGCCCGCCGGGCAGATTGGCGCCAAGGTCCAGCCGTGAGCCGTCAAATCGCCCCCAGCGGATCAGGGGCCTGGCGTTTTCAGGTTCAACACCTGTGCCTGCCGACCGCAGTTCCAACGGTTCGGTTGTTTTGACATCGTTGAGGGGCGTGACCGTCAACGCTTGTCGCAGGTCAACGGTTCCCTGGCGCAGGTCCCGCGCCAGATGACTCAGGGCGACGACGGTGGCCGGGCCGTGGGGCCAGAGTTTGGTGTCCGCTTCACCGGTCCAAACCGCGCTGGCGCTGATGATGGCACGACGCTTGCCATGCACCACCAGATAAATCTGCGGGGTGTAGTCGTCGCCCTGAGTGCGCTGGCTGCGCATCAGCGGATACATGGTTCCGTCGGCGACGGTGAACCAGCGTGCCATCATGCTTTTTTTCACCGGCACGGCCTGCGGCAGATACTTTTTGAACAGTTCGGTGGGGGTGTGCTGCACCCCGGCGTAAGCCATGTCCAACGGGTGATTGAAATGAATGCCAAAGTGTTGATGCAGAGCCGTGGTCTGCCAGGCGAAGCGTGGCGTTTCCGGGTCCAGCCGCCATTGCCTCTTGTCGTTTTGCGCGACTTTGTTTTCAAAGGCACCGGAAGCGTTGAGGGCGATCAATACACCACCGGCCTCGGTGAATCGACGATAGGCTTCGATGTTACGGGAGGGAACCACATCGCCTTCGATCAACAGGGCGTCGAATCGCGGGGCGTTGAAAACCGTGTCATCGATCAGTTGTTCGGTGGTCAGTCGTTGCACCTGTACCCCGGCTTGCTCCAACCATTGCGCCACCTTGTTGAGGTATGCAGCATCGATGCTGCCGCGTCCGGTGTTCGCGGAACTGACCGGGTCCCACACCACCACCCTCGGCACGGCATCAGCCCAAGTCCTGGTGACAAACAACAACGACAACAATACAACGGCGCCTAACAACCGCGTCATAAGCAGGCTCCCTTGAAAATGAAATCGGTTAATCTTTGTCAGGGGTGAACATTTGCAGGGTCAACTGCCCGAACACATTTGCGTGGCCGTCCACAAAAATCACATTGCCCTTGCCGCCACCGCCGCCGGGGTGACGCTGCGCCAGGCCCGCAGGATCGCGTCCGTATTCGCTGGCCCATGGCCCCAAAGGGTTGGTCAGCGTGGCGGGATGGAACTTGGCGTCCCAAAGCCAGATCGTGCCGGTGGTGTCTTGCGTGTTGCGAAGGTTGATTTTCCAACCGGCGGGTTCGGGTGGTGGGTTGAAGCTGGTATTGTCCATGTCCCAATAGTTGTTCATGGAGAGGTTCTGGTAACGCAGAGCATCTTTGCGATGCTCCGGGGCGGCCGGACATGCCAGAACAAACGGCAGCTTTTCGTATTGAATGAACTTGGCCGCCGGATCAGGCCAGGCGACCGGGGGCATCATGCCTTTGAAATCGTCGGCATAGACGCTCATCGCCAGACCGATCTGGCGAAGGTTGCTCAAACATTTCATGCCCTTGGCGGATTCACGGGCCTGCTGCAGTGCAGGTAACAACAGTGCCACCAGCAGGGCGATGATGCTGATAACCACCAACAGCTCGACCAGGGTGAAAGCTCGGCAGCGCAGGTGCCTGTGCTGTCCCTGCTTCGGCGTCAGCGGCATTTGGGTTGCGCATCGATGCCAACGATGAGGATAGAAATACATGTTGATGACCTCGACGATGATGAATCGCACATGATGAAAACCACGCAGAGCCGTCAAGCCCTGCGCAGCGGAGGTGGTTCAAAACCCTTTGGATCGACGGCGCAACATCAAACCACATGCCAAGCCCATCAGCGCCAGCGAAGCCGGTTCGGGTACGACCGTCCCTTCGTAGGCAAAGGCATCGAGTCCGAAGTTTTCGATCACCTGAGCACTCGTCGAACTGCTGGTGAAGGTGAAGGCCCCATCAAAATAAAACCCGGCGAAAGAGACGGAGGTAGGCATGGATTGATCGGTGCCGCCGACGGCGAAACTGGAAGTGTTGAAACTACGCCACAGGGCGGAACCCGTGTTGGGCAGGCTGTAAGTGGTGAGTGTCGACGCGTTGGGGTTGCTGGTCGTGGTACTGACCCACCAGTTGCTGCCATCGCCGACCAGCATACGCAGCGAATCATTGGCAAGCCCCGTGGTGGCTCGGATAAAGCGCAACAACAGGCTTTGCAAGGTGTAGTTGTCGCCCAGGGAGAACACTGTCGCCAGTTGGTATTTGCCGCTGTAGGTGCCCACCGCGGTGGACACCGCTTGAATCTGAATGCGATCATCATTGATGCTGTTAACCATCCGCATGGCTTGATTGGAAGTCGGATTCATCGTCGGTGAACCGGCGTCCAGGGTGAACTTCGCCCCGCCGAAAAAGATCGGCCCGGTGTAGTTGCTGGCGGGGTTTAACGCAGTGGCTGTGTCAAAGTTGAGTGTGAAGGGAGCGGCAGAGGTGATGTCCAATACGCCGGACTGCGGAACTCTGGCCCAAGTGGTGTTGCCTGTAACGTAATTGGCTCCTGCTCCTGCAGCTGTGTTGTACAGGTAGATCGGCGCCGCAGACACCGGTATTGTTATCAACAGCGAACCAGCGATGCTCATTCCCAGAAGTTGTGTTGCTCGACGCATGAGACCAGCCCTCCATAGAAAGTGGTGATACAACCGTTAAACGACAGTCCAAAGTGAAGACGATGAATCAGGTCTGTCCCGATACCAGTTGCATGGGCAGACTGATCGATGATTGATTTTGTCCCTGTTCATCAAGCTTGCGCAGCAGCAGATTGACAGCAGCTTGCCCCAGATCGTGCAGGTTCAATTGCATTTGGGTCAGTGTGATGCCGAAGCTTGTCGTAGGTGACAAGCCTGCAAGGTTGACCAGACGCAGGTCGCCGGGAATGTTCAGCCCCAGGGAAAGCGCTGCATAGAGCAATGGTTCAGCCGTCCAGGATGAATAGGTGACGATGCCCTGTGGTCGCTGGGTACTGGTGAGCCAGTGGCGGAGCACTTGCAGACGGGTGTCAATGAAGGTTTTGCCCGGTTCCCAAACTTCGTCGACCGGGAGTTCGACGATGCTGGGCTGACGACCGGCTTGCAGCATCGCAGTACGATACCCGGCGGCGCGCTGGGCGACGCTGTCGTGGGCGGCGCTGCCGGGACGCACCAGCATCAGATACGTGATCCGCGACAAACCTTGGCGCAACAGGTATTCGGTGGCCTGACGACCAGCGGCCTCGTCATCCGGGTAAACAGCATCATGATCGCGCTTGTTGTTGAGCCAGATGCAGGGAATGCGGTATCTGTCGATCAGATCGGTCATCTGTTGCGGAAAGTCGTGCGTGTAGTTGATGAGTAGCCCGTCCACCGACCACTCGCGCAGTATTTTGGGGACAAAGCCGGAATCCGTGAGCTTTTCATCCGGTAACTTGGCATAGGTCAGATGGTAATCGCGAAGGGCCAGGGTATCGTGAATGCCTTCGAGCAGGTCCGCGGGCATGTACCGGCGTTTTCGGTCCAAACTCATGAGCAGCCCGACCGCATTCATGCGCCCTGTCCGCGTGGCACGTGCCCCCAGATTGGCGCGATAGCCCAGTTTGCGCGCCGCATCAAAGACACGCTGACGGGTTTGATCCGACAAACGGCCGGCACCGCGCAAGGCTTCATAAGCCGTAGGCACCGCCACGTTCGCTGCCTTGGCCACTTCTTTGACATGGACGCTCACCGTCATACGCATCCCTTTACAAAATCACCTGCGGATACACCCAATATCAGCACGACTTGAGCCAAAACCATCCCGTTAACATATCGA
>CAYRTH010000133.1:4111-8809 GCA_964427135.1 uncultured Phycisphaeraceae bacterium
TGATTGTTTGTGAATACATCTAAAAATTGTGCGATTCGGGAGGCAACACGAGTATCTTCACGGGTCAAGTGCTTTGCCTGTTGGGTCAGTCGATCCAGACGGAGGCTTGTTCATGACGACAATCACAGCGCAGAGCGCATCGGTGCAGCAGTGAATGCGACCTGATCGCGCGTGACGGTGACGCTGACCTGATTTTGAAAAGCAAAACAGCGTGTGCCGCCGGTGTGATCACGGATGGCTTTGATGAGCGGGGTGAGGGTGCGATGCCCCAGGGTGTCACCAGGCACACCCAATTTTTGCAGACATCGGCGAAGCACGTCCATCAATACAATCGACGACCACGAACGGGCAAGTTGACGTGAAAGGGTCGCCTGCTCGGGTTGCCAGGTGACGAGCGTGAATGCTTGTTGACAGACCCGTTGCGACAGTCGATGGACCTGCCGCAGGTGATCAGCCAGGTGGGTGCTGTGACGCGCTGCATCGGGGCGCAGCTCACGCAACACGGGCAGCACATCAGCCCGCAAACGCGCCCGCCAACGGGTGGTATCGCGGTTGGTGGCATCTTCCCGCCAGCGCTGTTTGAGTGTGCGCAAAAAATCAAGCAACTGAGCGTGATCGATTTGGAGCAGGGGGCGAATTAAGTTCACGGATGTCGATGATTCACGCGATGCGTCGTGTGGCAGGCGGTTGGTCGAATCGTTGGATGATTGAAGCAGGGTGCGTCGCCAGGCGATGCCGCGCAGGCCTTGAATGGATGTGCCGCGCAGCAACCGCATGAGTAAGGTTTCAAGCTGGTCATCCGCGTGATGAGCGGTGATGATGTTACGAGAACCGGTTTGTTGTGCCAGTTGGATCAGGGCGTGATAGCGAGCGTTTCGAGCGCAGGCTTCGATGTTGCCGTTCCAAAGTGCGGGGTTCAAATCGGCACGTACATAAGGCAGTAAAAGTTTTTCAGCCAAGCGCGCCACGAAACGTGCATCGCCCTGGGCTTGTGGGGCCGGTCGTAAATGATGCTGAATATGGGCGACGGTGAGGTTCAGGCGCCAGGGGCGGGTGGGGGCCAGTATGTGCAAAGCGCGCAACAGAGCCACCGAATCGGCTCCGCCGCTGACCGCCACCAGCAGATGGTTGCCCGGTTGGACGTGACAGTGATTTCGTAAAGCAGTGGCGACGGCTTTGACGACCGGGTGATGACGGGGGATCATGATGCGAATAGCCATGCTGCGATGATATCGAAAGCAAGGCAAGCAAAACAGATGATTAAACACAGAGAGCACAGAGAGCACAGAGTAGAAATCAATCAGTGTTGAGAACTGGGTACTGGAATGAGTAATCACCCTAACAAGATTGAACCAGCCAGCAGCCACCAAGTCTCATAGTTCAACCCCCCCATCACCATGCATGCATCATGATTGATCAATCGGACATTTTGATAACAATGACACTGATAACAGGTTCGGCAAAGGATGTATTACCGATGTTGGCCCAGGGCGATTTGTTTGGCAATGTGGGTTTGGCGGATGTGTTGCTGGTGGCCGGGGTGGTGATGCTGCTGATTTTTTTCATGTCGCGCTATCGACATCGCAAACACAATGCTCCACCCACGCGACTGAGTGTGCAGGAACGCATGGAAAAACAGAAGCAGACGCTGGGCATGAAAGAGGACATGCAACAAGTGATGGTGGAAATCGAAACGATGTCGCGGCGCGTGGGGGCGCAACTGGATGCCAAGGCGGCGAAGTTGGAGCAACTGATCACTGAAGCCGATCGGCGAATCGCGCAATTGCAGAAACTGGAATCAACCTCAACCCCGACGCAGGCAGGTCACGAGGCAGCCCCCAAGCACACGATGCACGATCGCGTCGCTCAAAATGAAACGATGATTGCTGATAGTGTTGAGGGACCGGAATCGGGAAACGATCCGTTGGCTCGCCGTGTGTACGCTCTGGCGGATCAGGGGTTGGACGCGACAGCGATTGCCGGTGAACTGCGCGAACACATCGGCAAAGTCGAACTGATTCTGGCGCTGCGGGTGAAGTAGCTCTGCCAAGTTGGATCACCAAAATCAATCATCGTGGCGCAGTTTGCGTTTCAGTTCTTGTTTTCCACCCGCAACATCGACACATACTGACGATATCGCTGATTCAATTCGGCACGTGTGAGCTTGCGCAGGCGGGTCAGGCTGAAGGCTTCGATGGTGAAGCTGGCGACGACGGTCCCGTAAGCCATGGCCTGGCGCAGGTGGGTTAAATCAAACTTACCCGCACCCGCCAGGTAACCCATCATGCCGCCTGCAAAGCTGTCGCCCGCACCGGTGGGGTCGATCACTTGCGTGGCCGGGTAAGCAGGCAACGCGACAATGCCCTGCGGGTGTAAAAGCAGCGACCCATGTTCGCCCTTTTTCACCACCACAAACCCCGGTCCCATTTTCAATACCTGCATCCCCGCTTTCACCGGATTGCTCTCGCCGGTGAGCATCGTGGCCTCGGCATCGTTGAGCACCAGCCCATCGATTTTTTTGAGCAGTTTTTTAAGCGTCGGCAGCTCATGGTTGATCCACAAATCCATCGTGTCCGCCACGACCAGTTTGTGTTTGGGGAATTGTTCCAAAAGCGCCAACTGACCGGCTGGGTGCGTGTTGGCTAAAAACACAAACTTGCTGTCACGGTACGACGTGGGCACGGGGGGCAGTTTTTCACCCAGCACGTTGAGTTTGACATCGATGGTGTCTCGCTGATTCATGTTGGTTTGATATTTGCCATGCCAGCGGAAGGTTTTGCTGCCCTGACGATGTTCAAGGCCCGCCAGATCGACCTTGAAATGCGAAAAGGCTTTGAGCATGGTTTTGGGGAAATCATCACCCACTGCTGCGACCAGACGCACCGTCCCGAAAAAACTGCTGCTGGCGGCAAAGTAAATGGCTGAGCCGCCCAGCACGTTTTCAGCTTTGCCGGTGGGGGCGTCGATGGTGTCAATGCCGATGGAACCGGTGACGATCAGGGACATAGGTTGCTCCATTAATCATGAAATCATTGGTTCTCGAATCATCAGACAATGCTGACGCCGAGCCCTTCAGGGCCGGATATTTTGGCAAAAAAAATTGAACTGCGTGATCGATGAAATCCGGGGCTAAAGCCCTCGGCGTCATGCAGTGTTCATGTACCATATCCCGCGACATTGAAACATCGACTGATACGAGCCGAGGTTTCACTTTTGCCCAGTATCGCCAAAGTTAAATCCATCGGCGGACTCACCGTCGTACCGGTCAGTGCCACCCGCAACGGTTGCGCCACATCGCCCATTCCCAGCTTGTTTTCAGCGGCGAATTTTTCCAACAGCGTATGCAAAGCAGGCGGCGTCCAGTCGTCGTGTGTTTTCAACAACGGCAGCAAGTTCATCAGCACCTCAAAACCGGCGCGATTGTTTTTGTTGAGCACTTTTTCAATCGCTTTGCCGTCGTATTCGATTTCATGGGTGAACTGCTCAAAAAATCGCCCTGCGGTGAATGGCTCTTTCCACGTTCGCGCCCGGGGCTGATACGCCTGCGCGAACCATTGCCAGCGCCGCAGGTCTTGCGACATTTCGATGAACCGGTTGCTTCTGGCGGACTGGGCAAGTTTGTCTGCGAAAACGTCGGGGGGCAGTTGTTGTAAGCGTTCGCCGTTAAACGTTAGTAATTTAGTACGATCGAACTTCGCGTTGGTTCTGCCGATGCCTTCGATGGTGAAGTTGTTGACAAACCAGTCCATGTCAAACCGTTCGGGGATGTTGCCACCCGGATGCCAACCCAGCAGCGCCAGGTAATTGAGCAGTACCACCGGTTCATAACCACTCATCCGAAAATCATGCACATCGATTTCGGGCAGGGTGATTTGTAATTCATGAGCAAGGGCGACCGCGATGTTGATGTCATCGGTTTTTTTATTTAAAAAGTCGTTCACCGATTCAGGGGCAAAGCCCAGGGATGGCCATCCCTGGGCCTTGAAAGTCACTGCCGCCTGCCGCGCGACCTTGGCCTTGTCGCGCTTGCTCATCTTTGATCCGTCCTGATTGAAGATCAGCGGCATGTGTGCGTATTGCGGCGGCTCAATCCCCAAGGCCTCGAACAACGCCAGGTGTTTGGGGGTGTTCATCAAATGTTCCTGCGCCCGCAGCACATGCGTCACGCCCATCGTCGCATCATCAACCACATTCGCAAAATGAAACGTCGGCCCACCCCCCGAAGCTTCACCTTTGAAAATGATGAAGTCTTCCAATTTGTCCGCTTTGATGGTCACATCGCCCAGCACCAGGTCGTGCACCGTAATATCTTGCCCCGGCATACGGAAGCGCACCGCGCCTTTGTCGTCATACACCCGACCTGCTGCGCGCAGTTTTTCAAGGTATTGCTGGTAAAGTTCATCACGTTGCGATTGGAAGTAGGGGCCATGGTTGCCGATTTGGTCGGCTTTGGGGTTGTCGTTGTCATCGCCGGTCAGTTGCGGGTTTGGTCCTTCGTCCCAGTTGAGGCCCAGCCAATGCAGGTCAGCGATGATTTGCCGGGTGGCCTGATCGGTGGAACGGGCCTTGTCGGTGTCTTCCATGCGCAGGATGAAGGTTCCGCCATGACGGCGGGCAAACGCCCAGTTGAACAGGGCCGTGCGCGCCCCGCCGACGTGCAGGTAACCGGTGGGCGAAGGGGCGAATCGGGTGACGATT
>CAYRTH010000134.1:0-8804 GCA_964427135.1 uncultured Phycisphaeraceae bacterium
CCATTGGCAGGCGGGACGCCCGCCCCACCCAACATTCAGCGGCCCCTCATGTGAAACATCACCTACCCACACAACAACGCCAGTGCGATCATCGAACGCATCGACCACGCAGTCGTGCGCAGCCAGTTGGTGTACACCAGTCGGCGATGAGCGGCAGTATCAAACCCATGTTCGAGTCGGCGATGCGCGGGCACTTGCAGCAGCGCGGTGGATAGCCAAGTCACACCCAGCAGCACGATGCCCAGGGTGGTGAGCGTATTGGGTTGCCACACGATCAGCAGCAGGGCGGTGATCAGTTCGATCAGCATCATCGGTGCGACGATGAAAGTTGTCCGCCGTTGATGGGCTTTTTCGTAATCAACAAAACGAGTGCGATCGACCTGATTCATGAGCGGGTAATGCACCAGTTGCACAAACCAGATCAGGCCGGTCATAAACAGCGTGGCAAAGGCGTGGGTGAGTTGCAGCAGGGTCATGTTGAATCAATGAATGAAACGCATGTCGCCGAAGTTGGGCAGCATCGGTCGACGCCGTTCACCCAGGCTGTACATCGCCGGCCAGTACACAAAAAACGCCCGACCGATCATCAATTTGCGTGGCACGATGCCGACCATGTCGTGACCCTCAAACATGCGCTGGGCAATCCACGGGTTCAATGCGTCCCAATATCGGCTGTCCTTGGACCAGGGGCTGTTGTCGCCAAGCACATAAAAATGATCTTCCGCCAGCGTCACCGGTTCGCCGAAGGTTCCGCCTTCTTCCTTCACCAGGGCGCCCAGCCCCGGCCTTGATCGTCCCCGACTTTGGTTGCTTGAATAGTACAAGTCACGATCCAGTTCCACACCCGACAGCAGCACCGCACTGCCCAGCACATCCACGCGCACATCAGGGGTGTAACCAATCGGCAGCGCAGGTCGATTGCGCAACGATTGCATGTCCAAATCAAACTGTGCCTCGGCCACCACCGCACCATCGACCCATAAACTCACCTGCTGATCGACGTACCACAATTCCACCTGTTGCGCTCGACCGGGTGCGAATGCGCTGGTTTGTCCTTGTGACAGTTGCGTTGGCTTGCCGGTTTTTTCGTCCATCACCCCCGGCAGTTCAATCACCACATTGCCCTGTGCATCGATGCGCCCGACGATATTCACCGGTTGATGGTTGTTCAGCGAACCCCAGCGTGCCGAAGTTTGCAGTGCCACCGACAATCCCGCTTTTTCAGGCGTGAATCTCGCCGCGAGGCGAACATCCTCCATCGGCTCCCCCCGCACCTCGGGCCGATTTTCCTTGAACTGGTTGTACGGATACCGCGGCTGCCCGGCCGAGCTTTCAAAATCAAAACGCAATTGCCCGCCACCATCACTGTTGAATTGGTAATGCGTTCCCTGGCTGAAATCCCACTGACCCAGCCCCTGGCTGGCGATCCATGGCAAACGCCAGGCATAACGCACCCGGCTGGCGGAACGATTGGCATCGCCGCGATCCAGCGGATAATGATCGCTGTAATACACCGGCTGCCAGACGGATCGCTGCACCTTGGGCCGATCACTTTTACGTTGAACCCGCCAGCCATCATCGCCTGCCTGGTTTTTTGCTACGCCGTTATGCGCACGGGCATACACATTGCCTTCGACGATGAGCAAATCCTCGCCCGGCAGACCGACCAGTCGTTTGATGAAATTCGTGCCCGGGTCGGCTGGGTACTTGAAAACCACCACGTCCCACCGCCTCGGCTCGGTGAAATTGTAAATGTACTTGTGCACCAGAATGCGATCGCCGGCGTTGATCCATGAACCGCGAGGCACCTGCACCGGGTTGAAACACATCGAACAGGCCGCTGTCAAACCCTGTGGTTGAGTCACATAAGGTCGCTCCACAATGACACCGGGGCCGATGCGTTCGACACGATCATCACGATCGACATCGACGGTGAACCGGTGGCCGCACTGATCGCAGGTGACGCGCAAATGCTCGCCCAGCAGCGTCGGAGCCATCGACCCGGTCGGAATGATGAACGCTTCCACCACATAAGCGCGAAACACAAACGCCAGTAGAAAGGCGATGATAATCGACTCGAACGTGTCTTTGAGTGATTCGCGCGTGGGCATCGGGGGATTGTAACGCAAGCATTCGATCAAGGTGCATGCGTGTATGTGAATGAGTTGACGCCGTGCCCTTTAGGGCCGGATGATTATGTGGAAATTGCAGTGTCATATCCGGGGCTAAAGCCCTCGGCGTCATCAATGTTTATTTACGTTTCTTTTTCACGGCGCTTTTACCAGCAGTCCCCTTGCTCACCGGCAATTTGATCTGTTGATAACGTTCGATGCAGGCCAGTATTTCCGCACGGGCTTTGTCAGCCGTCTCCCATCCCAGGGTTTTGACGATTTCATCGCCATCAGGGTTTTCCAGTTCCTTGTACGTGGCGAAAAAGTGTTCCACTTCCTTCAAAAAGTGCGCAGGCACCCGCCAAAGGTCGTTGTACTCGGCGAAAATCGGGTCACGGCTGGGCACCGCCAATACCTTGTAATCATTCAGACCACGATCGGTCATTTTGAACAACCCGATCGGGCGGGCTTCGATCAAGCATCCCGAAAACGTCGGCTCATTGACCATCACCACGATGTCCAACGGGTCGCCGTCCTCCGCCAGTGTCTGCGGAATAAAGCCGTAATCACCGGGGTACATCAGTGACGAGTAGAGGTAACGGTCCAGCCGAAGCAGGCCGGTTTCCTTGTCCACCTCGAACTTGCTTCGCCGACCTTTGGGGATTTCCACGATCAGGTTCACCACCTCCGGGACATTGGGCCCGGGCGGCACCAGCATAAAACGATTGGCCAAACCAAAACCATTGGGCAGTTTTTTCATATCCGACATAAATTGGGTCTCTGGGGTTGAGCGGGAATTGTCGTCGCTTGCTTATACGAAGGCAAGTGCGAACCAACATCAGGGTGCCTGTGGCATGTCTTCATGCCACAGCTTTTTTTGGATTTATTTACGATATCGCATCGGGTGGATCGATGGACAGCGGCCCACGATCCAATCCCGCATACATTGCCGCGCTAGACCAGTACCAATCCACTTCTTTGCCGGCAAGACCTCGGCGAACTGGATTGGCGTGAACGTAATCAATGGCTGTCCATAATGTGTGGACGCTTGTCAGATTGCGGTTATATCCACCACCGGACTGCCAAAAAAGTCGTTCGGTTCGGCGTCCTCTTTGGCGTGTTATTTTATTGAGCCACGTTGGAGAGTGTGTTTTCAGGTAACACACCGCCTTTCGTCCCACAGGTGATTTGATGGCACTGAGAATATTGGCGATGGAATGTTTTGCTTCCATCGGCAGAACAATCAGGTGTACATGCTCGGGCATGATTACGAACGCATGCAAAAGAAAACGATATTTTAATCGGGCACTTTCGATCGATTCGCACAGCCATTGACAAGTCATTGTGCTGTCAAGAAACGGGTACCGCTGGTAACAGCAAAATGTCAGTTCGTGGGCATGACCTTGAATATTGAGTGATCTGCGGTGAATTCTGCATTTCATGAGTCTGCATCATACTCTCGAAGCTGTGGCACGCAGACGTGCCACAGGCACCCCAGCCTATCGGGTCGCACCGCAGGGTGCCTGTGGTATGTCTTCATGCCACAGCCAACCAGTGACATTGGATTGAATCATTCTGTGCTTTCTCACCCCCGCAGTGCCCGTTGCCGCAAGGCGTGGTCCGCCAGCACGATTGCCATCATCGCCTCACCCATCGGAATAAACCTTGGCAGCAGGCACGGGTCATGTCGGCCTTTGGTGCTGATGGTCGTCGGTTGACCGTCCCTTGTCACCGTCGGCTGATCCTGCGGGATCGAACTGGTCGGCTTGATCGCACATCGCAATACAATCGGCATACCGCTGGAAATACCGCCCAGCATTCCGCCGTGATTGTTACTCCGTGTGACGATCATTGGATGTGTTTCCGCCTCATCTGCAGAATGATTCGAATGACTCTCCGCGTTAGTCTGTGCAATGGGCGTGTCTTGACCCCCTCTCCCTTCGGGAGAGCAGGAGTGCTCGCTTCGCTCACATGAGGGTGAGGGCGTGTCTTTCACTTGGCCACTTGGCCACTTGGCCACTTGACCACTTCTTGTTCCGCGCTCACCCATCGCTACAGACTGCAACGCACTCTCCCGTGGCGAGAGGGGAATAAATACATCATTGTTATCGCTGCCGCGCAGCGTCGCACATGCAAAGCCATTGCCATATTCGACCCCCAGCACCGCAGGCAAACTGAACATCGCCTTGCCAAGGTCAGCCTTGAGTTTGTCAAACACCGGTTCACCCCAACCCGCAGGCACTCCCGTCGCCACCAGTTCCGCCACCCCGCCGATACTGTCGCGCTGGCTGCGTACCTGTTCAATCAATTCAATCATCGCCTCCGCCTTGGTCGCATCCGGGCAACGCACGATGTTGCTTTCCACCTGTTCCAATGTCACTGCTGCCGGGTCGGCAATGTCCGCAATGATCGTACCGACCTGTTTCACATACCCGACAATGCGCACGCCCCAAAACTGAGCCAACATTTTCTTTGCCACCGCCCCGGCTGCCACGCGCACCGTCGTCTCCCGCGCACTGGACCGACCGCCCCCACGGTAATCGCGCAACCCATATTTCGCATCGAACGTGTAATCCGCATGCCCCGGCCGATACTTGTCCTTGATATCGCCGTAATCTTTGGATCGCTGGTCCTGATTACGAATCAATATCGCAATGCTCGTGCCTGTGGTGACACCTTCGAACACCCCTGACAAAATTTCCGGGTGATCGTCTTCATCGCGCTGCGTGGTGATTTTCGATTGCCCCGGCCGTCGCCTCTGCAAATCCGGCAGCAAATCATCGACACTCAATCCCAACCCCGGGGGCACACCATCCATAATGACCACGTTCCCCGGCCCATGGCTTTCGCCTGCGGTGGTGATGCGAAACAGTAATCCAAAAGTGTTGCCTGGCATGTTCGAATTGTCTTTCCACGAACCACGCATGATCACCACATCTGAACCACGCCTGAACTTCGTCGCCGCGACGAAGTTCAGGATTCTTCCACCACTTCAAACCTACATCATCCACCACGAACAATCTACCATCAATCGCATTCATTCCCATACCATCCTGATCTTGCCGGCGGACCTGCAAGATCAGGCGTGAAATCAACCATCACTTAATGCCTCATCTTTTCTCCGCCACCGGCGTCATCTGTTGTGCCACGATGCGCGTTTTGAGCACTAGCAAGGCCGCCTCCAATTGCGGGTCCATGCCTTGTTCCAATATCTGTGCAGCGCTGGGCGGCGGGTCCTTCTTCGGCGGATCACTGGCATCACGCAGCACATCCAAATCCATCCGATATTCCAGTGCATCCACCGCCTGTTGCGGCGTCACCTTTACTGCCAAATCAGGCTCAATCCCCCATTCCCCAGCCCCCGGCTGACGATGAATGATCCGTCCCTTGGGCAGTTTGTAATACTGCGTGGTCACTTTCAAAAACGCTTTGCCTATGCCCAGCACAAACAAATCCTGCACCGAGCCTTTGCCGAACGAGCGCTGCCCGACGATCGTCGCCCGGCTGTAATCCTGCAACGCCCCAGCCACGATTTCCGACGCACTGGCCGAACCCTCATTGATCAGCACCACCATCGGAAACGCCCGATACGTCCGCTCCGGCCGCGCCTGATACCGTTCATTTTCCTTGCCATCGCCCCGCACCGTCGAAACGATCGTGCCCTGCCTTACAAAACGATTGGTCACCTCCACCGCAGCGCTGAGCAGCCCACCCGGATCGTAACGCAAATCCAAAATCAACCCCTGGATCGGGCCGGTCTGTTCCATCTGATTGATCGCTGCGTCCAAATCCGTGGCTGACTGGGGTACGAATTGTGACAGCCGTACATAACCAATCCGATTGTCCGGGTCGATGAAAAAGTCCCAGTCGCCGGTCGATTGACTTTTGCGATCCCACCCACGCACCGACTCGATCGGTATTTCATTGCGCTGCAGCGGCATGAACAAACGATCACTCACCTCCGGCCGATCAATGCCCAGCGTCACCGTCGTACCCTCCGGCCCGGTGATCGTGCGTACCGCCTGATCGATCGTCCAGCCCGTCGTCGGCTGACCATCCACCATCGCAATGATGTCCCCCGGCTTGATGCCCGCCTTGTGCGCCGGCGTGTTGGCCAGGGGCGACACCACCGTGATACGCGGGGTTTTGGTCACCGGGTCCGTCCGCATGCCAATCATGATGCCCACACCAAAAAACTTGCCCCGGGTGGTGCGGGTGAGTTCTTCCTTTTCCCGTGGCCAAAGAATCGCTGAAAAATCGTCGGCATTGGACAGTGCCCCATCCCCCATTTCATAGGCCAATACCGGGTCGGGCAGGTCGAGTGTGTCACGGTTGAGGGTAGCCACCTGTTCGAGCAAACGTCGCATGTCCGAGCCGCCGACGGTCGTTTGCGTGGCCACGCGCAGACGCAGATCGGTAATCGCCTGAATAAATCGACGCACCTTTTCGCCGTCACCCATGTTGGGGAACGTCGCCGACAGTTGCGGGGTTTGTGCCAGTGTCAGTAAACCATCCAGCGCTCCGACCAAAAGCGGACGATACCCCGCACTACTCACATGCTGCGAACTGGTACGCGCCAAAGCCGCTTCGAGCATGGTCATATCCACGCCGGTGAGTTGCTGTTCCCAGGTTTCATTGCCAAACGATGGGGGGTCCAGGTTTTCCTTGCTCAGCCGGGTGGCTCGGGCGACGAATTGCTTTTTGAGTTCATCAGGGACGTACAGCCGCATGATGCGAATGTGTCGTTCATTGGCTCGCACTGAAGCTCGATATTTCTGTGATTGATCAAACAGGGCATCGAGTAACCGGTACAGTGACAGGGCATCGAGCCACTGTGCCGATTCCTGTGCGGCCTTCGCCGCGGCTTCCGTCTTGTTGATCAGTTCCTGCGTCATCACGGCGGCTAGCGTGTCAGCAATGTTTTCCGACACACTGTGGGCATCGATCAGGGCGAGCATACCTTCTTCGATTTTGCCCGCCTCCAGCGCCGACTTCATTTTGTCCCACGCTGCGGTGTAGGCTTCACGGTTTTTGGTCAACCGGGTTTGCTCATGTTGTTCGTGCAATTCAAGGGAGCGAAGCAACGCCATTGCCACCGGGTTGTCGCTGGTGAGTCGCGTATCACCCCGCAAGGTTTGCAACACTTCCGCAAACCGGCCCGCCTGTGCCAAACCGGGCAGTTCATTCACCGCCGCCGGGGCATTGGTCGCGGTCAGCGGATCCGGGCTTTGCGCCGATATATGCGCATTACCCCAGGGCATGCCCAGCAGCACGATCAAAATCAACCAGTTCCATCGACGCAAGTGTTTGCTCATACCGCAGGCATCCATGATTGAGTGTGAACCGGCACAGTATCCATCATTGTAGGTTGTCGGCACAATTACGGGCAGAGTCAAATAATCCACTTAGCCCCCGGTCAATGACCGGGGGCCAATCAAGGGTGAATCATGAAGTTAACAAAAACCCCCGGTCAATGACCGGGGGCTAAATCAAAACGATTGCTACGTATCAGGCTGATTCTTTTTTTACCATGCGCAGGTCGTCCAGGTGAAGGCGCTTGCCCACCGCCCAATCCTCGATGACGTACTTGGCGCCTTCGACCTTTTTATCCGGCAACTCGTACATCAGATTGAGCATCAAATCTTCCATCACGCCGCGCAAGGCTCGTGCCCCGGTGTCCCGTGCAATCGCCGCCTGTGCCAGTTTGCGCAACGCTGGCATGGTAAATTCGAGTTGGCAGTTTTCCATGCCAAACAAATGTTGATATTGGCGAACCAGCGCGTTTTTCGGTTCGGTCAGAATTTGCACCAGTGCCTTTTCACGCAAGGGTTCGAGCGCACAGCACACCGGCAAGCGACCGATGAATTCCGGGATCATGCCGAACTCGGTCAAATCCTCGGGCGTCACCTTCGACAAAATCCATTCGCCCTGGTCCTGATCGCTTTCGTGTTCCGATGCAAAGCCGATGGACTTGTGCCCCAGTCGTTTGCGGACGATGTCCTGCAAGCCCACGAACGTCCCGCCGACGATGAACAAAATGTGCGACGTATCGACCTGAATGTACTGCTGCTCCGGGTGCTTGCGTCCACCCTGCGGCGGAACGTTGGCGACCGTGCCTTCGAGCATCTTCAGCAAGGCCTGCTGCACCCCTTCGCCCGACACATCGCGGGTGATCGAAACGTTGTGCTGGGTTTTGGCGATCTTGTCGATTTCGTCAATGTAAATGATGCCGCGCTGGGCGCTTTCCAGGTCGAAGTCGGCTGCCTGCAAAAGTCGCAAGAGCAGGTTTTCAACGTCTTCACCGACGTAGCCAGCCTCTGTCAGCGTGGTCGCATCGCCAATGGCAAAGGGTACGTTCAAAATACGCGCCAGTGTCCGTGCCAACAACGTTTTACCGCTGCCGGTCGGTCCGAGCATCAATATGTTGGACTTTTCAATTTCGACCGGGCAATCCTTGTCATCGCGGGCGGTCAGTCGCTTGTAATGGTTGTGGACGCAGACGGACAAAGCGCGTTTGGCCATGTCTTGGCCGATGACGTACTGATCCAAAAATTCCTTGATCTGTTTGGGCGAAGGAATGGCCCCGAAGGTGGGGCGGGCGGACTGAACCTTGCGACGTTCCTGTTTGAAAATATTCTGGCACAGGTCGGTGCAGTTGGCACAGATGTAAACATCATTGGGGCCTTCGACCAT
>CAYRTH010000135.1:0-8747 GCA_964427135.1 uncultured Phycisphaeraceae bacterium
CCACCACGAACCAATCAAGGGGCAACATCCTCAGCCGAGGATGACATGAGCGATTATGGCGATGCTGCATCGGCAGGCGAAGGTGATTTTGATGATGCTTCCAATGACCGTGATGATTCGGCACCGCCCAGCACTGCCAACAACCCCTCGACATCAAATGCCCCCGCTGGCCCCGGTGACAGCGGCGAAGGCAGCCGACGTAAACGTCGTCGGCGACGACGAAGGCGACGCGGCGGCGATGAAAGTGGCCCCGGCCCAATGGGTAATCAAGGCCCCACCGGCGGCCCCGGACCATAAAGACAAAGCCTATCGATGGCTTTAACGAGCCGCGACCGTGAGGGAGCGGTTTTTTACCCGCCTCGGCTCGACACGAAGACCGCTCCCTCACGGTCGCGGCTCGTACAAGCATTTGCCATTACCGGTCCATCGCAATCCCCCAACGACTGACCGATTCGTTGTATAGTCTTATCATGACTGCAAGCGTAAGCCCCGCGCATGCGCGTGCGCTTGCAACCATCGTCAGCGTCCGGTGTCGGCGACTGTGGTCCGATTCAATGGTCATATGAGTGAGGTGGTGCATGATTCAGGTGATTGTTGTGGGAATGGGGCCGATTGGTGTGGCTTGTGCGCGAAGCGTTGAAAGTGATCGCCACATGCAACTGGTCGGGTTGGTGGATATCGATCCGTCCAAGCGCGGTCTGACCCTCGATGACCTGGATGATCAACCCGATCGCCCCGACACCCCCGACCCCAACGATGCCCGCGTAGTCAGCAGCATTGCCGAGGCGGTGGCATCATCACCGACGGGTAAAGCCGACGTGGCCATCGTCACCACCACTTCCAAGTTTGATCGCATTGCGCCGACGTTGCGTGAAGCCTTGGCACAGGGTTTATGTGCGGTGACCAGTTGCGAGGAAATGTCATGGCCCTGGTACCTGCACCCGGAACTTTCGGCTCAAATCGACCGCGAAGCCAAACAAGCGGGCAAGGCGCTGCTGGGCACGGGTATCAACCCGGGCTTTGTCATGGATTCACTGGCCGTGGTGCTATCGACGGCTGTGCGACGGGTCACCAGTGTGCGATGTGTGCGACGGGTCGATGCAGCCTTGCGTCGTTTGCCGTTGCAGGCCAAGGTCGGCGCGACGATGACGGTTGAACAGTTCAATCAGAAAAAGGCGGCTGGCAAACTCGGTCATGTGGGCTTGCCCGAGTCGGTGGCCATGCTGGCGCATGGTTTGGGTCACAAGGTCACAGCAGGTTCGGTACAGGTGAACCTCGACCCGGTCGTGGCCACTTCACCGCTCAAATCGGGGCTGGGTTTGATCGAGCCTGGTTTTGTCGCTGGCATTCACAACACGGCTCACTGGCACAATCATGAACTGACCATCGACCTGGACCTGACCATGGCTGTGGGCACACCCGAACCCAAAGACATCATCGAACTGGGCGGCCCGGTGGCTGTGAAGTGCATCATCAAAGGTGGTTTTCCAGGTGACTCGGCGACCGTGGCGGTGTTGGTGAATTACGCACGCATGTTGCCTGCTGCCGCCCCCGGTTTGCATTCGATGTTGAGTCTGCCCTCGGCCGGCTGCCAGGGTGCTGATCGGGTGTAATATGGTGAACATGACGCCGTGCCCTTCAGGGCCGGTTTCTTTGAACGACCTGCAACATCATCCGGCCCTAAAGGGCTCGGCGTCAACGGCGCCGACGCAAAGCGTCTGCGCTAAACAAATCCAAAAAAGCAAAATTCGAAATCCGAAATTCGCAATTCGAAATCAAATGTTTGGTCCAACACTCACCACCGTCATTTCCCCCGGCGGATTGGCCTTCACAAACGCATTGAGTTTTTCCAGCGTTACCGCATCGACCAAGGCTGTCACTTCCTCCAAGGATCGCGGCCTGCCGTGAATGTATTGATCCGATGCCAACGCCAATGCTCTGGCCGAGGTCGATTCCCCCTGCATGACCAATGACGATTTCATGCCCACCAAAGCGCGATTGAATTCATCCGCCTCGATGCCTTCACTCAATCGATGCAACTCGCGCACCAGCACATCGAGTGTTTCCTGCGCTTTGTTGGGGGTGATGCCCACGTAACAAAACACCCCTCCCAAAGTACGATCACCCCCATAACGAGCCCCCACCGAATAACACAACCCGCGCTTTTCACGAACCTCGGTGAACAATCGACTGCTCGAACCCCCCGACAGCACATTCACTGCGGTGCGTGCGGCCATGCTGTCCGGGTGTGTTTCACTCACACTGTCGTAGGCCAAACCCAAATGCAGTTGCGCACTGTCCACCGTTTCATGATGCCGACCACGCAAGGCTTTGCTATTGGTCACCGGTTCATCACAAGCCCCCGCCCACCCCTCCAGCAATCGTTCCACCAGTTCCCCCATCGCCTCATGTTGCAAGTCCCCCGCCACGGCCAGTATCGAACCGTCCGGCACAAAGGTACGCTGCCAAAAAGCTCGTGCCTGTTTCAACTTCAACGCTTCAATGTGTTCACGTACGCCCAACACTGACCGATCCAGTGGTGGGGCGTAATGCTTTTTGCGCAACTCGACAAACACCCGGTCCTGCGGTTCATCGTTGAGTGCATCCAGCGTCTGCAGTGCCAGGTCCACACTCGGTTCCAAAGCTGATTTTTCCAATCGCGGACAAAGCACCATGTCCACCAGCAGCGGCAGCGCATCACTGATTTTTTCACCGATCAGCGCCGCTGACAATCGTAAATGGCGTGTCATCACCTGCGTATCGCGCTGCACTCCCAGCATTTCCAGCGCATCACTGTGGGCACGGGCATCACGGTCCCCCGCTCCGCGACAAATCATTTCCGATATCACACTGGCCACGCCCTGCTGATCGATGGGTTCATGCACCACCCCGGCTGGCAATAACCATGTCAGTGCCAATGAACGCACATGCGGTATCTGCTCGGTAATCAGCCATAGCCCGTTGGCCAAACGTCGTTGTTGGATGTGCTGCATGGTGCGGCATTGTAATGCAATCAAAGCCCCCGGCTCGCCGCGTTGTAGCCCAGCCGCCCCCGGCTGGCCGCGTTGTAGCCCAGCCGCCCCCGGCTGGCCGCGTTGTAGCCCAGCCGCCCCCGGCTGGGTCATGCCACCCTTGATTCACACCCCCGAGGGCGACGGTCCCACCATCATCCTGTTCTGTTCCCCATCACGGCCGACTGATGAGCGATGGCCGTGACAACAACCGTTCATGCATCCATTGACTGTCGGTTTCATCCCCTGACTGTGAAGCCCCCTGTGCCAGACTATCCTGCAATTCAAGGGCCTTGGGTGTCCGTGCGGTATCGGTGCCGCTGGGCAAAGCATACAACGGCGAAAGGTTGATCTTGTTATACAGTTCGAGCGTGGCTTCATCGGTGTATTGCGGGGCCACCCGGGCGCGAAACACGCCCAGCGTCGGGTTGTACCAGAAGGCAGCCTGATGACCGGCTCGAATTACCGGGTCCGGCGGGTGCGTTCCCTGATCGCCTGCGGGGGACACGTCCATCCACGGATGACGACCCGGTACCAGCGGATTCTCCGGTAAGTTGCCCTCAAACCAGAGCGGCGACACCATGATTGATTTGTTGATCGTCCCCGAACGCGCTTCTTCCAAAGCCTTGTGATACTTCATCAACTCATGCAAACGGGTCAGCGATTGCTGCACCGTGCGCATGTGATCTACTTCCCGTGCCTCCGCACGGTAGTGCAACAACACCCCGGCCAGGATGCCCACCAGCATCGCTGCAATCAACGTGTCGATAATCAGTCGCATGGCTGCTCCGCGCGCACTTCACGCTTACCCTATCATCGCATCTATCAGTGTCTAACCCGATCCCTAAATCGCAATTGCCCACCATTACCGGCCCTTGCAAAGTCACCCAGTTGTCATGCTCGGCATAACCCCTACCATTCACACCACCATGCCATTGACCCCATCCGACCCAGCCGCCAACCCGCCAACACAACCCCCTAGTGGTTCGGGGCTTTGGCAACGTCTGGGCGTGGTCGGCCCCATGGCCGTGGCAGCCATGATTTTCCCCGCACTGGGTGGGTTTTTGTTATTGGGTTCCCTGTCCATCGTCGGCAATTGGATGCGTGAAAACCTGGTGCTGGGCCTGGTGATTTACATACTCGGCTTTGTCATCATGGCTGGACTGGCGTTGCTTCCAACCTATGCACAAGCGCTATTGGCCGGCTGGGCCTTTGGCATCACCCTGGGCTTACCCGCAGCACTCCTTGGCTTCACCGGTGCGTCGATACTGGCCATGCTCATCGCCCGCGCCACCGCTTCCGACCGACTGGCACAGGTGATCGAATCACAACCCAAATGGCAAGCGGTGTATCAAGCCTTGTTGGGGCGAAGTTGGTGGCGAACCTTGCTGCTGGTGACGCTGATGCGTCTGCCGCCCAACTCACCATTTGCCCTGACCAACCTGGTGCTCAGCAGCGCCCGCGTGCCGACGGGGGTGTATGTGCTGGGCACACTCATCGGCATGACCCCGCGCACCGCCCTGGCCGTAACCCTCGGGGCCGGTCTGACACAGCTTGATTTCAACCAGCCGTTGCCGACGCTCTGGCTGGTGGTCGGGTTTGCGGTGAGTCTGACGGTGGTGCTGATCCTCGGTTCCATCGCGCAACGGGCACTGCGATCGATCACGGCCGGTGAAGTATCACTGCACAGTGAGCAAAAGTAGTGGGCCATCACCTCGGGTTTTCGCTTGATGGCTTGATCGACCAAACAAAACCACCCTCATCGCGATGTGCCCGTACATAACCAACCACAGCCAGTTGATGTTGTCGATCGCGGATCGGTTCGAGTTTGGATCGAACCGCCCATATGCCGCCGACATGGACTGACCCGTTTTCCCGCAATCGATGACTGGCATGTTTTTTTGCCAAACCCAAAGCGTGACGTGGCCAGGGATCTCGCCCATCCTGCAATGCGTTTGCCTTGCAAAGCCCAGGCATGGCCATGCCTGGGCCTTGAATTGCCAACGGGTAAAATCTCGCCAATCCATGATAATGTGTCGCTGTAACCACCCATACAACCACTTCGACATTGAGTTTTAGTAAACGCTCCACCATCGCAACGCACACCAGTTCACGTTCAACAACGGACAGCGATACAGCCGGTCGCTGCATGGCGGTTTGGGCCCCACGCAACAAATCGGCTCCGGTTCCGGGTGGTGGTGGATGGTGGTAATCCCCCTCCACATGCTCACGATGATGCCGAGTCCGCCAACCGCGCGGGTCGCCACGTAACCAATGCCCATAAGTTGAACCGATGCAATGCCACCAGTTGTGCCAAGGCGTTGCCATAGGTTGGTTACTCAATTGAAAACCCAGGCATGGCCATGCCTGGGCTTTGAAAAAACAACCTCGCGCCATGAATCAGAACCACTGCTTCTGATTGGTCTGATATGTGTTTACAAAATCTTCATCGCTCTTGGTGAGGTAAATGATGCCCTCAATCAGCCCGATGATCCCCATCACCGCTCCGCCGAAGCCGCAGGTGACGATGGTGACGGCCAGCATGATGATGCCCGCCGTGGAGTAGCCCAGCACGAATTTATGAATACCCAGTGCCCCCAGCAGAATGCCGAGAATACCCGCCAGAATGCGTTTGCTGTCCTTCACTTCCGCCATGATATGTCTCCTTTTCCCTGCTCAGGTCAAACCTAGTCGCTCCCTTACGTTGGAGCGTGCCTCACGACCTGTCAGCATAGCGTGAACTTAACCATTGTCACGCAGGCACTGGGAAGTCTTCGCATGATTGCAGACGCAAAAATACCACCCTCAACCCACCGGTTTACGCAAACAACCGCTGCAATTGCGCCCACAAAAGCCGTGTCGCCCGGCCGCGATGGCTGATGGCGTTTTTCGCTTCGGCAGTCAATTCAGCGGTGGTGCAGTCGCTGTCATCATGAAAAAACAAAGGGTCATAACCAAAACCGTTGCTGCCTCGACCGCGCCAGGGTTCATTCGGGTTGGCACACTCCGTCGGCAACAAAATGCGACCCTCCACCGTGCCGCGCACCGTCACCATCACTTCACGACCCTGCACCAAAGCCATGGTGCAAACAAACCGGGCGGTGCGTCTGTCCATCGGCACACCCTCCAACTTCCGCAATAACTTTTTGTTGTTTTCCATGTCCACCACTTTACGTGCCCCCGAAACCCCCGCATACCTTGCGCTATACACCCCCGGATGCCCGCCCAAAGCATCCACCTCCAACCCGCTGTCATCGGCCAGTACCATCCGCCCGGTCAAAGCCGCGTAATGCAACGCCTTTTTGACCGCGTTGGCTTCAAAGGTATCACCATCCTCCACCGCTTCGGGGAACGCCCCACCCAGGTCCTGCAACGACAACCATTGCACATTCAATGGGCTTGGCGGAATAGTGCGTGATGATTTTTCACCGGCACATTGGGCACACACGGCGCGAATTTCCTCCACCTTATGCGGGTTACCCGATGCCACCACGATGCTCAGGTTATTGCCATTCATAGGCCGACATGCTAACGCAGGATGCGATTCCAAGCAGGGGAATGCCTTTACGAGCCGCGACCGTGAGGGAGCGGTTTTTATTTGCTATGTCATGCTGAATGACCGCTCGCTCAAGCCCCCCGAGGCTTGCGACTCATTCAATCCAACCGCAATCGCATGCCCTACGATTTCAATCGCGTGATGTGATGGCACCTTGTTTGATGAATATAGATGATGTTGACTTTTCCGTTTTGCCCCGCGGGTTACCACCCGCGGCTATGCAGACAATGATCACTGATGCTGAAGTTTTCTCTGTGACCTCCGTGACCTCTGTGTTGAAAATCGGTTCTATTCGCGGTTCTAAGTGACATACACCTGTATATCATTTTGAGATACACGCCATGCCATCACACCAACGCATAACCTTGACGTTGTTCGCCGCAATGATTGTGGTTGCCCCGTTCACCCAATCATCAGCCGACACCACTGCACCCCCGATTGAATCGATTGCCAACAGCATTGCCACCAATCAAGCGACCGTCGAAAAAGTCCCGCGCCCGATGGCGCAGCGTTTGGGTGATTTGTTTGACAAGGTTGATTTGCAGGACATCACCGCCCGTGAGTTTATGCAATGGTGGTCGTCGGCCACGGGCATCCGGGTGCTGGTAAACTGGGAATTACTCGAAGCCCAGGGCATCAACCCACGTCAACCCATGACCCTGCAATTTGAACGTATCGCTGTCGGTCGCGTACTGGCCCTGGCGATGCAGCTCATGTCCAACGACTCGGCTGTACTGATGTACGAAATGTCGGAGCATGCCCTTGAACTCATGACCAAAGCCGACGCCAACAAACGGACGGTGACACGGGTGTACCACGTGGCCGACCGACTGCATGTGATTGATGAGCAGCGGCTGCCGAGGGTGAATACCACCGGTTACCTGGCCGGGGGCAGTCGTGGGCCGGGCAACATCACCTTTGAATCACGTGGCGGAACCCGCGCCGCCATCGACCGCGCCCGGGCGCGTTTGGAAGCCGGTGAACAATTGGCGGACGAAATTCGCCAAACGATTGAACCTTCGCTTTGGCGTGAGCAAGGGGGCCAGGTTGCTTCGATCCGTTTTCTGCGCGATCGACTGGTCGTCACCGCCCCGCGATATGTGCAAAGTCAGGTGGCTGAATATTTGGGGATTACTCTGCGGGACGTGCTTGAAAGCGACCCTGCTCAAACTGATGAAACTTCACGACCATCAACCCCCAACCTCACGCCCACGGGTGAACACCATGGCAACACTCAGGGCATATCAGGTGTGCAACCCTCGCCCAGTTCGCCCGTATCAGGCGTACAAGGTCGGTGATGAATAATTCTGCACATCATCCATTATCCATCATCCCTTATCCATTTCCGATCACCCCGCGTTTTGTTCGACCTGGGCAGCGGTTTCTGCTGCGGCTGCGTCCTTGGCGGTTTCACGGATGTCGCCGGTGATTTGATCATCACGCAAATGTGATTCAACCTGGCGAAGCAACTGCATCGTCGGGTCACGGTCATACTTCCAGTCGTCGAGCACGAGCTTACGATCAATGCCCTCAGCTTGATAGGTCACCACCGCAATGCCCTTGGTCTTCCAACGGTCTTTGTTGAGGTTGGTGATGTTGACAAACTCCGCCCGTTGACCGCCATCGGTGACCAGCCCCTTTTCATCGGCTGCGACATAACGTTTGAACCCGCGCAGGTAGGCCACCAGTGCCGCCAGGCCGATGGGTAACGTGATACCCAGTTGCACATACTGGGCGTACATGCTGAAAGCCCCCTTGGCCGGGTCGGGGTCTTCCGGGTAACCGTTGGCCTTGGCGTAGGTGGGCCAGGTTTCGCGCCAGTCGGCGTGCTTCTTTTTGTAGTCTTCAAAGTGGACTGCTTTGCGGTTGATTTCCGGGTACGCAACAAACCCGTCGTAAGCCGACCAGCAGGCATAAGCCAGAAAAATACCGGCGAATAATGCCAGCCGCCACATATACGTTTTACTCATCCGCGCAGTGATTTGCATCGTGTTTAGTCCCGAAGGTGTGATGTCATTGTATCGGGCAATCGCATCTATGGGGTCAATAAGGCGCAAGTTCGTCATACAAAACACAATCATAGAACCATGTTTTCCGCTCCGGCCCTTGATGACTTTGGACTTTGGACTTTGGACTTTGGACTTTGGACTTTGGACTTTGGACTTTGGACACAAAGAATA
>CAYRTH010000136.1:0-2332 GCA_964427135.1 uncultured Phycisphaeraceae bacterium
CGGGTCAAGCTCAAAAAACTATATCCATCAATCGAGATGCAATGATACACTAGATACGATCCCGGATGCGTGTCGCCGAAGGTGTCGGCGGGAATGGCTGCATTGGTCGAAAAATAGCGAATGTCCAGAATCATCAAGCCTGAGAAGCCGACGCCCAGCCAGTAATGTTGCTGGGCTGCGAAGGTGCCGTTGGTATTGTCGGGCGAAGCACGGAATAAATAACTTTTACCGGCTTGCAACAACACATCGTTGAAGGAAAACGTCACCCACTGCCGACCGGAAGGCAACCCATCGACCACGGCTGAGGAATCGAGGTACACAAAATCGGTCGTGATGACGATGTTGCCGATGCTGCCGCGTCGTGTCGGTATCGGGTCGGGTACTTGAAAGACATCCAACCGAAGGCCCGTGCTTGGCCCGACGTTGAAAGGGACAATGGCAGTGCGCAGGGTGCTCGCCTGCGTGATGGGGATCGCCAGCCCCCAGGCGTAAACGCTTTTAACATCGACTGTGTTGGACTCGTGGCCACCGGCCAGGGTTTCGACCAGAGTGTTGATGTCGGTAACACCCGGGTCGGCATTGCTGAAAATAATCGCCGCACTCACAGGTTGAGCCAAACTTCCCGCAACCGCCAATGCCCCCAAAAGATTTAACGCCCTCATACAGATCACTCCTCAACATCAATCAACAGGAAAGAACGCCTCCAAACAACATGGCACAATTAAGGCGGAAAAATTCGCAAAGTCAAGGAAATGAAAACATTGCAGGGCGACATTGCAGATAAATATGGACCCCCTACCGCCAGTGAATTACCCAGTTTCACCGAGGGTGGTTTTTGATGTGGCACCGCCGCCCTCGGCGGTGAGCCATGGATCATGGATAAAGGATGATGTACAAACCAAGAACGAGTTTGCGTACACCCTCTCTGAACATGATCCATGATCCTTTATCCATCATCCATTCTTGCATGATTGTTCGGTTCTCTCGCCGACGTGCTTGACTCAAACTACATCATCACTCTTCCTCCGGCTTTAGGTCCCCCAACTGACGAAACGTCGCTTCATACGCTCGCAACACCGTCAATAGCAGCGACACTGGGTTTTCATTCCCCGACCAGTTCACCTTCGAACAAAAGGTGTAGCGTTTGCTGTCATCGCGAAAATGATCGACCTTCCACTTCAATGCACTGTGGAGGTCCACCAGTTCATCTTCCAACAATTCATCGAGGCTGTCGCCGGTGTGCATCAGGTCGGCTTCGATGGATTCGGACACCCAACGGTCGGCGGTGCGCAGGCCGACCTTTGCTTCATGCGAGCTGATGATTTGAACGTAATAATGGGCGCTTACCTCCGCAGGCCGAACCTGAAGCTCAAGGACATCACCGACCAACGTGATTGAGCCAAAAACATCCAAGGTTCGCGCCTCTGGGGCCAGGGTTGAAAGTATTTCATGGGGGGTGGGCATGGTCATGGGGGGTGCTCCGTGTACTTGATTTTACGGTCGCACCGCCTAGCGTGTAGGGTGTTACCGGTTTCCCTTTCGTGGTACCAAAACATTTCAGCCGCCCGTCGTTGTGATGGGCAGGGAGTTGAACACTGATGAACACCGCGCGTGATATTGTGACTGCCAAGGGTCAGAAGGTTGTGTCGATCGGTTCAAGTGCCAGCGTGTTGGAGGCGGCAATTTTGATGAATCAGCACAAAATCGGCTGCCTGGTGGTGATGGACCAGCGCCGAATCGTGGGCATTTTCAGTGAGCGTGATGTGCTGGTACGGGTGGTGGGTGAGCGTCGTGACCCGGCGACGACGAAGCTGGCGGAAGTGATGACCCGCGAGGTGATTTGTTGCGGTCCCGATGCGCCGCTGGATGAGTTGCGCAGTGTGTTTCGCAATCGTCGCATTCGTCATTTGCCGGTGTGCGAACCGGACGGGAAATTGCTGGGGTTACTATCCATCGGCGACCTCAACATGGTCGAATCGCAGTTGCAGGAAACGCATATTCACTATTTGCAAGAGTACCTGCAGGGCAGGCTGTGATCATCCGATTTCGTTTTTCAATTGCCCTTAAGCTCCGACGCAAAGTATCCGCGCTAAACAAATCCGAAATATGAATTTCAATTCACCCCAGCGCCGCGATGATCGCCTCCAGGTCATCGGGCACGGGGATCGGCTTGCACGACAAATCACCATGCGGGTTGCTGCGCGGGGCGGTTTCCTGGATCGCCTTCATATCAACCCCGGTGTGATACTTCACCGTGGCATCCGGGTCCTTAAGCACGTGGCCGGTCAAAATGCACACCACGCGCTGGCCCTGTTTGATGATGCCTTCCTTG
>CAYRTH010000136.1:2432-8613 GCA_964427135.1 uncultured Phycisphaeraceae bacterium
GAGCAATTGCCCAGGTTGCCTCCGGGCACGATGATCCAATCGGGCACCTCCCAGTTCAGGGCTTCGAGCACGCGGTACATGATCGATTTTTGCCCTTCGAGTCGGAACGGGTTGACGCTGTTCATCAGGTAAATGCCCAGTTCCTTGCGATCCTGCGCCACCTGCCGCACCCGACGTAAACAGGCGTCGAAGTCGCCTTGAATCTGTAAGGTACGAGCGCCGTAGTCCAGCGCCTGCGACAGTTTGCCGTAGGCGATTTTGCCTGAACCGATGAACACGACTCCCGGAATTTGCGCCAGGGATGAAAACAGTGCCAGACTGGCGCTGGTGTTACCGGTGGAGGCACAGGCCACGCGCTTGGCACCGACCATGCGGGCGTGGGTGAAGGCTGCGGTCATGCCGTTGTCTTTGAACGAGCCTGAGGGGTTCAGGCCTTCGTATTGCAGAAGCAGTGACCCGGGCTTCATGCCGATGTGTTGGGCCAGCAGGTTGGCTTCCTGCAAATTGGTGCGACCTTCGCCGACGGTGACGATGTCGGATTCATGGCGGTAGAAGGCCAGTAATTCACGAAAGCGCCAAACGCCTGAAAAATCCAGTGCCCCGGCATCGTGCGCCCCTTTGGTGTTCCAACGATGCTCAAAAAACGACAGGCTTTTGGGGGCAGCCATGCGCAGCCAATCGTAGTGAATGTCCAAAAGCGAACCGCACTTGGGGCAGGCCACGAGCACCTGATCGACCGGGTACTTGGCGCTGCAATCCGGGTTGATGCACTCTTGAAAAGCAAAGTCCATGTCTGCCACTCATCATGAGGGTGATTGAAGCCACGCATTGTAACCGCTGCGAGAGGTCAAGTGGTCGAGTGGTCGAGTGGTTGTGTTGACGCCGTGCCCTTTAGGGCCGGATGTTCATGAATGAAATCCGGGGCTAAAGCCCTCGGCATCAACCGATGGTGTTTGAAAAACCATCCTGAACTTGCTCGCAGCCTCGCAAATTCAGGCGTGATTGATTCTTCAAATTCGAAATTCGATGGCCTCGACTGTGGGTCGTCCCACAAAATCCGCAATTCGATATCATTACCGTGCTACCATGTGCATCATGAAACCCAATGCTGTCGGCAGCTTCGTGCTGGTTCTGCATGGTCACTTACCCTATGTGCTGCGTCATGGTGTCTGGCCGCACGGCGAAGACTGGTTGTACGAAGCCGCTGCCGAGACGTACCTGCCGCTTTTGTCCATGGTGGACGAGTGTCTGTTTTTCAACGCCAAACCCAAGTTCACCATGGGGCTGACGCCGGTGTTGTTGGAACAACTGGCGCATGAACATTTCAAGGACGGCTTTGATGCGTACCTGGACGACCGCATCGCCCGTGCCAAGGCCGACGAAAAAGAATTCGCCGGGCACAACAACGGTCACATGGTCTATCTGGCGCAGCAATGGCAGGAATGTTTCACCAAATTGCGCCAACAGTTTCACGCCATGGGCCGTGACATACCCAAGGCTTATGCGCAGAAAGCCAAACAGGGCCACATCGAAATACTGACCTCCGCGGCCACGCATGGTTATTTCCCGCTGCTGTTGGAAGATGCCACCATTCGTGCCCAGATGCGCGCCGGCCTGGCGTCATCAGAACGTATTCTCGGATTTCGACCCCGGGGCATGTGGTTGCCTGAATGTGCCTACCGACCACAGGGCTGGTGGACCCCGGGCATCACCTGGGGCGGACCACGCAATCGCGTCGGCGTTGAACACCTCGTGGCCGACGAAGGCATCACACACTTTTTCCTCGAACATCACCTGGTCGAAAGCAGTCGCAGCGAATGGGTCAACAACGGCGGCAACTGGCACAAGGTCGATTGGAACGAAGCCGAGAAATACCCCGCACGCGGTTGGCGCAACGTCCATGAAACCCACGGCCTCAACAGCGACGGTTCCGATATGGCACGTGTCACCGTGCTTGCTCGTGACCCGCAAATCTGTGAAAGCGTCTGGTCCGGCGCGGTCGGTTACCCGGCTGACGGGGTGTACCTTGAATTTCATAGAAAATGGGGCGAGCGACGCGGCCTGCGCTATTGGAAAATCACCGGCAAAGGCACCGACCTGGGCGACAAACATTTGTACTACCCGGAAAACATACCGGGTAAATTGCACGAACATGCGCAACATTTCTGCAATCAGGTCAAAGCCAGATTGTGGGATCATAAACACGCCACCGGTCGGCATGGGGTGGTCGTCGCCTGCTTCGATGCCGAGCTTTTCGGGCATTGGTGGTTTGAAGGCCCCAAGTTCATTCGTGATGTGATGCTGAATTTGAACGCGGACCCGGACGTGAACGTTTGCACGTCGGAAGAGTTCATCACGGCTCACCCCAGCGACAAGGTGGTGTCGATCAGCGAAGGCTCATGGGGCGACGGCGGCGATCATCGCGTCTGGCTCAACGATGTCACCAAATGGATGTGGGAAGTCGAGTACCGGGCCGAGGCCCACTTTGGCAAGCTCACGTTTTCACTACCCTGGCGTGAACCGGCCAACACGGAACTGCGCGATTTATTGGAACGAGCCGGTCGTGAGTTACTTTTGCTGCAAGCCAGTGATTGGCCGTTTGTGATCACCCGTGGCCAGGCCATCGACTATGGCATCAAACGCTTCACCCTGCACGTGGGGCGGTTTGAAAACCTTTGCGACATGGCGGAAAAGGTTGGTCGTGGTGAAAAGCTCACCGAACTGGAACGATGGGAAATCAAGGACGCGGACATGCACGATGTCGTGTTCCCGAAAATCGACCTGAATTGGTGGAATATGTGATCGGCGATGGTTGCGAAAACTCGACCAGCCAAACATCATCACCCGACATCGATCAGCCCCAGTGTGTCGCCGTATTGCTGCAACAGCACTTGCCGTAACAACCCATGTTCCGGCATGGTCAACGTCGGATCCCTGGTCACGATTGTTTGAGCATCGCGCTGCGCCAGGTTGAGCAGCGGCAAATCATCGGGTATTTTCGCCACACGAAGCGGCGGTAAACCATGCTGACGGGTGCCGAAAAAATCACCCATGCCGCGAATTTCCAAATCCGCCTGCGCAATGCGAAAACCATCCGTCGTCTCGCGCATCACCTCCAGCCGACGTTGGGCTTGCAGCGTCACCGCCTCCCCCATCAATACACACACACTTTTTCGCCCATGCGTGCCTCGACCGATGCGCCCGCGCAACTGGTGCAACTGCGCCAACCCGAAACGCTCAGCATGTTCCACCACCATCATCGTCGCGTTGGGCACATCCACCCCGACCTCGATCACCGTCGTCGCCACCAATACCTGCACATCACCGCTGCGAAACCGCTGCATCACTTTTTCACGTGTGTCGCTTGGCAACCGCCCATGCACCGCTTCCACCTTCAGCCCTGCCCCATATTTTTCACGCAGCCACTTCACGTGCGTCTGCAAATCCTTCAGCGGCGCAGCCGACTCATTGCCCGCTGCGTCAATCGTCGGCACCACCACGTACGCCTGTTCCCGCGTCCCCACACGCTGCACCAAATAGTCGTACACCTTGTCCGCCTGATCGGGGGCAACCACTTTCGTGATGATCGGACTTCGTCCCGGCGGCAATTCATCAATCACCGACACATCCAAATCCCCGAAAATCGTCAGCGACAACGTTCGTGGTATCGGCGTGGCGGTCATCACCAAATAATGCGGCGACCGATCACCATTCTGTTTGAACGCTGCCCGCTGCAACACCCCGAAACGATGCTGCTCATCAATCACCACCACCGCCAGGTTGGCAAAACGCACCGACTCGGTCAACAGTGCCTGGGTTCCGATCACCAGGTCCACCTGCCCTGCCGCGATGCGATCGACAACCTGATTCCGCTGTTTGGCGGTGAAGCGGCCGCTGGTGAGTAATTCCATACGCACATTCGAGCCTTGCATCATTCGGCTGATCGAAGCGTAATGTTGCTCAGCCAGCAACTCCGTCGGTGTCATGATCGCGCCTTGCAAACGATTGGCCACCGCCATGAGCAGGGCATACAGCGCCACCACGGTTTTGCCTGAACCGACATCGCCCTGCAGCAACCGGTTCATCGGCACGGTCTGCTGCAAATCATGGCTGATTTCACCAATCACCCGATTTTGAGCACCGGTGAGTGCAAACGGAAACCGCTGACGCAGATGCTCGTCGATGGCCTGTGTCCAGCGCAGGGCAGGGGCGTGCAAAGCGGTGCGATTGTGATGACGTTTGAGGGCAATGCCCATTTGCAACAACAACAGTTCATTGAACGCCAGGCGACGGCGGGCTGCCTGTGAATCCGCGTCTTTGAGTGGGGCATGGGCGCCTCGAAAAGCCTCGGCCAAGACGGGCATCGCATGATCGCGCATCAAATCCATCGGCAAAGGGTCCACCAGTTTGGGCAACACCACCTGCAAAACCTGTGCAACCAATTTTTCGATGATCGTGCTGGGTAAATCCTCACTGGCCGGGTACACCGCGCGCAGACGATCAACATGGGCGGTTGGTTCCTGTTCCAACTGCAACACTTCCCATTTGGGGTTGACCATCTGGGCGTAACCGCCAAAGTAATCGACCTTGCCCTGTACCCGAACCAACATGCCTGCATGAAGTTTGTCGCGCAGGTAGCTGCCGTTGAACCAAACCAGTTTCACCCGGTCGCTGTGGTCTTGCAGGGTTGCTTCAAAGCGGGCTTTGCCCCGACCCATGGAGGGAACCCAGCGCGTGGCCACGATCGTGCCCCGGGCCGACCCGATGTTGCCCGGCGCAGGCAGGTCACCAATATTTCCCTCGGCAAAGTGCCGTTCATAACGCATGGGCAAATGACGCAACAGGTCGCCAACCGTGTGTATGTCGAGGCGCGCCAGGGCTGCGGCGCGTTTGCTGCCGATGCCCGGCAGTTGTTTGACCGGTGTCGATGCGGTCATGTCAAGGGTGGTTCCGTTGTCACTCACCCCAGCATGATACAACTCAAACCCCTGTCGGCCTGTTTTCGCAAAATCCGAAATCCGAAATCCGAAATTCGAAATCAATAGGGCGGTGGGTCCGTTCGAAAACTCACTTGACCCACCCTACGCCACTTGGCCACTTCTGACTTCAGGTTTTACCCGCTCGTCGCTATCGTCTATTCTTTGAGGGGCAGGTCCTTTGTCTTCAAGGGAACGCATCATGATTCTTTCCATTCTGCGTGGCCTGTTCATTCTCCTGGTCGCAGCGGTGACGGCGCTGTACGTGCTGACCTACCAATCCGCCCAGTTTCAGATCAATCAGTTTTTGGACTTCCCGATTGTCGTGGCCATGCTGCTGGTGGCGGTGGGTATTTCCATGGCCTTTGTCGTGGCGGACGTGCTGACGCCCCACAAAAAACTTTCCGCCATGTCGGGGGTATTTCTGGGCCTGATTGCCGGGTTGCTGGCCGCCTATGCCCTGTCGTTTGTCGTCGATCTTTTCGCACTGATACTCATCCCCGAAGAATTTTCCAAACGTGAAGGCCCCACCTACAACCTTTTCCAAGGCTCCAAAGTTTTGATGGGTCTGATCACCTGTTACCTGTCGATTTCGCTGGTGCTGCAAACCAAGGATGATTTCCGCTTTGTCATTCCCTACGTCGAATTCACCAAACAAATCCGTGGCCCACGGCCCGTGGTGGTTGATACCAGTGTCATCATCGACGGTCGCATCCTCGACCTGATCAAAACCGGCTTTGTCACCGGGGTATTGATCGTGCCCAAGTTCGTAATTGGTGAATTGCAAACCCTGGCCGACTCGTCGGACAAACTCAAGCGTGCCCGGGGCCGTCGTGGTCTTGAAATCCTTCATAAACTGCAACACACCCCCGGGTCAGCCGTGAGCATCGACGACAGTGAAGTCGAGGGCACGGGGGTCGATCAGAAACTCATCAACCTGTCCCTGCACCTGCAAGCGCGACTGATGACCAATGATTTCAACCTCGCCAAGGTGGCCATACTGCGCGATGTCGATACCCTCAACCTCAACGACCTGGCCACCGCCCTCAAACCCGTCGCCCTGCCCGGCGAAAACCTGCGTGTCAAAGTCATCAAGCCCGGCGAAAGCGCCCAGCAAGGCGTCGGTTACCTGGACGATGGCACCATGATCGTCGTTGAAAATGGTCGCACCTACGTCGGTAACGAGGTGGACCTGGTCGTCACCA
>CAYRTH010000137.1:0-8571 GCA_964427135.1 uncultured Phycisphaeraceae bacterium
GGCCGAGTGGCCGAGTGGCCGAGTGGCCGAGTGGCCGAGTGGCCGAGTGATTTTACATTTTACTGTTGATCAACCATCCAACGAAAAATCACCAAATCGCCATATCACCAAATCATTCAATATCAACCGCTCGTTGCCACTCGCGGCTCTGATGGTTTGCGCACTTGGCCACTTGACCACTCGGTCACTTCCCTGAACGCTGCCGATGGACCGATAGCCTTGCGACCGATACTTACGGGCATCGGGAAGAAATCGGATTCATGTGAAGTTGCATGTGATGATCAACCGATATGGGGAGCGGGCGGGTCCGTGTATTCCAGAAACGACCTTATGTTGACCGATTTGTTCACGTCCTCATGGAGACTCACTATGTTGAACACCAAAACGATGATGCTGGGTTTGGCGGCAGTGCTGGCCACGACGCAGATTGCCAACGCACAAAACACGACTGCGACATCAGCGACCGATGCGACGGTCGCAGCCGGGGCAGGCTCGGCGACAGTGGAACCCGCGGAACAAACCTGGGATGCCTGGCGCAAAGAAGTAACCAACCCGGCACCCTGGTGGAAGTGGGGCGCGGACCTGCGCCTGCGTGAAAAATATTTACACCTGCACACCATGAGCGAGTTCAGCCCGACCCACGAACGACATATTCAGCGCTATCGCGCCCGCTGGTGGAACACCTTCACCCCGGCGGAAAATCTGGAAATCGGCGTACGCTTGATGTACGAAGGTCGTCACTATGAAACGCCCGACAGCTATGTCGAGTGGTACAACAGCCCGGTGTATATCGATCAGCTTTATGTGAAGGTCGGCAAAGTGTTGGACCTGCCGATGACGATCACATTGGGGCGGCAGGACCTCAAGCTTGGCGACGGGTGGCTGGTGCTTGATGGCACACCCGTGGACGGCTCACGCACCAATTATTTGGACGCTGCCCGTTTCACCTTCAAGTTCGACGACATCAACACCACGGTCGATGCCATCGGCGTGGTGCAGGCTTCGCGCAGTAATGCGTATTTACCCACGATCAACAGTGACATCGAAAATCAGACCGAGCAGGATGAAACCGGCGCGATCCTGTATGTGACGCATCAGCTTAGCAAACAGACGACCGTCAGCCCGTATTTCATTTACTACCATGGTGAGCGATACAACAACCAACTGGTGCCCGGTTCAGGCGGACCGGCATTCAGTCCGACCGGTCGCTCCGGCGGCATCAACGCCGACTTGTACACCTTTGGCTCGCATATCAGTCATAAATTCGATGACAACTGGAAGACGGTCGTCGAAGGTGCGGGTCAGTTCGGTAATCGCAATGGGGCGGAACACCTGGCTTTTGGGGTGCGGTCAAACCTGGTGTACAGCTTCAACGACGCGATGAAAACCCAGATACGCGGCGGATATGAATACCTCACCGGCAATGACCCCGATTCAACTAAATCAAACCAGTTTGACCCGTTGTGGGGTCGCTGGCCGCAGTGGTCGGAATACATGGTGTATGGCTTCGCAGCCGAGAACCGCGTGGGTGAAGCGACCAATTTTCACCGTTTGAACATTGGCATTCAAAGCGACCTGTTCGAGAATTTCAACGCCAGCCTGGACTATCACTTTTTACTGGCGGATGAAAACACCATGCGTGATGTGCCCGGGGCGGCAGGTTTGGGCTTCACCGATGATGGCTCGGTTCGCGGCCACATTCTGGCCATGTGCCTCAAATACAAATTCAACGAATTTTTGTCCACCCGGTTGAATGGCGAACTGTTTTTCCCCGGGGACTACTACACCGCACCACGTGACAAAATGGGCACGTTCCTTCGACTGGAAGTGGTTTTGAACTACTGAAAGAGGAATCGACGGGCTGAGTATGCTACGATAAACGCCCCGGTTTAAGCCAGGGTGTTTTTTTTGGAAATAGCGACGGTGATGCCTTGCTTGACAAAAGGAACCAACCGGGGCTAAAGCCCACGGCGTCAGCGCATTCAATCGCTTGCTCGGAGGCAACCTTGGCAAATAAAAGTGAAGGTTGGAGTTCTACCGCGACACCATCCGCCGACGGAGGATGGTCCAACCCGCGCCAGACGACTGACCTCAATGTCGCACAGGCACGGCAACTGGTCACACCCAAACAGGTCAAAGCCGACCTTCCCACGCCGGAAGTTTCGCAGCAAACGGTCGTGGCGGGACGTGAAACCATCAAACAGATTTTGTCCGGCAGCGACAGTCGCATGCTGGTGGTCATCGGTCCCTGTTCGATTCACGATCCCGCAGCCGCGCTCGATTATGCCCAGCGATTGCGTGAAGTGACGCTCAAAATACAGGACCGCATTTTTGTCGTGATGCGTGTGTATTTCGAAAAACCACGCACGACCCTCGGCTGGAAGGGGCTGATCAACGACCCGCACCTGGACGACAGTTTCGACATCGAAACCGGTCTGCGCAGGGCACGCAAACTGCTGATCGATATCACGCAGATGGGCATGTCCACGGGGACGGAAATGCTTGACCCGATCACGCCGCAGTACATGGACGACCTGGTGACATGGGCTGCGATCGGCGCACGCACAATCGAAAGCCAGACGCATCGTGAAATGGCATCGGGGTTGTCCATGCCGGTGGGTTACAAGAACGGCACCAGTGGTGATCTGCAAATCGCCATCGACGCCATGGTCGCCGCACGCAGTGCCCATCGTTTTCTGGGCATCGATACCGACGGTCGCACGGCGGTGATTCAAACCCATGGCAATAAACACGGTCACATCATTTTGCGCGGCGGCAAAACCGGTCCGAACTATGACCCTCAAACCCTGACGCAAACCAGTGAGGCCTTGCGTGCCGTGAAATTGTGCCCGGGCATCATGGTCGATTGTTCACACGCCAACGCTGCCAAAAAGTTTCAGAATCAGGAACACGTCTGGCGCAACGTGATCGAGCAACGATTGAGTGGCAACCATGCACTCATGGGCCTGCTGATCGAAAGTAACATCGTCGAAGGCAGTCAACCTTTCCCCCAACCCGTCGAAAAACTGGTGTACGGCCAATCGATCACCGATCAGTGCATCGGCTGGGCGAAAACGCAGGAATTGTTGTTGTGGGCCTACGAGCAGTTACGACGATGATGGATATTTCGAATTTCGGATATTGTGAAATCAAGCCCGGAACCAGCGGCCTTGATCGCAGGGTTCACTACCACGCCTGAACTGCATGTCCGCAAGAAGTTCAGAATGGTTCATCCGGTAACAATCGGCGCCAACGCCAGCGAAGTCGGGCTGGCTGCTGCCGGGGCGAACCTGCGAAGTGCGATACTCCATTCATTCATTGCATTTTAATCAATTCGCATACCTGACTCCCATCCACGTGTGTATCATCATAAACTTGTTCATTTAACGCCCAAGGGAGGCAATTCATCATGCGCAGTCTGTTCACATGCTTCATCGCCATCTATGTATCTGTCGCTGGAACCGCTTACTCACAAGTTCAAAACAGAGCGGCAGACACTAACAAACCCGGCACCGGCAGTGTGATTTTTATTCACCCCGATGGCAGCGGTGCTGCGATGTGGGCGGTGGGTCGTGCGCTCTTCGTCGGGCCGGACAATGACCTGCACTGGGACAAACTGCCCCACGTGGCCGTGTACAAGGATCACATGTCGGATTCGATCAACGCCAGTTCCAATGCCGGGGGAACCATTCACGCTTACGGCATCAAAGTCCCTTACGGCTCGTTTGGCATGAACGGTGACACCCCGATCGTCGATGACCTGGGCCGACCGACCAGCGTCGCACACCAGGCGATGCGTCAGGGGTTTTCCGTCGCCCTGATCAACAGTGGCACCAGCACCGAACCGGGAACCGCCTGTTTTCTGGCATCGGTGAATGTTCGCTCCGATCACGATGGCATCATGGCACAACTGGTCGAATCAGGGGCTGACATCATCATGGGCGGCGGTGAAGGTTGGACGTTGCCCGAAGGTGTTCAGGGACGGCACGGTATTGGACGACGCAAAGACGGACGCAATTTGATCGAGGAAGCCAAAAAAGCAGGCTACAGCGTGGTGTTCAACCTGGATGAACTATTGGAACTGCCTGCAACGACCAAAAAAGTATTCGGCGTATTTGCCCACAATCAGACCTTCAACGACATGACGGAAGAAAAACTGGGCGAACAGGGATTACTCCCCTATCAGCCGCACGCTCCCTCGGTCGCGGAAATGACCCAGGTGGCCTTGCGTATTTTGGAAGCCAAGGGCAGACCCCTTTTTCGCCATGATCGAGGAAGAGGGCACCGATAATTTCGCCAATGTCAACAACGCCCGTGACACGTTGAATGCCTTGAAACGTGCGGACGATGCGATCGGGTTGGCGCGTGCCTACCTTGCCAAACATCCGCAAACGTTGTTGATGGTCACCGCAGACAGCAATGCCGGGGCAATGCACATGCTGGGCCTTCGACCGGACAAAGATGGCAAGCTACCCGATAAAGTCAAACCCAATGACCCCAACGGCGCCGCCTACGACGGCATCGGCGGCACGGAAACCGCGCCGTTTTTGGCGCAGCCGGATCGCGCCGGGGTGCGCTTGCCCTTCGTGGTGGTATGGGGCACGACGCTGGACGCAGCCGGGGGCGTACTGGTGCGGGCCGAGGGTTTGAATGCCCAGTACGTCAAGGGCACCCTCGACAATACCAAAATTGCCGAATTGATTCGACTGACCCTTTTCGGCACGACCAAGCCGTGATGAAATACCATCACAAACCGCGGGTTGCCACCCGCGGCTACACGGATGAAAGACACAGTTCTTCATAGCCGCGGGTGGTAACCCGCGGTTGATGCGATTGATATGCCGCAAGAAACAAGCCCACACCATCATGGTGCGGGCTTGTTGGTTCTAATCATTTGAATGGTACGATCATCAGGCGATGGTGATCGACTTGTCCAGGTACACATCCTGAATCGCGTTGAGCAGGGTCACGCCTTCGTTCATCGGTTTTTGGAAGGCTTTGCGACCGCTGATCAAACCCATGCCGCCCGCGCGCTTGTTGATCACGGCGGTGGTCACTGCCTCGGCCAGGTCGGTGGCCCCTTTGCTTTCGCCGCCGGAGTTGATCAGCGGCATACGCCCCATGTAGCAGTTGGCGATCTGATATCGGCAAAGGTCAATCGGGTGATCGGTGGTGAGTTTTTCATACACGTACTTGTGCGACTTGCCGAACTTCACAGCCGGGTATCCGCCGTTGTTGGTCGCCAGTTTCTGTTTGATGATGTCCGCCTGAATGGTCACGCCCAGATGGTTGGCCTGACCGGTCAGGTCGGATGCGGTGTGAAAATCTTTTTCCGCGGTTTTGAAAGCACTGTTGCGCAGGTAGCACCAAAGCACCGTCACCATGCCCAGTTCGTGGGCAGCGGCAAACGCGGCTGTCACTTCCTGAATCTGCCGGGCTGATTCGTCACTGCCAAAGTAAATCGTCGCACCCACGCTGACCGCGCCCATGTCGAAGGCCTGTTTCACGTTGGCGAACATAATCTGATCGAACTTGTTGGGGTAGGTCAAAAATTCGTTGTGGTTGATTTTGACCATGAACGGAATTTTGTGAGCGTACTTGCGTGAACATGCACCCAATACGCCGAGGGTGGAGGCCACGCAATTACAGCCGCCTTCGATGGCGAGCTTGACGATGTTTTCGGGGTCGAAGTAAATCGGGTTGGGGGCAAAGGAAGCACCAGCCGAGTGTTCGATGCCCTGATCGACGGGCAGAATCGAGACAAAGCCGGAGCCCGCCAGGCGACCGGTATTGAGGATCGTCTGATAGTTGCGCAGGACATTGGGGGTGCGATCGGTTTGTGAGAAAACGCGATCGACAAAGTCGGGGCCGGGCAGGTGAAGGGTTTCCTTGGGGATGCCCGTGGCTTTGTAGTTGAGCAGGGAGTCGGCTTGGGGGCCTAACAGTTCCGCGATTTTGGGGAGGGTTGCCGTGGCCATCGTTGGATGGTCTCCATGTTGAGGGGTGTATCATGAAATATCGGTTGATTCGGTTGCCCATTGTAATGCAAGTTCAGTGCCTAGCAATGGGGAATTGTGCTTGAAGTGGTCGAGTGGTCAAGTCGAACAAAATTTCGAATTTCGAATTGCGAATTTCGAAATGACCAAGCCGGGAACGAATCGCCGGCCCGGGGGCGATGAGGGCCCGGGTATTCGTTAAGGTGAGTCGGGGGTGAGCACACCCGGCCCGAATCCCGGTGCTTGACGCCGTGCCCTTCAGGGCCGGATAGGTGTGCAAACGATCCGGGGCTAAAGCCCTCGGCGTCAATTGTTGTTGAATAACCATCCCAAACTTCACGCGGGCGTGGGTGATTACTATCCTCCGACTTTTTTCATCGCCTGATGCAACCGCTTTAAGCGCGCCAGGCTGTCGGACAGTCCTCCGGGGCGGTTACGCAGCTTCCAAATCCGCGGATATTCGCGCATGATGTTCTCCAACGCTTGGGTCAGTGTTTGACGTTGTGCAACATCCAGTTTCGCCAGAGCCTGATCGGCTGCCTCGCACCTTGCCGCATTGATTCGACAACCCAGTTGCAACATGTCGGCTGCGAAGGCGAACTCCTCCTTCAACAGTTGCGCATCGACGCATCGCATGTCGGTCGATTTCAAACCCGCGATCGTGTTAGCCACGTATCGCTCCGCTTCACAAAATCGTTGTGCCCCCCCACTCTGCGCCGCCTGGCTCAACCACTTGGGCGTCGTATCGGGCATTTGGTAAAACGGTATCGCCAATGTCGAAGCATTACTCACTGTCGAACCCGCCACCTGATACGCATTGCCAAGGTCCATCACCAACCGACCCATCACGCCCGCTTTGTCTTCAAACACATGCAGGTCAGCTGCCTTGGCCAAATCGATGTCACGGTTGCGTTGCAAACTCCAACTGACAGCCGCTCCGAAAGCCAGCGGCACGAAGCTCGCCCCCAGCGGTTGCATGTGGCCGTTGTCGCCCCAATCGGTGATCAAATAACCGATGGCTCCGTGATGCAAACCGTTTTCGGCAGCGTTACGCAAATTAGCCAGTGCATTGTTGGTTCGGCCCACCAGCGTGTTCCACGTCGATGTCCCCGGACAGACATAAAACGGCACCCCCGAAGCCGCGAACTTTGCCCCATGCTCGGCAAATGGGTGATGGGCTTCATAACCCCATTCCAGCGCGATCATGTCAGCCGGTAACTGAGCGACCCGCTCCGGGTGTTGCATGATGACATCGCCCCAAAATTGCACGCTCTTGCCGTGACGCTCAAGGTGTTTTTGCACCTTGCATAAAAATTCCAGGTACACCCGGCCCTTGCCAAGTTTGTCGCACAGACCTTTACTTTTACCCTGCCCTAAATCCCAGGTTTCATCGCAACCGATATTCACCTGCCTGCTGGTAAAGTTGGGCAGCAACTCGTCAAACAAACCTTTGACCAAACGCATCGACCCCGGCAGCTGCGGTGCCAAGGTCGTCGGATTGGGGCGATAATCCCACGGGGTTTTGAAGCCCTCAGGTGCTTCCGCCAACGCGCAATACAGCTCATGCTCCAACCATCGCTCCATGTGCCCAAAACAATTTTGATTGGGTACCAACTCGATCTGCCTTGTACGACAATAGGCATCCAGTTGACGCACCTGCTGGGCTGTCATCGGCGAAGCCTTGGCCCACACCTTGCGATGTTGTCGATACGCAAACGTATGTTCGGTGTATAGCTGCAACTGATTGAGTTTGAGTTCGACCATCAAATCAACGATGCGGTACAGCGTTGCCATCGTGGGTACTTTGTCACGACTGATGTCCAGCATGTACCCACGAAAGGCAAAATCAGGGTGATCGTCAATGCGACCGGCAGGCAGCGAACCAGCAACCTGCCGCACCAGTTGACGCAAAGTCACCGCCGCATGTTGCGCCCCGGCTGCATCATGAGCCAGCACCCGCACACCCCCGAGGCCGGGCCGAATCATGATTCGGTAGCCTTGGGGCTGGGTGATTTGCATTGGGTCGATACGCACCATGACCCCGGCATGTGCGAGTTTCAAATTCAGCAAAGCCGATCGCTGTAATTTGGTGAAGGACCAATGACCCTCGGCATTTTGAATCAACCTGGGTCGGGGAAGCAGCATCATGGTGTCGAGCATGAGTGACCTTCGTGACCTGTGGGTTTAACGAGCCGCGACCGTGAGGAAGCGGTGTTTTGCCTGCCCCGACCTGCGGGAAGACCGCTTACGGTCGAGGCTCGTACATGCGGTTGCCCTGCTGTGTTCAACAGACCGTTTGACCGATGACATAAGCTAACGTAAATTGACAGACCGGTCGAAAATGATCGGATTTGATTGGTATGCACCCGTAGCTCAATTGGATAGAGCATCTGACTACGGATCAGAAGGTTGTTGGTTCGAGTCCAACCGGGTGCATTCGGTGTTTGTTAGGTATTCGGCAATGCTCGGCAATGTTCGAATATGGCCTGACTTCAAGCATATCTCGGTTCGGTGTTTGTTCTAGTACTCTGTCCGACCTAGATTGTCGGGTATAGCTTCTTCAGCTTGACTCGGG
>CAYRTH010000138.1:0-8416 GCA_964427135.1 uncultured Phycisphaeraceae bacterium
CGGATATGTGGCTCCGTCCATGCCTCTTGTATCGGCTCAATCGGAAGTTTTCATATAGGCTCTAAGTGCGTCATCGACGAACGTGAATGTGCCGGTGTTTGTGGGCGGTGAAAGCTGGTTCGGCATTTCAGACCTGCATGATTCGCAGTGGGTGCTCAAAGGCATCGATTTTGTCGGCAACATGATTTTCAGTGATGATGGTTCGATCATCGGGTCGGTGACGGATGACTTGGGCGACAGCGCAAACCTGGCGGGTACCGAATTCGAATTTTTTGCCAATGGCGGACTACGTTTTGACGATTTTCCGCCGGAACTGAATTTCGATGAGGGTTTTGGGTCGCTGTCCAACACGGGGGATTTTATTGCTTTCAATCCGCAGTTGCCGGTGGTGAATTCCAGTAATGCGCAACTGGGGCTGCTGGTCAACAACAGCAACAACAACTTCAACAACAGCTTCATGGCCGGGACGTGGGACATGGCTGGCGCCAACATGCGCGGCACGATCACATTCAACGCCAATGGTCAGATCACCGGCGGCAGTTTCCGTACCGGGGAAGGTGAAAACGGCAATATCACCGGCGGAACGTACACCATCAATGCCTTGGGCGATGTGACCTTCAGCGTGAACACCAATACCGATACGGTCCCCAATGTTCGCACCGGGGCGATCAACAACAGCGGCGACCTGATCATCATCAACAACCCGGACATGGCCAGCGGCGGCGACCCGGACCTGGTGATGCTGGTCAAACGCAGCGGCACCTACAGCAACGCCAACATGCGCGGCATGTGGGGTTTTCATGGGCAATTTGGTCAAGGTTTTCTGGCGTTCGACGGTGCGGGTCGAATCACCGGTGGCGAAGTGACGGCGGAAGAAGGATTTCAAGTCGTCGGTATCACCGGAACCTATTCGGTCGGCAGCAACGGCAGTTTCACCCTAAATGCCACCAGTGCACGTCGTAGCGATACGAACCAGGTCATGCCGGCGATCAGTTGGAGCGGGGCGCTCAATAAATCCAAAAACGTGGCCGCAGCCAACAACACACGTTTGCCGTTGGACCCCGATAGTTATGAAGCCGACATGATTGTGTTGGTGGACACCGCCAACCGCGTGCCGACGATGACGACGCTGGGGACCTTCACCGGGGCGGTGGAACAAACCCCGTTTGTGATCAGCTTCAATGATTTACTCACGCGGTCCAATGCCACGGATGAAGTGCCCGGAGCGCTGGGTTTTGTGATCACCAGTCTGGGCAATGGCACTTTGGAAATTGATGGCAACCCGGCACAGGTTGGCGATGTGATCGAGTCGGGCGATGATGTGACCTGGACCCCGGCCACGGGCGCCAATGGCACGATCACAGCGTTTTCCGTGAAGGCGACCGATGGGTTGCTTGAATCGACCACCGCTTTACCGGTGCGGGTCACGACGACGTTGAAGCCTCGTGTCAGCGTGAGCAAAACCAAGGATGCAACGGAGACCAACGGCCAGACCACGGGTAAGGGGACGTTCACCTTCACCCGCACGGGTGCGACTACCACGCCGCTCACAGTTCATTACATCATCATTCCCACAGCCACTGTAGGCGTGGATTACAACGATACCCTCACGGGTCAAGTGGTGATACCCACCGGCAAGACAAGTGTCACGCTGGATGTTTTGGTCATAGATGACACGCTTGCGGAACCAGCGGAAACGGTGATGGTATCGCTGGTTCACAATGACTCATACACCCTGGATGCCAATGTCACCAAGCGGACCGCCACGGTGACGATCACCGACAACGAACCGTTGGTGAGCGTGACCGCCACGGATAACTCGGCGACGGAATCGAGCGTCGCCACGACGGCGCGGGCGACGTACACCATTGCACGCACGGGGCCGATCACGCAGCCGTTGACGGTGAAGTTCGACCTCGGTGGTAATGCCACGCTGACGGACGATTACGCCATCACGGCGGTGCAAAATAGTGTTGTGACGCACCTGACGGATACGGTGGTGATACCCGCTGGGGCGGCGTCGATCGTACTGACGGTGCAGGCGGTGGATGATGCTTTGATTGAGGGGACGGAAACCCTCATTCTGACTTTGCAGGCGGAGGACACGTACACCCCGGCCCCGGGTAAGGGACAGGCCAATGTCACGATTGTTGACAATGAAAAAGACACTGTGAGCGTTGTTGCATCGGTGAACAGTGCAGCCGAGTCAGCCAATCCGACGGCGACTTGTGGTTTGTTCATCATCGAACGCACCACCCCCGGCAACGATCCGCTGACGGTGAACTTCACGATACCCACCGGCACCGGCCGAGCGACGCGCGGCACGGATTACACGTTGCGTTTGGGCTTGGCAACCGGGCCGATCATCACTGCAAACAGTGTGACGATTGCAGCAGGGCAGACCCAGGCACAAGTGTTCGTCGTCCCGGTGGACGATGCTTTGGCGGAACCCAGTGAAACGGTGACCCTCAATTTGGCTGCGGCCACGGCTTACAACCTCGATACGGATGTTGTCAATCGCACGGCGATGGTGACGATTGCGGACAATGAGCCGGTGGTGAGTATTGAGGCGACGGACGATGAGGCCAGCGAAACCGACCCGGCCAACAACGGCAAGGGTACGTTCACGATCAGTCGTAGCAGCAGTGCAGGTCCGTTGACAGTGAACTTCACGGTGGTGACGGGTACGGGACAGGCCACACGCACGACGGATTACATTTTGCGCAAGGCCGGGACGACCACGCCGATCACCGCCAACAGCATCAGCTTTGCCAATGGTGAAACTGAGTTTGTGTTGGAAGTGATACCGGTTGATGACACCCTGGCTGAACCCAGTGAAACGGTGACCTTGAACCTCAGCAACGCCACGACGTACACGCCGGATGGCAATGCCCGCAGTGCGACGGTGACGATTGAAGACAACGAGCCGGTGGTGAGGATCGAAGCGGTCGATGATGAAGGCGATACTGATGCGCATGCGTCCGAGTCTGGCGAAACCGGTCGCTTCCGTTTCAGGCGAGTGGGCAACACCAACGGCTCAATGACGGTCAACTTCACCGTTGCCAGCGGAACCGGACATGCCACCCGAGGCAGCGATTACAATCTGCGCTTGGGTAGCGCTTCGGGCACCATCGTCACGGCCAGCAATGTGGTATTCGCCAACGGCGATGAGTTTGTTTATCTGTTTGTCGTCCCCGTGAATGATGCAATAGCAGAAACGTCTGAAACAGTAACGATCAACCTGAGCAACGCCACGACGTACACGCCGGATGGCAATGCCCGCAGTGCGACGGTGACGATTGAAGACAACGAACCCAAAGTGGGCATCGTGGCCAGTGATGATACGGCCACGGAACAGGGCACCACACCCGGTGAATACACCATCACCCGTGAGTCCAGCGACAACAGCAATGCGTTGACGGTGAACTTCAACGTGGCCACGGGCACCGGTCGTGCCACCCGGGGCAGTGATTATGTGTTGCGGTTGAACGAAGTGGGCGGAACGCTGGTGACGGCCAATGCGGTGACGATTCCAGCGGGGCAGACGTCGGTGAAACTGGTACTGGTGCCGGTGGATGATGCCCTGACTGAAGTCACCGAGGCGGCGGTGCTGACCTTGACGCCGACGACTGCCTATTCGGTGAAAAATGGGGAAGGTTCAGCCACGGTGAACATCGTGGACAATGAGCCGGTGGTGAGCATCACCAAGACCAAGGATGCTTCGGAAGCCAGTCCGACGACGACCGGTCGGGGGACGTTTACCATCAGCCGAACAGGTGCGACGACCTCGGCGTTGACGGTGAATTACAGCGTGACTGGAACGGCGACCCCAGGGACTGGTGGTGCCGGTGACTACACGACGTTGAGCGGGTCGGTGGTGATTGCCGCCGGTCAAGCGAGCGTGGTGATCAACGTGACCCCCAACAGCGATGCGGACATCGAGGGCACGGAAACGGTGATTGTGACCTTGACGCCCAATGACAATTACCGACTGGGCAGCAGCAACACCAGCGCGAGTATGAATGTTGCCGATGGCCCGGTGGCGGCACAGGGGTTGTTTGGCACGATTACGTTTAATCAGACAACCTACAACGATCTTCGTACCAACGTGCCATTTGCCGGCCTGGTCGGACAGATCACTTCCACCGGCACGTTCACCAGTACCAATGGCCGAAATGGTGGTTATACATACACCACGGTGTACGGCCCCGGTCAATCGGCATTCGCCTCGTTGCAGTTGTTCTTCAATGGCCAACCCACACTCAATGCTAATCCGCTGACGTTGACTTGGACAGCGACCCGCGTGGACAGTCTGCATAACCGTCAGATTCAGTGGCCAACGTCGGCCAGCGGTTCGTCGGGCAGTTTTGACGGAAACGGTTCGGTGTTGGTCGGATCGACACTGATCGACGTGGATGGGTTCTTCAAATTGATTTGATCGATACGACTCGACTTCAAACAAGCAAAGCCCAGGCATGGCCATGCCTGGGCTTTTTTTGATTCAATTCAAAAACGGAGATACATCACGGGGAATAACGATGGCGTGTTCGATCATTCGCGTGGTTGAAAAAGACATCGGCGGACAAACCCGCAGGTGCGCAGCGATGTACAGTAATGGGTAACCAATGATGTGGTTGGAGTGGTGTTGATCATGCCCTGGTTGATGTTTATCAATCCGTGGTTGTTGTGGGGGTTGGCACTGGTGGGTGTGCCGGTGGTGATTCATTTGCTGACCCGTCGTCGGCACAAGCGGGTGATGTGGGCGGCGATGGACTTTTTGCTGGAAGCGGACAAGCAGACGCGCAAGCGGGTGCGGCTGGAAAATATTTTGTTGCTGCTGTTGCGCTGTTTGGTGGTGATGTTGATCGTGCTTTTGGTGTCAAGGCCTTGGTGGGAACCAAGGGGTGCGGGTGCCTTGGCGGAGGGTGTGCTGGGCGGGGAAGCCAGGGAATATGTATTGGTGTTGGATGATTCGCCGAGCATGGGGGTCAAGCAGGGAGCGGGGACGACCTTTGCGCAGATGGTGCGGGGGGTGCGTGAGTTTTTGAACGAACTGGCGGAGGGAGGCGGGGGCAGGGGCGATGTTGTGACATTGCTTCGGACATCGCGGATGGATGAGCCAATGGTGAACAGGCAGGGGGTGAGCAGGTCCAAGGTGGAGGAGTGGTCGGCGATGTTGGAGGGATTGGAACCGGGCGATATGCCAGCGAGGTGGGAACAGGTACTAGGTCAGGTGAAGACGATCATGAGCGGGGAGTCGGGCGGATTGGCTAGACAGGTGTATTTGCTGACGGATTTGCGGGAAGGCGATTGGCGGCTGGGGGGTGAAAGTGATGCGACCGGCGGCGGAGTGGGGGTGTTATTGCGAGATATCAGTCGATTGGCGGAACGCACAATTGTGCTGATGCAGGGGGAGGAACACCCGGATAATTTGGCGGTGACGCAGGTAGCGGTTACGGATCGACATGTGACGGCTGGGGTGGATACACGGGTGCAGGTGAAGGTGACTAATTATGGCAGGGCAGCGGTGGGGCAGGTGCCGGTGACGTTGCAGGTCAATGGAGCAGCGGGGCAGCGGGCGGTGATTGAAAGGTTGGGGGTGGGGGAAGCGGTGACGCTGCCGATGAGGGTGATTTTTGCCGAGGCGGGGAATTATCAGGTGCAGGCGCAGATTTCGTCGGACAACTTGCCGGGGGATAATGTGGGGCGGTTGGCGGCATGGGTGAAACCGGGCGTGTCGGTGCTGGTGGTGCAGGGGCAGGGGTTGGGCAGCGGCGGGGTGAGTGATACGTTTTTTTTGGAAAGGGCGCTTCAACCCAGAGGTGCGGTGAATTCGGGGAATGTGGTGAGGGTGGTGACCGAGTCGAGGTTGGAAGCGATGGATTTGGGAGCGTATGACGTGGTGATATTGGCGAACCTGATGCGGGTGGGAGAAAGGCAGGTCGAGGCGCTGGAAAAGTGGGTGAAGGCAGGGGGTTTGCTGGTGGGTTTTGCGGGGGACCAAGTGGAGGCAGCGGTTTACAACCAGTGGTTACATCGGGAGGGGCAGGGGCTTTTGCCGGGGCGTTTGACCGAGGCACGGGGCGATACGTCGAAGGAGCGATTTTGGGGGTTGGAGTTGGCGGAACCGGGGCATGAGTTGCTCAGGGTGTTTACGGGGAGTCAGAACCCGTTTTTGAATCAGGTGAAAGTGTTTCGGCATTGGGGATTGGCGATGGCGGAGGGGGCAACGGGGGTGCTTTTGAGTTTGCAGGAGGCGGAGCGGTCAGCGGTGCTGGTGGAAAAGCGTTTTGGGGAGGGAAGGGCGGTTTGGTGGATGGTGGGAGCGGATACGAGGTGGAGCAATTGGCCGGGGGATGCGAGTTTTGTGGTGTTGATGTTGGAAATGGTGCGTGCGTATGCACGGGGTGCGGAAGATGGGATGAATTTGCGCGTGGGGGAGTTGCTGGAATATCGATTGAATGCGAGTCGATATCGCCCGGAGACGAGTGTGACAGGACCGGATGGAGCAGTGGTGCGTGTACCAGGGGTACCGGGGGGGGCGGAGGGGGATGAGGATGCGACAGCACTTTGGGTGAGGTTGGCGGCGACGCAGCGGCAGGGGTTCTACGATTTGGCATTGACGGAATTGGATGGTCAGGTGGTGACAAAGTCATATGCGGTGAATTTGCCGGGGGATGAGGGCAACTTGCGACGGGTTGAATTGCAAAGTTTACAGTCGGCGGCGGGGGATGGGGTGGTGATGGAGGAAGGCAGGCCGAGGGTGGGTGGGGCGGTGACGACGGCGGGGCGGGTGGAACTGTGGCGTGGGTTGGTGTTGATGTTGTTGGTGACTTTGATGGTTGAACAGTGGTTGGCCTGGAGCATCGGACGCAGACGATGATGCGATGGGAAAAGAACATGGTGGGCGAGCGAGCGCCGCAGTGGGTTTTACTGGCGGCGATGGTGCTTGTGAGCATTTCATGGGTGATGGCGCAACAGGGGATCGTGATTCAGGAGCAGGAGAAAAAGGAGGCGATTGGGACGGAGTTGCCGGGGGCGACGCTGAGGACGAATCAGGACCATGAGACGCTGTTGCGCAAGGGGAGGGAGTTGATCGAAGGCAAGCGTTACCGGGAAGCGGTGGCGGTATTGCAGTATGTGTTGGATGAAGGTGGGCAGGAATTGGCGACGGGGGATGGGAAAGTGTATCGGCCGATGCGGGCGAAGGTGGAGGCGATTTTGGCGGAGTTGCCGAAGGAGGGATTGGAGGAATATCGACTATTGGTGGACGGACGAGCAGCAGAGTTGTGGGAAGCCAGCGGCGCACGGTGGAATGAGAATGCGCTGGGGGAAATCGTGCAGCGGTATTTTTTCAGTGCGGTGGGGGTGAAGGCGGCATATCAATGGGCGTGTTTGCGATTGGATCGGGGCGACTGGGCGGGGGCGAGGCAGTTGTTGCGACGACTGACGGAGGGGTCGGGGTGGGGTGCAAGCGAGCAGGTGGATTTCAAGTACCAGGTGATGTTGCGACTGGCGTTGTGCGAGGTGTTGTTGGGGGATGCGACGGCTGGGAGGGCAGCGATTCAGCAGGTGCGGTCGGCTGATGGGGGGGCGCAAACGGGGACACAGCAGCATGTGGGCATGGTGGAGGATTTGATCACACAACAGGCGCTCACGCCGCGTGGTCAGGCAGAGGTGGTGCAGAGTGTGCGATTTGGGGATTTGACCGAGGGTGCAGCAGCGGCAGCGGGGCTCAGTGAGAGCGCGGGCGTTGGGGTGGGGGGTGATGGTGGAGCGCGGGTGTGGTTGCGGTTGTGGGGCTATGAGCATGAGTTGGCGGCTCCGCCTGCACCGGGGACGGATGGGGCACGCAACCTTGGACAACGGCCGCAGCATCGGGGGCAGATGGTGACACGTTGGGAAAAGATGCAATGGCGGCCGACGGCGCAGGTGGTGGGGGATGGTCGGGTGATGGTGTTTCGGACGCATCGAGCATTGGTGGCGATGGATGGCGGAAGCGGGGAGGTAGTGTGGGAGGTGAGGGAACCGGAGCCGAGGTTTTGGGCGAATGCGGGGCAATATACGACGGGGTTTATTCAGCGGGATAATGATCGGATTGTGCCGACGGGGCCGGAGGAGATTTTGTTTTTCGGAGATCGGATGAACCGTGCGGTGACGTTGATCGATGATGCGGTTTATACGATCGAGGCACAGGTGCAGGCGGCGAGTTTGGGGCAGCCGTTGCGGATGTTTCCGGGAAGGATGCCGGCGACGCTGCCGCCGAATGTATTGGCAGTGTATGAGCTGAGCAGTGGGCAGGTGCGCTGGCGGAAGGACAGTTTTGAGTTGTTGCCGGAGGAGGAAAGACGGGGGAAGGAACCAGCGGTGGGCGTGGGTCTTTCTCACCGCCGCCAGCGGGCCGGAGCAGAGGGAA
>CAYRTH010000139.1:0-8254 GCA_964427135.1 uncultured Phycisphaeraceae bacterium
GACGCGCGGTGCGAATGATGACCTTGAGTTCCTCACGGGTACGCTCGATGTGTACATCCGACACAGCGGCAAAAGGCGGCTGCCGATTGAGCCGTTTGTCGATGAACTGACGAATCTTCTGATCTTCGATCAGCAGTTCGCCGTAAAGGGCCTTGGGCGCGTACCACCGGGACTTGTGAGCCTCGGTGATGCCGACTCGGAAGCCAAAGGGGTGTACTTTCTGTCCCATGTTGAACCTCAGTAAGCGACCTTGTCACAATCGCCGGTGTTGCTATTGCCCCTCTCCCGCCGGTCCATGGTGAGGGTGGTTATTGATTCACCTGATTACCCGAGTCCTCATTCGCCAAGGGCGATTTCGTCCTCGGCTTGTCTTGCCAATTCGAAATTCGAAATCCGAAATTTCCGTCACTTGGCCACTCGGCCACTTGACCACTTCATCCTTTAACGTTCGTCCACGGCCACGATAATGTGGCTGGTGCGTTTCAAAATCCGATGCGCCCGGCCACGGTCCTTGGGTTGAAATCGCTTCATCATCGGACCGCCGTCCACCCGGGCATCGGTCACCACCAGCCGACGCACATCGGCCTCGGACTGATCCGCGCTGGCTTTGGCGCTTTTGAGCACTTGCAGAATGAGCTTGGCTGCCCGCTGCTTGGAAAGCGACAGGGTGGTCACCGCCTCGTCGATCCGCTTGCCACGGATCAGGTCGATCACCAAGCGTGCCTTGAAGGGGCTGATTCGCGCCCCATAATGGATGGCCTGATAAGGCATCATGAAACTCCCTCAATCAAACGGCGCCGGTGGCGCGCTGGGCCTTGGTACCGGCGGTGTGGCCGCGGAACTGACGGGTCGGGCTGAACTCGCCCAGCTTGTGCCCCACCATGTCCTCGGTCACAAATACGTTGTGAAAAATCCGACCGTTATGAACCATGAACGTGTGACCCACGAACTCCGGCACAATCGTGCAGGAACGCGCCCAGGTCTTCACGGATTCCTTCCGCCCCATCTGGTTGAGCTTCTCCACCTTGCGGTAGAGCTTGAAATCAACGTAGGGGCCTTTTTTCTGCGATCGTGGCATGGTCGTCTCGCTGCTAACTTGGTTTCTATATCAACCTCAAAGCACCAGTTGCCCGTAGCGTGTGCTGAACCGTCGGCGAATGATGCGCTTGTTCGAAGGCTTGTCCGACTTACGGGTCTTGCCACCCTTGGCATGTACTCCCGTCGGCGATGCCGGGGGACGGTTACCCTTGCTGCGGCCCGAACCACCACCCATCGGATGGCTATGGTGACTCATCGACATCCCGCGTACCGTCGGTCGAACGCCCAGCAATCGTGCCTTCCCGGCTTTGCCGAGCTTGACGTTCTGATGATCCGCATTGCCAACCACGCCGATCGTCGCCCGGCTGTTGACGCTGATCTGACGCATTTCACCCGACGGAAACACCAACGTCGCCCAGTCGCCTTCCTTGTTGGTCAATCGTGCATAAGTCCCTGCCGATCGGCACAACTTGCCGCCGCGACCCGGTTCAATTTCAACGCAATGCACCGACAAACCGGCGGGAATGAACTTCAGCGGCATGGCATTGCCCGGGTCCGGGTCCACCGCTTTGTCCGACGACACAATGCTGGTGCCCACTTTCAGCCCGCCCGGCGCCAGAATGTAAGCCCTGTCACCGTCAGCGTACTCAATCAGGGCAATGTTGGCCGAACGATTGGGGTCGTATTCGACACCCACCACCTTGGCCGGGGCATCGATTTTGGCCCGACGAAAATCAATCATGCGATAACGACGCTTGTGACCACCGCCGATGTGCCGGGTGGTGATCACGCCCTGGTTGTTGCGACCGCCGGTCTTGGAAATCGGCGCCAGCAGGGATTTCTCCGGCGATTTCTTGGTCACCTCCGATTGCAGGTTGACCGAAGCGTTACGCCGTCCGGCACTGGTTTTTTTGTAGATGCGTATGGCCATGATTCAAAGTTCCCATCGCTTGTCCCAGGGTGATCGCCCTGCTTTTTTTGTCTGACGCCGTGCTCTTTTTGACGCCGTGCCCTTTAGGGCCGGATCGTTTTTCTTTGATTCATCCGGGGCTAAAGCCCTCGGCGTCACCACCTGTATTGACTCGACCACTTCTCCATCAAAGCAATTCGATTTTGTCATCCGGGTGCAATTCCACCACAGCCTTTTTGGAACTGCGGTCCTGCGACAAACCGAAGCGGGTTTTGTTGTATTGACCCTTGCGAACCTGCGTCCGCACATTCACCACCCGCACGTTGTACAGCTTGGCCACCGCGTCCTTGATTTCCGTTTTCGTGGCCAGCATCGCCACTTCAAACGAATAACGGTTGCGGGCGGAACCTTCCCACGTGGACTTTTCCGTGATCAACGGACGTTTGACAATATCGTTGGGCGCGCTAGGCATGTTCAGGCAACCTCCTTGCCGGCTTGCGCCAGACCGCTCAAGTAATTTTGAAAATCAGTGCGAGGCACCAGCAGAAAACGATGATTCAACAGGTCGAAAGCGTTGAGCTGATCGACCCGCGTAATGCTGACTTCATCCATGTTGCGGGCTGACTTGGCGACCTGAGTGCGGGTATCGGCCAGAGCCAGCAGACACGAACGAGAAATGTTGAGCTTGGCAAGCAGCGATGCGAATTGTTTGGTCGAGGGCTTGTCGTAATTGGGCAGCGAATCCACCAGCTTGATTTCACCATCCACCGCCTTGGCCAGCACGGCATTGCGATTGGCCAGACGACGCATTTTCACCGGCATGTCCTTGCGCCAGCTATGCGGTACTTTGCCATGTGCCCTGCCGCCGCCCCGCATGATCGCGGTACGAACCGCACCACGTCGTGCCCGACCGGTATGTTTTTGTTTGTACAGCTTACGGGTCGAACCTTCCACGTCCTTACGGCTCTTGGTCTTGACCGTGCCCTGCCGCTTGTTGGCGTGAATGGTGACGTAGGCTTGTTTGAGCAGGTCAAGGCGAACCTCGCCGCCGAGCAATTGCTCGTCGAGCTTGAGGCTGTCCACCTGCTGACCCTCGAGATTGAGAATGGGTATTTCGATCATGGTGTTCACCTACGAGCCTCGATTCACGTTGCGTCGAAGTATTCGACAGAAGGTGAATCGGGTACGTTTGTTTTCGCCGCCAAACACGCCCACTGGGGGCCGATCGCTGTGATTGGCGACTCGGCATCACTTGGCATGTCGCGACATCGCAGTATCTTGCCAGACCCCTTGACCCTTGGACGACAGTGAATTTCCATCACTATCATCCAGGTACACTGACAAAGGGCCTTCGACTTACGATGCCTTGGCGAGCCTGGCCTTACTCTTGTAAAGCCGTTTGGCCTCCGATATCACGAGCATTCCGCTGACGGCTCCGGGCACCGGCCCTTTGACCAAAAGCAGATTTTTTTCCTTATCGAACCCGATCACTTCCACGCTTCGCACTGTCACGCGGTCCACGCCCATATGACCGGGCATCCGCAATCCCTTCTTGGGTCGGCCAGAAAAACCACGGTTGGTCGCACGGGCCGCAATCGAACCGGGCGAACGATGCTTGCGTTCGGTCCCGTGACTGGCACACATACCCTTGAAGCTCCAACGCTTCATCACACCCGCAAAACCCTTGCCTTTGCTGGTGCCCACGATATCGACGAACTTCACCTTTTCAAACACATCGACTTTCACTTCCTGGCCCGCCGCCACCTCCGCCACTTCCTTGGCTGAAGCTCGAAACTCACGGTGAAACCGTTGCGGAGCCGCAATGCCAGCCTTGGTGTCGTGACCGATGATCGGGTTCGTCGAGTTGCGCGGCTTGACCTCGTCAAACGCCAGTTGCACGGCATCGTAACCATCGCTGGCCACGGTCTTCACCTGGCTCACAAAGCAAGGCCCCGCCTCAATAATGGTGACCGGAACGTTCTTCCCATCCGAGGTGAACACCCGCGTCATTCCGACTTTTTTACCTAAAATCGCAGCAGGCATCGAATCAAACCTCCCAGGGTGCCGTCCGGCGGATCATGCCCGCAGGCAGAGGATCACGACCCTGTTTGATTGTTAGGGTTGCTGGTGGCTTGGGGGGCTAGTGGCTGGAAAACAACCAAGCTCCCGAAAATCTCATCGCCATCGCAACCAACTTATCATTTACTTTCCATCGCAATATCTTCTGCCAAGCTCCCAGCACCTAGCACCTAGCTCCACTCACGCCTTGATCTTCACAAACACCCCCGCCGGGACCACCAGTCGATTCAAAGCCTCGACGGTACGGGCGTTGGGTTCGTATATATCAATGATGCGCTTGTGGGTGCGAATCTCAAACTGTTCCCGGCTTTTCTTGTCCACGTGCGGACTACGCAGCACCGTGTAACGCTCGATCCGCGTCGGCAGCGGCGTCGGCCCGTGTACCTTGGCGTTGGTACGCTTGGCGTGCTCGACAATTTCCTTGGCTGAGGCATCCAATGCCTGGTGGTCGTAAGCTTCCATCCGAATTCGAATCTTGCCCGTGGTCATCGACTATCCTTCAACGAATCCGCTGGTTGACCTGACAATTTCACCTCCCCGACGCAGGGGAAGCCAAGTAGTGTAACGACTGATATCCGTCTGTCAAATCGCTGAAAAAACGAAACTAACACGGTGCTCTTTCTCTATCCAACTCACACCTGATCTTCACACCTGATATTGATCCCCTACGCCTGATCTTCATTCCCCTACGCCTGACTTTCATCGCCGCCACGCCTGAACTTCACGTCCGCGTGAAGTTCAGGATTGTTGTGGCACCGCCGCCCTCGGCGGTGACTTGACCATCAGTTCATTCACCCAGCCGGGGGCGGCTTGGCTACAACAACCAAAACAATCCATCGTGTTGTTCACCAAATCGCCGACGCAAAGCGTCCGCGCTAAACCTCTGGTATCACCCCCCCGACTTGCCGCCACCACTTGATTTTGTCGCACTTGCCTTGCTCGCCGCAGCCGCTGACTCCGACTTGGCAGGTGTTGTCTTGGTACTGGCCGCCGTCGTACCCGCATCACCACCACCTGTCTTGCTACCATTATCCTTGCCCGTGCTCGATTCACTGGGTTTCGATGACGTGTCACTACCACCGGGTTTGTCCGCCTTGGCAGCCGACTTGTAACTTTCCGATCGGTAGTCGGTTTCATAGAAACCCGACCCTTTGAAAATCACCCCCGCCCCGGTCCCAATGAGCCTGCGTAGTTTGCTCTTGCCGCACGCCGGGCACTTGCGCAACGCCTTGGCGGTGATCGATTGAAACTCCTCAAACTGATGCTCGCAGGCATCGCAGACATATTCATACGTTGGCATGATTGAACCTTCCTCATCCCCCCACGCCTGATCTTCGTCGTCTGCGACGAAGATCAGGATCGTCTTTCCACCTACCTATCTCCAAGCGCCAACGCAAAGCGTCCGCGCTCAACAAACACAATCACTCAGTCACTCGGCCACTTCGTATTTCACCCCGTCACACTCACCTTCGCCGGCCGCAGCACCCGTTCCCCCAGCATGTACCCCGGCTCAAACACCGCCGCCACCTTGTTGGCCTCCAACCCCTCCACCGCCTGATGCAGCATCGCCTCGTGACGCTCCGGCTCAAACACATCCCCCTGATTCACCACCATCGGCTCAACCCCCAGTTCCCCCAATCGCTTCATCAACTCCGCCCGTACCAGCGTCATTCCCTCCAACAACGCCGCAGCACTGGTCTTTTCCAAATCCACCTTCAACGCCTTGTCAAATAAATCCAGCACGGGTAATAACGGCTTCATCGCCTCCATCAATTGATACTTACGCGCCTCCTCCACCGCTGTCGCCGAGCGCTTGACATAATTTTGATAGTCCGCCGCCACCCGCAATAAGCGCGTCTTGACATCGTCCAATTCACTTTGCACCACCCTCAGTTGATCCTCCCCCACCGGCGTCTCCCCCGCATCCCCCATCGGCTCCACCATCCCGTTGCTATTCTCCCCCGACGGGTGAATATTCCTATCATCACCGTTCGTATTATTCATCATTCACCTCTGCATTCCATGCCATTTTTCAACTCATGACGCCGTGCCCTTCAGGGCCGGTTATTCGATCCTATCCATCCGGGGCTAAAGCCCTCGGCGTCATCATGACTCACTTGACCACTTCTTCTACTTCATCACATCCTTGAGCTTCTTCCACATTCCCTTGTTCGCCGGCAGCACATTCACCTTCTCCAACTCCGCCAACTCCCGTAACAACTTCTCCTGTTTCTCCGGCAACTTCTTGGGCACTTCAATCAACACCACTACCACCAAATCCCCCCTCCTGCCCGACCGCAAATTCGGCAAACCCTTCTCCGTCACCTTGAGCAAATCCCCATGCTGCGTCCCCGGCTCAATCGTCACTTCCTCCTGCCCCTCCAGCGTCTTCACCTGCACCCTGCTCCCCAGCGCCGCCTGCGTGTACGTGATCGGCAACCGCACAATCAAATGATCCTCTTCCCGTTCAAACGTCTTGTGCGCTGCCACCCGCACCACCACATGCAAATCCCCCCGTGGCCCGCCATGGTTCCCCGGCTCGCCCTCCCCCTGCACCCGCACCGCCTGACCATCATGAATCCCCGGCGGAATCTTTACATTAATCACCCGTTTCTTGGGCTTTTTCCCCGTGCCCTTGCACTCTACGCAACGATCCTTGATCACCTTGCCCACCCCATGACAAGCCGGGCAGGTGGTAATCATGCGGAACATGCCGCCAAACCCCGATTGCTGCACCTGCCCCGTCCCGCCGCAGGTGACGCATGTCACCGGTTCCGACCCCGGTTTGGCGCCTGAACCCGTGCATGTGGGGCAAATATCCTGCCGGGTGAACTCGATGTCTTTTTCCACCCCCCTGGCGACCTCTTCCAGCGTGATCTCCAAGGTGTATTGCAGGTCATAGCCGCGTGATGCCCGTGGTCCGCCGCGTTGTCTGCGTCCCCCGGTTCCGCCGAACAGTTGTTCCAATATGTCTTCAAAACCGAACTGTGAGAAAATCGACTCCGGGTCCATCGACGAGTAATCGTGCATCGACACGCCGCGCAGCCCATCATGCCCCATCCGATCGTAACGCTGACGCTTTTCCGGGTCGGACAAAACTTCGTACGCCTCCGCCGCCTCCTTGAACTTTTTTTCCGCCTCCGCGTCGCCGGGGTTGCGATCCGGGTGATACTTGAGTGCCAGCTTGCGGTAAGCGCGCTTGATATCGTCGGCACTGGCGGCCTTCTCCACACCCAACACTTCGTAGTAGTCTCGTTTGTTACTCATTGCATTTTTCACCACAGAGACACAGAGGCACAGAGAATCTGAAACCCTTTGGTATAAAGCCCAGGCATGGCCATGCCTGGGCTTTGTGATTCATACTGTTTAGATGAAGCGATTGTTCATTCACGACACCGCGCCGGTCTCCGCTTTCTTGTCATCCTTCAATTCCGTCACCAGCACATTGGTCGTCAGCATCAAGCCAGCCACGCTCGCCGCATTGGTCAGTGCCGTTCGGCAAACCAGGGCCGGGTCGATGATGCCTGCCTTGTAAAGGTCCACGTACTCGCGTGCTCTTGCATCAAAGCCGTTGGACCCCTTCTTCTCCAGCACGTTTTCCACCACCAGGTCCGGGTCTTCCCCCGCGTTGGAGGCAATCTGACCCAGCGGTGCAACCAGCGCCTTGGCGACGATGTCAAAGCCCAGCTTTTCATCACCCTTGGCTTTGCTGCGGGCCGATTCCACCGCCGAGGCCGAACGCAGATACGCCACGCCCCCGCCGGGCACGTACCCTTCCTTGGCTGCCGCCTGCGTCGCATGAAGGGCATCATCCACCCGGTCCTTACGCTCCTTCATCGCCGTTTCCGTCGCACCGCCCACGTGAATGATTGCCACGCCGCCGGTCAGCTTGGCCAAACGTTCCTGCAATTTTTCACGGTCGTAGTCGCTGGTGGTCGTTTCGATCTGCTTGCGAAGCTGATCGATGCGCTGCTCGATATCTTTCTTTTTGCCCGCACCTTCGATGACCGTGGTGTTGTCCTTGTCGATGCTGATTTTCTTGGCGCGACCCAGTTGTTCCACTTCAACCGATTCGAGCTTGATGCCCATGTCTTCGCTGATGAACTGCCCGCCGGTGAGCGCCGCAATATCGCCCAGCATCGCCTTGCGCCGATCGCCAAAGCCCGGGGCCTTGACCGCACACACCTTCAGCACGCCGCGCAGCTTGTTGATCACCAGCGCCGCCAA
>CAYRTH010000140.1:0-8228 GCA_964427135.1 uncultured Phycisphaeraceae bacterium
CCACTCGGCCACTCGGCCACTCGGCCACTCGGCCACTCGGCCACTCGGCCACTTCTTTTTCTATCGCGCGGAACGCGCCGCCATCCGTCCCGACTCAATCAATTCCTCTCTCAACAGCCGTAACTGCGTTGCCACCGAACCGTCGAGTATCGCATCATGCACCCGCAGCTTCACCCCACCGATCAGCGTTTCATCCGTGTGCTGATGCAGAATCGCACGGCGACCTGTCAGTTCATTCACACGCTGGGTGATACTCTCCTGCAAACCTGCCGGGAGCTCGTGCGCCACATGCGCCTGCACCTGAATATCGCCATGCTGTTCATCGACCATCACCAGAAAAGCGCGGGCGATGCCGGGCAGTTCATCGAAGCGATTTTTTTTCACCAACAACCGCACAAATCGCAACACCAGTGGTGACACCCGATTTTCAAAAGCTCTGATGCACGCCTGATCGCGTTCGGACAGTGACAGCGTGCGACTGGCCAGCAGGCGGATCACATCCGGTTCATGGTCCAGTAGCTGGGCAAGTTCACGTAACTGCGCCGCGGTGACATCGACCGACCCTTCGGCCTCGGCCAATTCGAGCAACGCCTGCGCATACACCCGGTCCACCAGGTTGAACAGTTCCGATTTTTCGTAAGTGTCAGTCATAGGGATTGCTTTTTCGTAACGAACTTTTTTTCTTACGAGCCGCGACCGTAAGGGAGCGGTTTTAGTGATCAACGGCAAATGCAGAAACCGCTCCCTTACGGTCGCGGCTCGTCATCCAGCCAACACTAATTCAACTCGCCGGGCTTGATTGCCGACAGGGTTTCCTGCACCAGGCGCTCTTGATCATGGGGGTTGATTTCGCGGGCCAGAATTTTGCTTGCCACGTGCGTTGCCAGGGCGGCTGTCTCTTTGTAAAGGTCCTGCACGGCCAATTCCTTGGCGTAACGAATTTCCGACTCGGCGCGTTTTTTCATCACATCCAGTTCATTGCGCGTTTCATCCTGAATCGAAGCCGCGATTTGCTCTGCCTCACGACGGGCCTTGTCCAAAATACGACCAGCCTGTTCGCGTGCCTCAGCCAGTTGCTGCTGATATTCCTTGAGTGTCGCCTCGGCATGCTGGGCGGCGGCCTCGGCCTTGATCAGATCGTTTTTGATGCGGTCTTCGCGCTCCTGCAAGCCCTTCAAAATCGGACCCCAGGCAGCTTTGTAGAGCAATACGAACAACACCAGGAACACCACCACGGCTGCGATGGATTGGTAGGGCGTGCCCGCAAACAGACTGGGGTCGCCACCTTCGGCAGCGGCCAATAGGGGTGAGGCCAGCAGGGTCGTGAGCAGGGGGACAGTCAGCAAAAAGTTACGCATGAAAGGGCATCCTTGTGCGAGTCGAAGCAGGATTTACCAAAGAGACACAAAGTGACTGGGGGCTGGTGGTTAGGGGCTGGGTAGATTCGAAGTTGCTACGGTTTTGCCTGGCCACCAACTCCAAGCCCCCAGCCACGCTCTGTGCCTCTGTGATGAAATAACCAATCAATCACTTGTTGGCGTAGGCAAAGAACGGAACCAGCAGGGCGAAGAAGGTGAAACCTTCGATCAGCGCCGCCGAGATCAGCATGGCGGTGAAGATGCGACCACCGGCTTCTGGCTGACGGGCGATGGCTTCGACGGCGGAAGAGCCGATGTTGCCAATGCCGCGGGCGGCCCCCATGACGATGAGACCCGCACCGATGGAGGCACCGATGGCAGCCGTGGCCGCACCAGCCGGGAACACCCAGCTTGATTCACCGGCTTCAACCGCAACCTCGGCGGCAGCCGTGGCCTCTTCCGCCGCCATGACCGCGGAAGTCAGACTGAACGTGGCCAGCATGGCCAGAGCAATGAGAAAAAGACGCATAACACGGTCTCCTTGAAACGTGATGCGGTGAGCGTCGCATCGGTTGATCGGTCCCTACCCTCGCGGGCACGTTCGATTCCCTCACTGAATCGAATCAGAACCTTTGGAATTTCGGATTTGGAATTTCGAATTTCGAATTTCGAATTTGCTGGAATACTTTCGATGATTGCCATCAGGTTGTGTTGATGATTTTTTGATAAATTCTTGATATTCGAAATCCGAAATCCGAAATTCGAAATCACTTAATGGCTGGCCGTCTCCTTGGGGGCATGAGCGTGACCATGTTCGTGATCATGCCCATGCTCATCATGATGTTCTTCATGTTCCTCATGCTCATGGACCACCAGTTGGCCCAGAAACAGGCAAGTGAGGAACGTGAAAATATAGGCTTGGATGAAGCCCACGAGTATTTCCAGCATGTTGATGGCAAAGGCACCGAGCATCGGCGCGATGGCCAAGCCGTAGCCGACCGGCCCCAGGGCTTTGATGACCACCGGCACGAACGACAGAAACACAGCCAACACCAGGTGACCGCCGGTCATGTTGGCAAACAGACGAATCGCCAGGGCGAAGGGCTTGATGAACGTGCCCAGTAATTCCACCGGGACCATGAGTATCCACATGTAGGCGGGTGCGCCGCCGGTGAGGTGTTTGAGGTAGCCGATGGGGGATTTGATGAAAGCGGTGATGTTGTAAAAAAGGAAGGAGATGGCGGCCAGGGCAGCGGTGACCCAGATGGATTGCGTGGCTGTGCCGCCGATGCCGTGACCATGGTTGATGCCCAACATACCGGTGAGGTCACGCAGGGGCACCAGTCCCAGCAGATTGCAGATAAGGATGAAAAAGAAGAAGGTCCACAAAATGGGGGTGAAACGATCGGTCTGGTCCTGCAACACCGGTTTGAATACATCGTTGCGCAGGTAAACGCAGATGGATTCAACGAGGTTGGCAAGGGTTCCCTGGGCGCGAAAGTCGTCGGCGGTGCGACCGGTTTTCCCGGTGGCGATACGACGAGCGGCGGGAATGACCAGCAAGGCTGTGACGATCGCTGCGAGCACCAGCATGACGGTGACATTGCTGATGTACCACTGCCCGTAGATCGAACCATCGACCACGTGGGCGACCGGGCTGCCTGCTGCGAGTATTGCGATCGGGTCCATCACGCCTGCGTCTCCTTGGGGGACTGATTATTAGCAGGATCGGACGATTTGTCACCTTTGAGTGTATGAAATCCCCTCTCCCTTCGGGAGAGGGTGGTCGAGGTCGCCAGGCGACCCAGATCGGGTGAGGGCGTAACCGTGCTATTAAATAAGGTCATTGTAGTTATCAATGAAAACCGCCCTCACTCTACCTGCGAAGCAGGTCTCCCTGTTCCTCTCCCGGGGGCGAGGGGACCACAGCATCTTTGCGTTTTGGCGATTTGTCCAGTTGCATCAGATATCGACCGACCAAACCTGATTCAACGAATAACAACGGCACATACACCGTCACCATGGACAGCCCGGTGGGTATGGCGGGTTGATCGCGGAACATACACAAATACACCGCAGCCCCCAGACACAATACCAGGCGAATGCCCGAACCGATGAAGTAGCCGGTGACCGTGGGCATCACCCCGCGCGGTGCCAAAATGAAAAGCGGAACCAGACTCAGCATGGCCGCGAGCCAGACGATAAAGGTGGACAGGGAAATGATGTGACGCAGTTCGGTTTGTTGCACGGCGGTGAGCGGGGTAAAAAAGAGGGGCATGAGTAGGGTGAGCAACCAGCCCACGAGCAGGGCGATGAGGGTGAGCAGCAGCAGCGTGGCAATGATGGGGAAGCGTGGTTTCACAACGGCGATAGTTTGATCGATCATCGCAGGGTTGACAAGCAACGAGATTTGAAGATCACGATCAAGCAATAATGTAGTTCATCAAGCCGGGAACGAGGCGAATTTCGGAGTTCGAATTTCGGAGTTCGAAATTACAAACCAAGCCGGGAACGAGCCGAGCCGTAGGCGAGGCGAGGGCCCGGGTATTTCATACGTCCAAAGTTTAAGGTCCAATGTCCAACGTCAAATAGGATGATTGACTTTTGACTTTTGACTTTTGACTTTTGACTTTTGACTTTGGACGTATTCCGATACCCGAGCCCTCGTCGGTCACTGTAGCGACCTCCTCGTACTCGGCTTGATTTGTGCAATCACCCCTCCCTACAACATTTTTTCACATCAACCACTTGCCAAGCAACATCCCATTTGTATAATCACCGACTCAATTAGTTGATATTCGATTTATTAAGTCGTCATTAAAAGGAGTTTCAGGATCATGGCTACTACCATCGCACCGCACGGGGGCACACTGATCAACCGTATTGTGGACAAGGCTACCGCTGATAAGCTCAAAGCTCAGGCGGGCACTTTGCCCCGTATCACCTTATCCGCCAAGCAGGCGTGCGATTTGGAGATGATCGCCATCGGCGCGTTTTCGCCCTTGACCGGCTATGTCGGCTCGGCTGACTTTGTTTCCATCTGCAAGAACACCCGTCTGGCCAGCGGACTGGTCTGGTCGATACCGATCAGCCTCGCGGTCGATGATGCGGTGAAAGCCACGCTCACCGTCGGCAAGGACGCAGCTTTGTATCACCACGACGGCACGCTGTTGGCGGTGATTCATGTGAGCGAAATTTATGCTCACGACAAAAACCTGGAAATACCGGCTGTGTTTGGAACGCAAGACCCGGCTCATCCGGGCGTCAAGGCGGTGTTGGAGGAGGGCAATTGGCTGGTGGCTGGGCCGGTGGATGTGATCACGGTGACGCCGGAACGTGAACCGGGCGAACAGTTCACGCAATATCGTCTGACCCCGACGCAAACGCGCAGCGAATTCGAACGTCGCGGATGGAAGACCGTGGCTGCGTTTCAAACCCGTAACCCGATTCATCGTGCCCATGAGTACCTGACCAAGGTGGCCTTGGAAGTGACCGATGGGTTGCTCATTCACCCTCTGGTCGGCGAAACCAAACCCGGCGACATACCGGCTGACGTGCGCATGGATTGTTATCGTGTGCTGCTTGACAATTACTACAACCTGCAGCGCACATTGCTTTCGGTGATGCCCGCAGCGATGCGTTACGCCGGCCCCAAGGAAGCGATACTGCACGCCCTGGTGCGAAAAAACTACGGCGTGACGCACTTTATCGTCGGTCGTGATCATGCAGGCGTGGGCACCTACTACGGTACATACGATGCCCAGCGCATTTTCGACAACTTCACGCAGGCGGACATCGGCCTGACGATTTTGAAATTTGAAAACACGTTTTATTGCAAGAAGACCAAGGGCATGGCCAGCGACAAGACGACCAACAGCCCGAAGGAAGACCGGGTATTTTTGTCGGGGACTCAGGTGCGTGATTTGCTCAATGCAGGCAAACGTCCGCCGGAGGAATTCAGTCGGCCTGAGGTGGCGGACATTTTGATCGCGTGGGCACAATCAACGCAAAAGCAACCCGTCGGATGAGGGACGAATTTCGAATTTCGGATTTGAAGACAAGCCGGGAACGAGTCGGAGGTCGCAGCAGCGACCGAGGACGAGGGCCCGGGTATTCTTGATAGAGTCCTTGGGTGTATTGGCACAACCATCCGGCCCTCAAGGGCACGGCGTCAAAATCGCTCTCACCTGATCACCGACGCAAAGCGTCGGCGCTAAACAAATACAATTCACTTGGCCACTTGGCCACTTGGCCACTTGGCCACTTGGCCACTTGGCCACTTGGCCACTTCTTCAACCGTAACCGCCTTTGGGGGGTTGGTGATCGTGTTTGACGGTCGGGTCGGCGATGGCGCAACCCAGTAGCCCATTACCGGTTTGGGCGATGATGCGGGCGGCATGTTCGCTTTGTTTGCGTCGTTCATCGGCGGGCAACACGGCAGCGCAGTGTGTCCCGAAACGCGGCTGGGCAAAGGGCAGGTGCGTATCGCCGCGCGCGAGTATGTGTGAACCATTGGTCATGCCGGTGACCGGGTCGATCAAGGCGGAGCGCTGTGCGTCGGTGATCATTCGACCCTGGTTGGCGGGGTCGTTGGGGTTGTCGGGACCCCATTGGGTGAAGGAGCGGGCATTGCAATAGTGGCTGACGAAGCTGCGTCGGAATCGGTCGCTGGTCCAGTTCTTTTTGGATCGATGCAGTACGTGGCCGTTGAAAAAGACGACGTCGCCGGGCTGAGCAGCCACCAGCACCTGATCATATTTGTCACCCACGCGGGTGAGCGCGTTGTTTTCGTCAACCGGGTCGCTGACGCCTTTGACGTAGGTGATGTCATTGACCAGTTTGTCACCAAAGCCGTAGGTCACTTCGGGGCAGGGCGGGTAGATAGGTTCATGGCCCGAACCTTTGGCGAACCACATCGCGCCGTTGATTTCATCACAGGGGTCGATGGCGATCCATGCACCGCAGAGCGTATCGGGGTGGGTGGGGATGTAGTAACTGTCCTGATGCCAACCCTGGCCGGGCTTACCGGGGGGTTTGAGGAAGAGCATGGTTTGCAGGGCCAGCACATCGGGGCCGATGAGCACTTCAAGGACATCGAGTACGCGGGGGTGGAGCATGTAACGTTCATGCAGTTCGAGTTGGCGATGCAGCATGTGAATGCGCAGAAAGTATTGTGCTTTTTCAAGGGGCGACAGGTGAGCAGGGGGGGCTTCAAGACCCTGCACAGTGACGCCGCCGTCTTTGTTGACATCGCGATCGGCCATGGTTTTGTTTTGCTGTTGAGGCAGTCGGCCTTGCATCAGGTCATCGGTGTGCTGACGCAGTTCAGCGATTTGATCGGCGGAGACCAAGCCGCGGCAAACGATGAAGCCGTCACGTTTGAAACGCACATATTGATCGACGGTGACGGGGGTGCGATGCAAAGCTGCGTCGGTAGCGGTGGGTGACGCGGGCGATGGCGTGATTGTGGCGGTGGTCATGGCTGCAAGGCTCCGATAGGAACGGTGGTGCGAGAAACCCGTTCATGATGAATAATGATTACGGGCTTACAGCCGGGGACGATATCTGAAATTCGCCTCTGTTTGCGTCAGGGCTTCAAGTGATCAAGGCGTTGTTGCGCGGATCGGCCGGCGGGGGTGTTGACGGAAGGGTCGATAATCAGGGCTTGTTGCCATGAGTTGCGGGCAGCGGGCAGGTTGTCGGCTGCTTCGAGGTTCAGGCCATGGTGATAGATCGCAGCGGTGGCAAAACGCACCTTGAGTTCGCCACGTTGCACCGCATCAACGGCCCCGGCAGCGACGATGGCCAAGTCGGTTTTCGATTGTTCGTCACGGCCAAAAAAATCAGGCAGATGACGACAGGTCATGCCGCGCATAAAACGCACTTCCAGATTTTGCGGCGCCAAGGAAATGGCGCGATCCAATGCGGTCAGACCTTCCTTGCTCAAGGCAAACAGTTCGTTCAAAGCGGGCTTTTCACGGGCTTGAAGTAAACGCGCACTGCCAAAGTAAGCCAGGGCGATGGCATCATCGGGGTGTTGCTGGAGCCAGGGACGCAACAAGGTCAATGCTTGGCGATTGGCGGCGTCATCGCCTTCAAGCCCGGCCAGGTGCAGATTTTTGGCCTGTTCCAAAACCGAATCATCCGTCATCGGCGAGGTGGGCGACATCGTCATGTCAGCTGGTTTGGTCGGGGCATGGGCAGAGGGGGTGGGTGTCTGTGTGTTGCAACCCATCAACAAACACAACAACACCAAGGCCCCCGCAACCGGACGTCGGCGGTTCATTCCGCGAATGATTTGAGCAATTACATTCATCATGGGTGCGTCAGCAGGTTGGTACGAAAGTTTAGTCATGAGAAACTGTTTCATCACGCGATGAATGGGTGAGGCAGGCGGGAAGCCTGTTAACAACACGGAGATTCACCGCAGAGTACGCAGAGAGCGCAGAGAAAACCCCTTTTGCCTTCTCCATGTTCTATCCTTTCCCTTACTGCCTAACGTCGCGCATCACCCGCCCGAAGGAGCTTTGGCGACTGAAGGTTGGGTGGATATGTCTTGTTCGGCTATATTCTTGTTTGAAAAGTTAGGTGACATTTCACTGCCTGAGAATCAAATTCATAGATCGAAAACGTATCGATCATGAAGTTCATCTTCGGAAAGGAAAGGCTGAAAATATCCTCTGCTGAAAAACCATCGGTCATCGGGCCAGCTCTCAACGTGCAATGTGGATTTTAGGGCCAAGGGTTGGTGCCAAAGGGAATCCCGCTTGCCTTGAGTAGATCATGAATCCGGTCAAATGGTTCGCGCGCCTGAAGGGCTAAGAGCCTATCCGAATACCCCGCTTGCATTCGCCACGCGGACATAGCCCA
>CAYRTH010000141.1:0-8170 GCA_964427135.1 uncultured Phycisphaeraceae bacterium
TCGTCTGGCTCGCCGCAGGCATCACCACCCCGGATGAATGTCCGTAGCAGCTAGATCAATCGTTCCCCCTGAAATAATCACTGGCTTCACGCAGCCCCTGCCGCCATTCCATGTACTCATACGGCAAATGCTGTTCATCATGCAACGACCGTAGTTCTCGCAACATGGTTTCATACAGTTGGTGTTGCCACGGTTCGCTGCCGCGCTGACAGAAAAACAATCGGCAACCCAGTGGCCGATGTTGATGAATGCCGCACACGTGACCTTGCTGAAACGGGCAGCCGTCAAACTTCGGCTCCAACTGGGCCACGATCGACGGCGGCGTAACCTTTTGTAACACCCACGCAATTTCAAGACCGGTGACATACAACCGGTGGCCGAAGGTTTCAAAGTGACAACATCGCCCCGATGCCCAGCACTGTGGCCCCTGGCGTTGCACCTCGACAGCTATTCGATCATACAAACCGCGCAACGCCGTATCGATCACCGGGTCACCCGCCGCCCGTCGCCATAGCCGCCAGGGTGACATGTCAATATCATCGTGCGATTGTTTTGTTGAATCGGTCAATTGATCACTTTTCCGTCCCCTCTCCCACCGGGAGAGGGATAGGGTGAGGGCGTCTTTCTTTCAAATCAAACCCAATAAATCGCGCTGTAAGCCAAAGCGCCGACGCCAAGCGTCCGCGCTAAACATATCCAATCACACAAACACACTTACATCACCTCGCCGGCATCATGCTGTCACGAATGATGCGAATATCCTCCACCGGGTACAACTTGCCGACACCGTTCACACCGGCTTTCATCCCCGGGCAGCGTGCAGCCGCCTGTTGCCAACTCGTCTTGCTTTGCAAATTATCCGGCCAGAAGGGCCAGGTGCGACATTGCAACGGGCGAACCTCATAAATCGAACACCTGCCCTGCCCCTTTTCATCACGCACCAGAAATGTGCAATCATGGCCGAACTCAGTTGCATGATCACGCAGCGACCATGCCCGCCCCTGCAACACCGCATGTTGTTCCAAAAATTGCTCGTCACTCAACCCCAAACGCTGTGCAATCGCGTGGCCCTCCTCCAGCGTAAACCACACATACCCCGGCGGACCCGAACAGCAATTGCCACATTGCGTGCAGGTGAACCGCAAACCCTTTTGATACCAATCTTCGTAAGCCATGCTGCGATTGTAACCAATCAAAACGTTCGAGTGATTCATGTTGCTTATGTTTAGCGCGGACGCTTTGCGTCGGCGTCTTTGACGCCGTGCCCTTCAGGGCCGGATGTTCGTAAGCGATCAGGGGCTGAAGCCCTGGGCGTCAATGATTGGCAGTTCGTAGATAAATCCTGAACTTGCTCGCAGCCTCGCAAGTTCAGGCGTGGATGATCCGAAAACAACTGAATCACGCAATGAAACAAGCCATACCCGAGTCCTCAGCCTGTCGGCTTCGTCCTCGGCTTGTCTTCAAATTCGAAATCCGAAATTCGAAATCCGAAATTCACCACTTCACCGCAACACATGCAAGCTCGTGCGTTTTTGCAGATCGTCCACCGGCTGGGCGATCAGGTCATACCCATCAAAGTCGGTCACGCGGCAGCGCACCAGTTCCCCCGGCACCAATTTCTGTTTCGTCACCACGTAAGTGACCCCATCGATCTGCGGGGCCTGCTGATAGGTGCGACCCACATACAACCGTCCCTGCGTCGGCACACGACTTTCACCCGCATCATCCGCTGACACCGATTTTGATTTCGATTCGCCGGGTTTGACTGAATCAATCAACACCTCAAACTCTGTCTGTGCCTTGGCCATTTTTTCATGCCTTGCAAACACCACCGCCTGCTGCGCTTCGTACAACGCACGGACGCGTTCTTCCACCACTTCCGCGGGTAACCCCTGGCCACGGGCGTGCATCGTGCCGGCCGGGGTGCCCGGTTCCGGTGAATAGGGGAACACCCCCGCCGCTGCAAAACCGCCCCCGGCCCCCGGGGCATTGCGAATCAAGTCCACCAGCTCACGATGCTGATCATCGGTTTCACCCGGAAACCCGGCAATAAATGTCGTGCGCACCGCGATGCCCGGTATGCGTTTATGCAGTTTTTCCAGCAACGTTTCGATCAGCTTTCGACTGGTATGTCGCCGCATGGCGGTCAACACCGGGTCGCTGATGTGTTGCAAAGGCATGTCGATGTATTTCACCACCGTCGGACTTTGCGCAATGGCGTCGATCATTTCATCGGTGAAACACGAAGGGTATGCGTACATCAACCGTAACCACCCGGGCGCATCGCCCCCCTGCTCTCGGAGCAGCGCATCAAGTCCGCGTAACATGCCCGCCAAACCTTGACCATCACCGTGGTAACCGATGTCGTGCCCGTAGCTGGTAGTGTCCTGTCCGATGAGGTTGAACTCGAACGTGCCGTCGGCCAGCAATTCGCGCAATTCACGATGCAGTGCCTCGGTCGGCTTGGAGCGCATTTTTCCGCGAATCGAAGGTATGGTGCAAAACGCGCAATTCTGATTGCAACCTTCGCTGATGCGCAGGTACGCATAATGCCTTGGGGTGAGTCGTAAGCGCGCTGCGTCACTTTCAAAATAACCGGGGGCTTGTGATGTTGTCAGGTCACGTTCCCGCCGGGCGACCACCGCATTGCCCGCAATCGATGAATACACCGGCAGGGGCAACACCTCAGCCTTGTTCGCTTTTTTCGACTTCGACGTTAACTGAGCCGGTCGCACCGCTTGGACAATTCGATCACGGTCAAACACGCCGATGAGGGCATCGATATCGGGGCACCACTCCAGCATTTTGGCGCGATGTCGCTGCACCAGACACCCAGCGACGACCAGTCGTTTGCAAGTCCCCTCGCGCTTACGCTGGGCTGCCTGTTTGATTTCACCCAGTGATTCGTCTTTCGACGCTTCGAGAAAGCCGCAGGTGTTGATCACAATCGCGTCAGCCTGTGACTCATCATTGACCAGCACCAAACCTTCCTCCGCCAATAGGCCGAGCATTTTTTCGCTGTCCACCAGGTTTTTGGGGCAACCCAGTGACACCAGTGCAACGGTGTTGATGCATGCATCGTGCTTGGCAGGCTTGCGCGAAACTGGTTTGGCGGAAACGGTTGTCGTTTTACTTGGGGTCATGGGTGACAGATTCTAGGTGAATCCGCGATATAAAACTCAACCTCGGGGGGCAGTATCTGTGTGGTGAATCCCGAACGCAGGATCAGGGATGTAATACGCCAGGTTAAGGCGTTCGCCTGATAAGCCGATAATCGTTAAATGCACTGATTTTAAGAACGCTGAACGTGAAATCATTCCGCCGCCGGTGGGTGGAGATTGTGAGTGATCATGTTGCAGGCAACCGCTCGATTTCGATCCAGACTCAGACGGGTTGTGTTGGCGGTGACACTGCTGGGTTTTTTGTTGACTGCCCTGGTCGTCTGGCGGGCCTGGTCGGGGATGCGTGAACAACTGGAGCAACAGGCGCGCTTATCAGCGATGTCGGTCAATACCGAGCATTTGATTGGTTTGAACGGCGACGCTGATGATGAAAACATACCGCTCTATCGGGCGCTGACTAAGCAACTCACGGACCTGTGTGCGGAGGACACCAGCTTATCGCGGGCGAGTCTGGTGGGTCGCCGACCTGATGGTAAGTGGTTTTATTTTGCGGACAGTTCATGTCATGGACATGGGGCGGATATCAAACCGGGGAAAGAATGCGAGCCACCCATTGAGCTGATGCGTCCTTACGATGATCTGCAAGTGACATCATCGTTCATGCTCGTTTCCAATAACCACCATAAACACTTCGTCGCTGCGGTACCCGTTCGGGACCATGCGGTACGCCAAGGGGGACTGATCACGCACGATGACGCGGTCGCCATGGTGAAGCGAGCCGTGACTTTTTACCGTGAGCACGGCCGACAGCGGTTTATTGAAGAATGTAATCAATTCGATGGTATGTTCCACAAGGGCAGCCTTTATGGATTGGCCTATGACCATAACATGACGATCATGGCGCATCCGGTCAAACCCCGGCTGGTGGGGCAAAATCTGATCGATCGGAAAGACTGGGGCGGCGGAACCTATTTTCGACGCGAAATTCAAACCAAGGCACTGGCAGACGGATCGGGCTGGGTGAATTATCAGTACGAAGAACCGGCGAGTAAACGCCTGGTGCCCAAGTCAACTTATTTTGAAAAGGTGGACGACCTGATCATCGCCGCCGGCATTTATAAAGAAAGTAATGACGTGCTGGCCATGCTGATGCTGGAGATAGCGGAAGGTCATTGGTATCAGCAGCTACTTGTCAAATCAGCCCTGCCGGTGATTTTGATCATGCTATTGATGATGGGGGTGATACTTTCGCTACTGGGGGTCACATTCGGGGCGCTGAATCGGTCGGATCAGGTATTGTTGCAACAAGCCAAAAGCCTTGCGGTGGAGGAAGAGCGTTTCAAACAACTGGCACTGCACAGTCGGACGATCATTTGGGAGATCGACATCTACGGACGATTTGTTTATGTCAGCGACGCAGTGCAATCGATTCTGGGACACGACCCGCAGGAACTGATCGGCAAGCGCTATTTATATGAACTTCATGCGCCAGACGGCCGAGATACTTTTTCAAACTGGCTGAGGCAGGCCATGGACAGCAAACAGGCTTTTTCAGCACAGGAAGATCACCTTGAACGCACCGATGGCGGTACGATCTGGTTTGCCAGTCAGGGAATTCCGATTTTGAATCAGGATGGTTCGGTGAAAGGCTATCGCGGTAGTAGCACGGACATAGATGATCGGAAAAAAGCGGAAATGCAGGTGCACATCGAGCGCGCCAATCTGCAGACGATTTTCGCCTGCGCCCCGGTGGGCATGTTACTGCTGAACCAGGAAGCGTTGGTGATCAATTCCAACGAACTGATCAGCCGACTGTTGGGCAAATCAAGAGAAGAAATCATCGGCAAGCGTCCGGGCGATATCATCGGCTGTAGCAATCGCCTGCTAAACCAGCGCGGCTGCGGCCACGGTCAAGCATGCTCGGCCTGCAATATTCGTCATGGATTGATTCACCTGCTGGAAAGCGGAGAAGCGGTCAGCGGACTTGAAATACAGCAGGAATTGAAAATCAATGACCAGGTGACACACCCCTGGCTGCGGGTAGGTGTTCAGCCCATGGTACTGGGTCAGCAAAAACATCTGGTGGTGGTCATCGAAGACATATCCGCCAAGAAGTCACTGGAACATGAACTGGTTGTCGCAGCGACGACCGACAAACTTACCGGCTTGGCCAACCGGGCGCTTTTGAGTGAACGTTTGCAACAGGCGGTGATGTGTGCCCGGCAGTTGAAGCATTACCGGTTTGCGGTGCTGTACCTTGATTTTGATCGATTTAAGACGATCAATGACAGTATGGGCCACAGCGTCGGCGATCGACTATTGATCAGTATTGCCCAACGACTCAGCCGGGCGATACGAACCCCTGACAACCTTGGACAGATCATGACCGACTGCATGATCGCCCGGTTGGGTGGCGATGAATTTGTCATCTTGCTGGACGGACTTGAGCAGTTATCCGACACGCAGACCATGGCTGATCAACTGCTGTCGGTCATCGCGCAGCCGTATCAACTCGACGGCAGGGATGTGTATTGCTCGGCGAGCATCGGTATCGTCACCAGTGATGTGTGTTCCGACAGCGCGGAGGATGTATTGCGCGATGCCGACACCGCCATGTATGAAGCCAAGCTTCGGGGCAAGGGCAACTATGTGCTGTTTGATGTGGCGATGCGCAAACGAGCGCAGCAGCGCATGACCATGGAACATGAATTGCGTACGGCACTGGAAAATCAATCCCTTCATATGGTATATCAGCCGATCGTCTGCCTGATCACCGGCAAGGTTCGCAGCTACGAAGCACTGTTGCGCTGGAACCACCCGCAGCAGGGAGCAATTTCACCCGCCGAGTTCATCCCGGTCGCCGAGGAGACCGGCCTGATCATGCCCATCGGTCGCTGGGTGTTGCAGCAGGCCTGCGCACAACTGGCACAATGGCGAAGTCAATATCCGCATGTGGCGCCGGCGAGTGTGAGTGTGAATCTGTCGCGCTGCCAATTGATGCTGCCGAACCTGGACGCCATGGTGAAGGAAATACTCGATGAAACCGGTCTGTCGGCTGACTGCCTGCATCTGGAAGTCACCGAAAGTGCGGTGATGCGCGACCCGCAGATCGCTGCCAGTAATCTTCAACGTATCCGTGCAATGGGCGTCAAAATCAGCATGGATGACTTTGGCACCGGCTACTCAACCCTGGCAGGGCTGCATCAATTCCCCATCGACACGCTGAAAATCGACCGCAGCTTTGTCACCAACATCACCCGTGGCCGATCGTACGCGGCACTGGTTCACGCCGTGGCTGAACTGGCACGCAACCTGAACATTCATGTGGTGGCTGAGGGCATCGAAACCATGGAGCAACTGCTGGTGTTGCAATCGATCGATTGCGAACTGGGACAGGGTTATCTGTTCAGTAAGCCGATACAGGCCAGGGACGTGCCTGGTTTCAAAGTCAGTGCCGTGACCCTGCCGGGGTTGGCGGCCTGATGGGGGATGATGTTCGATATGGGCTTGATCGTCCATTGGCCGGCGGGCATCACTCAATGACTGATGAAACAGATGCTTCGCACGCCTGAACTTGCTTGTCTTCAAGCTAGTTCAGGATTCTTTAAGCACACTCATTTTTCGATAAAGCAATCCTGAACTTCGCTGCGACGGCGAAGTTCAGGCGTGGTGCTTCTTTTGATATCGTTACTCGACCACTCGACCACTTCTTCACACCTCATTTGACGCAGTCACTGATTGCCCCCACAATCGCACTGCTTCAACACCCACCGTAAATTGAACGGATTACGACATGAACCAGCCACAATGTCAGCGCGTCATTATCGAGCAATTCGGCGGCATCGAAAACCTCAAACTCATCACCGAACCCCTGCCCCAGCCCGGCCCCGGTCAGGTGCTCATTCGTCTGACCAGCATCGGCATGAACCATGCCGACCTCATGGCTCGCAAAGGCATGTACCGTCTTTCCTCCGGCGACCCACCCTTTACCCCGGGCCTCGAAGGCGGCGGCATCATCGAAGCCTTGGGCAGTGGTGTCACCACCCGTCACGTGGGTGATCGTGTGGTGATCGCTCCTGATGTACCGCGATTGGCAGCCGGTGGCGCAGGGGGCACGTATCGTTGTCATTACATCTGCGCCGCTGAGGGCACATTCCTCGCACCGGCCAACATCCCTGACAATCAACTGGGTGCGCTTTGGTTGCCGTACCTCACGGCCTGGGGGGCGCTGATCTGGAAGCACAACCTCAAGCCGGGCATGATCGTCGCCATGCCTGCCGCCTCCAGCAGTGTCGCTCTGGCCGCTGCGCAAATTGTCAAAAAACACGGCGGAACCGCCATCGGTTTAACCACCAGCAAAAACAAAGTTGCAGCCATCAAAGCCCTGCCCACCTGCGCCTACGACCATGTCATCGTCACCGTCGGCGACGACGGCAAACCATCGCCCTGGTACAAGGACATCAAAACCATCACCAGTGATCATGGCGTCGATGTGTTTTTCGATCCCGTCGCAGCCGGGGCCTACCTCGACACCGAAATCAAATGCCTCGCGCAGCACGGGGTAATTTATGTTTACGGCCTGCTGGGCAAACCCGACAAGGTCGATGTCACGCCGCTGATCCGTAAACACGCCGCCATCCGTGGCTGGGCCTTGACGGAATTGGTCACTACCGGTCGTGATCAATGGCTACCGGGCTGCGAACATATTTTGCAAAGCTTTGCCGACGGCAGCTACAAACAACACATCGCAGGTACTTTCAAATTGAGTGATGTGCAAAACGCGCATCAGGTGATGGAAACCGGTCAGCACATCGGCAAACTGGTGTTGATTCCGTGATCTGTCCCCTCTCCCCCCGGGAGAGTCGAAGATTCGCCGTGGCGAAGGTTAGGGTGAGGGCGGAAGTGCCTGAGGGATGCCGACCAACCCATTCCATGCAGAATACCCGAGTCCTCAACCTCCCCGGGGTCGGTTTCGTCCTCGGCTTGGTTCTTCAATTCGAAATCCGAAATCAGTACTGTCCGGTTAACGGAGGGATGGCGATTGGTTT
>CAYRTH010000142.1:0-8128 GCA_964427135.1 uncultured Phycisphaeraceae bacterium
AGATGCAATGATACACTAGCGAACCGGACCTAATGATTCGCCATCGACCCACTCTGGTTCGATGGTGATTTCAACGGTTCGCTGGGCCTGGGGGTTTTGCAATCGCCAGGCCAGTTGTTCCACGGCCCGCTGACCGGCCAGGTTGGCATGCACATCAATCGTTGCCAGACTCGGATAAAGCACCTGGTTGAGGGGCTGTTCGTTGTTACAGGAAACCAGCGCCAGATCGTGACCGACTTTGAGGTTGCGCATCGCAAGGGCGCGATAAATCAACCGGGCAACGCTGTCCCCCGGGGTGAACACGGCTGTGGGGCGAGGTGAGTCAGCCATGAGCTGTGCGACCAGACCATCAATGCACTGCATGTCCTGCACCGGTTGCACGGGCAGTGAAGTGTCATCCTGAACCGAGGAACTCTTGTTTGCAAAGCGATGGATAATCATGCCAAGCGTGTGGGCGTGCCAGGTGAAGGCGGATTCGCGCCGGGCAAAAAGAAGATGATCACTCTTGGGGTTGAGCGTGGCCACCTGCCGATGTCCGCGTTCGAACAAGACTTGGGCAGCCAATCGTCCGACTTCGTAATCGTTTGAACTGACGGCATCGCCCCAGGCGCCGATCGGCTTGCCCATCATCCATACACCTGGAATGGTTTTTAAGCGATGCAATAACTCCGGGTTCAGTTGATCCATCCAATGCCCTTGGAGGGCGCCTTTGAGTAAAAACCCGTGTAAATCCGTGCTCGCAAGTACCTGCGGAAGAATGCGGACATCCGGGCAGTCCACGATCAGCGTGGTGCCGCCTGCTTTGGTGACGGCTGCCTCGGCCCCATGAATGGCAGCGGCTACGGAGGGAAGGGTTTCCAACGAACGATGCATGGCCAGCATGACGATGGCGATGTTTTTATCTTCCAACGGAGAATACCCAGCCGCCTGTGGACGACGAATCCGCAGCGGGCGATAGTTCAAATGAGCTACCGCTTGTTTTACGCGCTCAGCAATGACCGGGTCCACGGAGGGCATCTGACGTATCACTCGGCTAACCGTGCCGACGGATACTCCAGCCTTGGCAGCAACCTCTTTGACGGTGATTTTCATAAGTGCATATTATATCACCAAAACAACAATACGGGAAGAATTGTTTCACTAAAATGAAATAGTCAATGTTTCATCTTGAATCATTAATATATTTGACTTTAATTCGCCATTGTTTTATTGTAAAAGGATGATTGCTGGACGACTCGATCATCTTCGAGTGAGTGCGGATGGGTTGCTCCCGCATGATTCAGTGCCATTTCAGTTGTTTCAGCAGGTCATCCTTGAACGAAGCGGTGTGCGGGTGGCCATGGTTAATCACGTGCGTGAGGACCATGGGGATGGGGGGGTGCGATTTCATTTGTCACTGGCCGATGTCGACAGTTCGGTGGCAGGCGATGTTTCGCCGAGCACGCATCAGGGGATGCTTGCTGAGGATTCGTACCGACTTTGGTTGGAACGCCAGGCGGGCACGCAGGTGCTGCATGTGCAGGGACAAAGTCTGCGAGGCTTGACCTTTGGCATCGGTCGGCTGCTGCGTATGTTGCGTTTGGATGCGGGGCAATGGTCGATCAACCAATCGCTACCCATCACGGGCAGACCGCAGTTGTCATTGCGCGGACATCAACTGGGTTATCGTGCGATGAATAACACTTACGATGCCTGGGGGGTGCCTGAGTTTGAAAAGCATCTGCGCGACATGTTGGTGTTCGGGTGCAATGCGATTGAACTGGTTGCTCCGAGCAATGACGATCTTGGTTTGGGGCCAAAGCCACAGATTGCACCCGAAGAGATGTTTGTCCAGTTGAGCCGATTGGCGGCGAACATGCTGATGGAAGTATGGGTTTGGCAGCCGGTGTTGACGCAAAAAACGGGGGATGAAAAACAGCTCGATGCGCAGGTGGATCGAGTGTTGGAGGATTTAAGCAGACTCAATTCGTTACAGGCGGTGTTTGTGCCCGGCGGTGATCCGGGGCATTTACCCGGCGGGCCGATGTTGCGGGTGCTCAAACGGATGCATCAACGTTTGCAGACGATTCATCCCGGTTGCACGCTCTGGTTTTCACCACAGGAATTGAGTCTGGCGGAGTTGCACGAGTTATCCGAGTTGCTGGCGGTGGACACACCCTATCTGACGGGTCTGGTTTACGGGCCTTGGGTGCATGTTTCTTTGGCGCAACTGCGTGCGATGATCCCGGAGCGATACCCGATTCGAGCCTACCCGGACATCAGTCACACCCGTGAATGTCAGTTTCCGCAAGCATCATGGCATTGGCCGTTCGCCTTTACAGAGGGACGCGAAATGGTCAACCCGCGCCCTCTGGCCATGCAACGTTTTTATGACGATCATCAGGCTCACACCTTCGGTTTCATCACCTATTCCGAAGGGGTGCATGATGATGTCAACAAGTTTGTATGGTCCGGCCTGGCGTGGGAAGGGGCGACGGTTCGTCAGGTACTGCTGGATTACGCACATTATTTTTTGCACCCCGATATGGCGGAGGCATTCACGCAAACCTTGCTGGACCTGGAGCAAAACTGGTACGGCCCCATTACAGACAACCAGACCATCGAACGTACCTTGCAGACCTTGGACTCCCTCGCCGGTCAGTTTGGCGCCAACCTTTACTCACCCTGGCGATTCCAATTGGCGCACTTCCGCGCAGCGTTCGATGCGTTCACCCGTCGGAGGTTCCTGCATGAATCGCAGGTGCAACAACATGCGGTCACGTGCCTCAGGCAGGCATCAACCACCGGGTCGCTTGTCGCCATGCAACAGGCGCAAAGCGTCTTACAACAGGCAGACTTGAATGAAGCGGACGAGGCTTTGCGAACCCAATGTTTTACGTTGGGCGATGCGTTGCATGATGCGGTGGGCATTCAATTGAGCGTGCCGCGACATGGTGCCTCGGCGGTGCTGCGCGGTGCCTGTCTGGATGAAATCGATGTGCCACTGAATGATCGTCACTGGTTCGAAGCCGAGTTTGCCCGCATCAGACAATTGGACGATGAGGAACTTCGGGTCACCGAACTGAGCCGGTTGCTGCGGCGGTATGATCTGCCAGCCGATGTCGTTTACGACGACCTGGGCGATATCACCCTTGAGTGTCATTTACATCATCAGGCTGGTTTGAATGATGATCCGTATTGTCATGTGAACCCCGCGATGCAGGTCGGCCTGGTGCCTGCTGGCGGTCAACTGATGTCGTTGCCCACGGCTATTCACAAAGGATTGCATCCGCCATTGCCCCTGGCATGGTGTCGCAATGCCTCGGCCATGCATTCGCAACCCTTGCAAATGCGATACACCGGGTTGAAGACCACCGGTCACTATCGATTGATGGTGGTCTATGCGGAAGATCAGCGCCGCGGCCCGATTCAGTTGACGGCCAACGAATGTTGGTTGGTTCATCCCTATCTGGATCGTCGCAGTGAACCACTTGATTTTGAACTGCCCGCTGAACTGACAGCAGGGGGTTGTCTGCGACTTTCATTTGAAGCGCAGCAGTATCCGGGTCAGTACGTTCGTCGTGTTCAGGTTGCTGAAATTATTTTGGAGCATCAACCCACGTGAACCAGCGACAACGCCCCAACATCGTATTTTTGTTTTCCGATCAGCAACACTGGCGGGCGGTGGGGCATCGTGATTCATTTTTTGACACGCCTAACATCGACGCCCTGGCACAGCAGAGTGTCGTGTTGGAAAATGCTTTTTGCAGCACGCCGCAATGCTCGCCCAGTCGATCATCGATACTCACCGGGCTGTACCCCTCACGCACCGGTGTGATGGGCAATATCGGGGCCGCCGGGGGACAGCCGCTTGCCTTGCCAACGATCGGTACGGCACTGCAACAAGCCGGTTATCACACGGCGTATTTCGGCAAGTGGCACCTGGGCAAAAACCCCGTCGGCATCGCCGGTTGGCATGAAGATTTTGGAGTCACCGGCCCTGAAACCACCGATGATCAGGCGGTCACCCAACATGCTTTGCCCTATCTTCAAAAGCGTCGTTCGCAACCCGATCAGCCCTTTGCGCTGTTTCTAAGTTACAACAATCCGCATCACATCTACGGTTGGCAGAATCGGGACATTTCGGCGGGGGAGCAGACACCGCTGCCTCCTTCATGCACTGGGCAAGCGCTGGATGGCAAGCCTGCGGTGCAGCGTCAGTTCATGACCGAGGATCAGGGACACATCATGATTCAGGCTTCGCGCCAGCGCTGGCAGCAATATCGCGTCTGGTATCGCCACTGTGTCCATGAATTTGATCAGCATGTTGGGCGGGTCGTTGCGGCGCTTCGCCAGGAAGGACTGCTGGATCAAACCCTGCTGGTGGTCACCAGCGATCATGGCGACATGGACACGCACCATGGGCTTATTTTCAAGGGCCCGTTCATGTATGAACAGATGGTACGCGTTCCAGCTTATGTACGTTTGCCGGCGATGTGGGGCAGGCCCGTCCAACGGATCGATCGTGATACGCAGACGATCAATGTCGATTGGTTTACAACCTTGCTGGAAGCGGCAGGGGGGTCGTCGATTCACACCGATGGGGTTTCATTGCTGTCAGCCTTAAAGACTGGATCATCGCTTCAAAGGCCCTTCCTGGTCAGCGAATATTACAGCAAACAACAGTGGGTCAATCCGATCCGTATGTTGCGTACGCCCACCACCAAGTATGTGCGCTATACGGGGCGCGGCGAAGAGTTGTACGACCTGTCCACCGACCCGAATGAGTTGATCAATCTGATTGGCGACCCTGTTCATGCTGACCAACGACTGGCGATGGCCCAACTTTTGGAACAGTGGATGGGCCAGCGAAACGATCCGTTTCCAACTCAGACAGCCACCACCCGTGACGGACGACCACTGAATCAGGAACTACCCACATGAGCGGTTCCGATCGCATGAACGTGGTGTTCATCATGTCGCACGACTTTGGCCCGCGCATCGGGTGCTGCGGCGATGTACAGGCGGTGACACCGCATATGGACAGCCTCGCCACCGGTCCGACGGCTGTATTCGCCGGTCACTATGCCAACTACCCGTTATGTGGCCCATCACGTGCGTGTTTGTGGACTGGATGTCGGCCTGATACCACACAACGTTACGACAACCGCGAGTTCTTCCCCGCTTTTCGCAGGCGCATGGGCCAAAACTTTGTCACGCTGCCCCAGCAGTTTATGTGCAGTGGCTACGAGTCGATCGGCGTGTGGCACTTGCTGCACGATCTTGAACGCGATGATGGGTCGTTCTCGCAACCCTGCTGGCACCCACCACTGCCCACCAGGGCGCAGTTTTCATGGGCGCCACCGGCAACGCTTGATTCGCTAAGGTGGTGGATCGACCCGGCATCATTCGCGCTGATGCAAGAGCGCATGGCATCGTGGCAAGCCGCCGGTGGCACGATCGAGGATGCCCGTCGCTACCGCGGACCCGCAGTCGAAGCGCCTGACGTGGACGACGATGCCTACGTCGAGGGTCAAGCCACCATGCAAGCAGTGCGATGGATCCAACAATGCAAGACTGACAAGCCGTTTTTTCTGGGCGTGGGCTACGAGATTGGTCATCTGCCGTTCTGCTCGCCCAAGCGTTACTGGGACCTATACAAACGTGGGTCGTTGCAGTTGCCCGCCGCCGATGCGCCACCACCGGGTACTCCAGCCTGGGTGCCCGGCGACAAGGAAGCCGCCCAGTACTACTGGCAGCATTCCTACGACCGCGCCTGGTTACCCACCGACGACCAGAAACGCGAACTGATTCACGGCCACTATGCCGCCATGAGCTACTTCGATGCTCAGGTCGGTCGCATTCTGCAAGCGTTGGATACCCGTGGCCTGCGTGATCGCACCATCATCGTCATCACCACAGATCACGGCTTCACCGATGGTCAACATGGCTACTTCGGCAAGCACAATCTCTGGGACCAGGCCATGCACTGCCCTTTACTCATTCACGCCCCGCACCGGCTCGATAAACCGATACGCATCAACCGCATCACCGAACACGTGGACCTGTTCCCCACAATCTGCGACATCGCGGGAATCGACACGCCTGCTCATGTTCAGGGCCGGAGCTTTGCGCCGCTGTTGACGACGCCTGCCTGCCCGTGGAAGGACACGGCATTGAGCGTGCGCCGACCGATGTATCACGATCAACATCGTGTCTATCACGAAGGCCGCAGCGTCCGCACACCACGCCATCGCTTCACCAGTTACCTCAACCAACAGGGCGACGAGTTGTACGCCGAGTTGTTTGATTACCAAGTGGACCCGCAGGCCATGACCAATCGCGCAGACGACCCCGCTTATGCGTTGACGGTCGCGTCCTTGAGACCCATGCTGCGAAAGGATCAACGATGAATGAACTGCCCTGCTGGGAAGTGACGCAGATGCCCTGGCGAGTAAAGCTGACGCTCTCTGAGCCGGTGAAGCCGGGCCGGTTTGTGCGGGTGCGGGTCGGCCGTCTTCGAACGCTGATCAGCCTTCGCCCCCATGCGCTTGAGGTCGGGGGTCGGCCACTCAAACTTGTGCAGTATTACAGTATCAATGCCAAGCGGGCCGACCGTGAAACAGTGATCCGCCAACGGGCACTGCTCACCGCCGAATTGGATTCGGGCCTGGCTGCGGGAACAGAACTGACATTGGTCGTGTCGGGGGTGGGGACGGATTCGCCGATCGATCTGCCGCCGTTGTGGCCTGGCGCTCAGCAGCCCTTCGCCCTGTCGGGGCAACGCTGGTGTTTGGAGCTGGTGGTCGCTGATACCGTGGATGCGCCTGTCGAGGCTTGGCGCCCTGTGGGTGCGACGGTAATGGTTCAGACTGTGCCCGGCCCAGCGGCAACCCTTGAGTCTTACACCCGGCCCGATGGTCAGATCGTGCTTCGCTATCTCGATGCCTACCTCAATCCGACGGTGCCTGATGTCGATTCGGCAGCCATCAACGGTAACCCGGTAACGCTTACCAGGGACATCGGCGCCATCGTGGTCAGGCCGACATCCGCCAGCCCCGCAACGCTTCGTCACCGGGTGACGGATGCCACGGGTCGTGATGTTCTGAGTTCGCCCCGTCCCGTCGCCATGGATGGTACGCCGATCTGGTTTGGAGACATCCACTGGCACACCGAGTTCAGCGGCGATGGTGAGCGCAACTGGTGCGATGCCGTGCGCAGTGCACGTGATGAGTCGGCGTTCGACTTCACCGGTCCTGCGGACCACCTTCATTGGCGCAACTCATACGCGGATGGGCACAACGTCACCCAGCAGGCGGCGCTGGGCCGTGCGCTGGACGCCCCTGGCCGGTTCGTCGTCATGCCAACATTCGAGCTGTCCGGGCGCGAGGGGCATGCCAACATCATCACCGATGATTGGGACCTGCTTGTGGAACTGTCTGAGCTGATCGGTCATGCCTCGCCGCAGCGACCAGGGCGTTATCCCCTGATCGAACTGGCTGCATTGATCCCACCGGGCCGGGGCATACTCGTGCCCCATCACACCAACATGGATTCGTACAGCCGTGAGATGGCAAACGCACCCGACGGCCGACCGGTCTGGTGCGCCTTTGACTGGGGGCCGACACCTGAGCATACGGCCACACGTCTGTTCGAAATCCACCAGGGTCGAGGCTCATTCGAGGACGAGCTGCGCGATCCAACCTGGCGTATCGACTGCGGCGGTCTGGGTGCGTCGGCACGCTCCGCCCTGACCCGTGGGTTCCGTATCGGGTTCACCGGCGGTACCGACAACCACTGCGGCTGGCCGGGTCGAAACGGACGCGGGTGGTGCGGGCTGACCGGTATCATCGCCCATGGCCTCGACCGGCGCTCGCTGTTTGCAGCACTTTACGCCAGACGGTGCTTTGCTACCACCGGTCCGCGTATGGTCGGTGAGTTCACGCTCAACAATCGGCCGATGGGCAGCGAATTGGCGCTTGCCCCTGCGGACCCGCGTGTGTTCCGCATCATGCTTCGCGGCACAGCACCTTGGAAGAGCGTGCAAATCATCAGCTCCGGCTGCGTGCTGGCCGATCTGCCCATCGAGAAGGACCAGCTCAACCTGGACCTGACCTGGTCCGACGACCGCCCCGGACGCCCGCTGCGC
>CAYRTH010000143.1:0-7911 GCA_964427135.1 uncultured Phycisphaeraceae bacterium
CTCGACCACTCGACCACTCGACCACTCGACCACATCAATTCCTCGCGTCGATATGTTCACATAATCAAGCTACTTTACGCGCGAAAATTGAATATTTCGGTCCGGGCACGTGACGCTCAAGGCTACAATGCGCTCACATACCATGGAGCAACGCGCGATGGACGCCAGTTTTTTACAAGCCAAGCACAGCGCCGGGTTGAACTACGACGCCTACCTTCAGACCGGCAACCCCAACCAGCGCGAATCGTGGGGCAAAATTCATCAGCAACTGACCCTCACCCCGGCTCAGCAGCAGTTGCTGCAATCATTCACACGCAAAATCAATGTCATCGCGCTGTCGGGCATCTGGTGTGGCGATTGTGTGCAACAGGGGCCGATGCTCGCCCAAATCGCGCAGGCCAATCCGTCGTGCATCGACCTGCGCTGGCTGGACCGCGATCAGCATCGTGATGTACAGCAAATGGTGCGCATCAACGCCGGCGACCGTGTGCCCGTGGTGCTGTTCTGCGCGGAAGATTACGAACTGGTCGGATGGTTCGGCGACCGCACCCTGCAACGCTATCGCGCCATCGCTGCCCGCCAACTGGGGCCATCGTGCCCCCTGCCTGGAGCACCCGTCGATGGCAATGAACTGGCGGCCACGATGCAGGATTGGGTCGAACAATTCGAACGGGTGCATCTGATTTTGCGATTGTCGGCCCGCCTTCGGCAAAAGCATCATGATTGATACTTGAGTCTTGTTGTAGCCCAGCCGCCCCCGGCTGGGTAATCACCTCCCTGACTCACACCGCCGAGGGCGGCGGTGTCACATATCACGCCCACGCCTGATCTTGCAGGGCCGCCTGCAAGATCAGGATGGTTTGAGGAATGGGAGTAACTGGTTGATGATCACAAGAATCCTGAACTTCACTCGCATGTGAAGTTCAGGCGTGGCCAACAGGGTGCATCGACCTCGTGAAGTTCAGGCTCGATTTGGGTAGTGAATTTGTGGCGGGTATGAAAAATATTTGATGCAATCGTCATATCTGTTTTATCTGGACCTGATTCGCCACAGGTTTTTCGCCGATGTTTGCAGGTGGGGGAGTTTGATTCTCCGTTTATAACGGGGAGGTCCAAGCTTATGGCGATCCAGGGAAATCCAAGTTTGCTGCTCATTGAGCCGGAGCAGGAGTGCGCCTCGGCTATCAGCCGGGTGCTCTGCAATCACTACGGCCACGAAAGCGTTCTGCCGGTGCGCACCCTCAGCCAGGCCCTGGCGTACGGCCTGGAACGGGTGGAAATGGTGCTCAGCAGCCTGCACCTGGACGATGCTTCGGGCATGGAAGTGTTGGACCAATTGCTGGATCATCGCCCGGATTTACCCGTGGTGATTATCACCGGCTTATCGGATTTTGAACTGGCCATGGCAGCCATTCAGCGCGGGGCCTGTGATTATCTGGTCAAGGCCGGGGACTATCTTTTTGCGCTGCCGATTTTGGTGGAAAAAAACCTGGCGATTCACCGCACCCGGCAGGAAAACCTGCGTCTGCATCAGGAACTGACACGCACCCTCGATGAACTGCGTCATAAAAACAAACAGTTGGAGGATGCGGTCTCGCAGTTGGAAGCAATCGCTGCGACCGACCCGCTGACCGGGTTGGCCAATCGTCGCGCCATTGATTTGGCGTTGAATCAGGCATTTACGCATTGTCATCGTTACGGGCGTGATCTGGCGTGCATCATGATCGACCTGGACGGGTTCAAGCAATACAACGATGCGTTTGGTCATCAGTCGGGGGATCAGTTGCTGATGCAACTGGCGCGCGTGTTGGAGGCGAATTGTCGTCGGGCGGATGTGGCGGGTCGTTTTGGCGGGGATGAATTCATTGTGCTTTTGCCGGAGACGGATTCATCGACCGCCCGACTGGTCGCCAAGCGGATCAGTGAGCAGTTTGAAATCGGGTGGGAATCGCTGCGTCAGAAAGGCGGGCCGCCGGTGCGCTGCTCGCTGTCGATGGGCCTTGCGTGCCTACGTTTGGCGGGTGCGACCAGCCCGGAACAACTACTATTACAAGCCGACAAGGCCCTCTACAACGCCAAGACCACCGGCAAATCACGTCTGTGTGTGTTCAACCCGTCCACCCCTGTGCTCGAACATGTGCCAGTGGGTGGGTGAATGATGTGTCAGGGATAATGGATAAGGGATGATGTAAGAAGAAGGGGTGCGATGCCCCTCTCTTGGTTTGAACATTATCCATTATCCATGATCCATCATCCATTTGAATGCGTCATCCGTTAACATGCTCACATGTTTCGCTATCGCCTGATTTTCGGCCCGCTGATGATCGCGCTGCTCATGGGCGTGTTTTACCTGGACAATCGACTCGACCAGGTGGGCATCAGTGACTCATGGTTGCAATCGCTTTTTTTCGGGCGCACCTATCTACCAGCCGGGCTGGTGATGCTGTTTCTGGTGCTGGCATTGATACCGCTGGGGGCGCGCGAGTTGGTGACGATTTTTCGCGCCAAAGGCATTTCCGCTGACACAGCCATGGTCGCCTGGTCGGGCATCGTCGGCTGCCTGTCGCTTTACATTCTGCCTTCATCGATCGATGCCCAGCGAGCCGTCGCCATTTTTGCTTCGATCGTCATTCTGCTTTTCTTCGTGTCGCTGGTGAAATACAGCCTGCGTCAGAAGCGCACCCAGGGAGCAGTGGCGGTGGCGGGGGTGACGATGTTTGCCTTGATTTACATGGGTTTTCTGCCGGGCTTTTTTATTCTGATTCGGCGCTGGCACTCGGCCTGGCTGATTCTGGGCATCATCGCCACGACCAAGGCCTGCGACATCGGGGCGTACTTCACGGGTCGTTTACTGGGGCGTCACAAAATGATTCCCTGGCTTTCGCCGGGCAAAACCTGGGAGGGGTTGGCCGGGGGCGTGGCAGCATCAACACTCGTGGCGGTGGGGCTGGTGATGTTGGCCCAATGGTTGCAGGGGCCTGATGCGACGGGGGTGCAGATTTTGGGCGAGTTCAGCAAAGGGCCGGGGCAACGGGTGTTCACGCCGCAGGTGTACCCGCTCTGGGCGGTGGCGATTTGCGGGGCCTTGTTTGCCCTGGTCGGCCAATTCGGCGACCTCACGGCCAGTCTGTTCAAACGGGATGCGGGCATCAAGGACTCAGCCAGTTACATCCCCGGCTTCGGCGGTGTGCTCGATGTCGTTGATTCACCCCTCTCGGTTGCACCGCTTGCTTACTGGGCACTGGTCATTTTGCCGAGGTTGGCGTGAATTTGACACACTTGACGCCGAGCCCTTCAGGGCCGGATGGTTTGCATGATAAAAACGAATCAATCCGGGGCCAAAGCCCTCGGCGTCAACATCATTTGTATCCATCACCCACCGTTCACCGCCAACCGTGCCAACCGATCGCACAGTTGCGGGAAACCGATGCCCACGTGTGCCGCTGCCTTGGGAATCAGTGAATGCGACGTGAAGCCCGGTATCGTGTTGATTTCCAAAATCCAAGGCTGCTGCTGATCGTCCACCAGAAAATCCACCCGCGACAGATGCCGACAACCGCACACCTGATGCGCCCGCAGTGCCAGTTGCTGCACCAGCGCCAGCGTCATCACCGGCAGCGGAATATCAAAAATATATTGCGTGTCATCGCGCAGATACTTGGCCTGGTAATCGTAGAACTTGGTCGCAGGCTTGATCATCACCGGCGGCAGCGGCATGTCACGATGACTCGTCGCATCTCCAATCACGCCACAGGTCAATTCCAATCCGAAGATGAATTGTTCGACCAATATTCGGTCATGGCGTGTCAGCAACTCGCGGGCCTTGGTACGCGCTTCGTCATCGGTCATGCAGATGACCACATCAATGCTGCTGCCTTCGCGCAGGGGTTTGAGGACCAGGGGGGCTTGGAGCGTGACATCGCCGCCGGGCACGATCACTTCGTAAGCGGGGGTTGGTAACTGCGCGTTTTCAAGTGTGCGCTTGGTGCGATATTTATCCATGCACAGGTCCGCAGCCATCGATTGACAACCAAAAAAAGGCAGGTGGCGATCTTCCAATATTTTTTGCAGTCCGCCGCCTTCGCCCCAGGAGCCATGCAGCGCGATGAAAAGCGAATCACCCTGCCAGGTGACAAACTCATCCAGCGCCGAAAGGTCGCCGGGTTGAATGTCACGTTGACGAACCTGGTGCCCCGCTTGTTGCAAGGCAGCGCTAACCTGTTGTCCGCTGACCAGGCTGACCTCGCGTTCCCGATCCGGTCCGCCGGCCAATACCATCACTTTCATCATTGAAGCCGTCAAAGTGCACGCTCCCTTGTCACCCCAAACTCACCGACCCGCCATCAAGGTGCGAATCATACCGCGAATAAAAAAGTGGTCGAGTGGTCAAGTGAAAACAATCAATGCAACTCTTCACACCTGATCTTCGTCCGCGAAGATCAGGATGGTTTTTCCAACTAGCACCGCGGGTTCCCACCCGCGGCTAGAGCAGTTTGCGTAATTGTTTGGTCAGTGGTGGTGCCTATTCCGTCCCCTCTCCCTTCGGGAGAGGGTTAGGGTGAGGGCGTGTCTTGTATTTAAATTACGCTTGATTTACGGTATAAAAATGCTTGCGCCCTCACCAGGCCTCGCGGACTCGGCCACCCTCTCCCGGAGGGAGAGGGGGTCGAAAAATTACGCGAATTGCTCTAGACGGATCAACACACCGTCTTCATAGCCGCGGGTGGCAACCCGCGGTTGGTTGTCATACCTTTGATGATCAGAAGAATCCTGAACTTCACGGCTGACCGTGAAGTTCAGGCGTGGTAGCGGAAAGTTCAGGCGTGGAAACCGGTTCAAGTCAACCGCACCGATACACCATGTTGCGCCAGAAACGCTTTGGTTTGCGGTATGGTGTATTGGCCATAGTGAAAGATGCTCGCCGCCAGCGCGGCATCGGCTCGGGTTTGGGTGAACACATCGAGCATGTGCTGCGGTCCGCCACAACCCCCTGATGCAATCAGCGGCACATCGACGGCTGCGCTCACCGCCGCAGTCATTTCCACGTCGTAACCGTTTTTGGTCCCATCCGCGTCCATGCTGGTCAGCACCAGTTCCCCCGCCCCCAGTTCGACGACCTGTTGCGCCCAGGTGACCGCTTCCAGGCCCGTGGGCTTGCGTCCGCCATGGGTGTGTACTTCAAAAACGTAGGGCTTGTCGGTGATGTTCGCCGGCTTGTGTTTGGCGCGACGTAAAAATTCGTGTACCGGAACACGCTTGGGGTCGATGTTGACGACCGTCGCACAGCGGCCAAAACGTCGCGCGGTTTGTTTGACGATGGCGGGGTTGTTGACGGCGGCGGTGTTGATGCTCACCTTTTCGGCCCCGGCCTGAATCAGGGCGGTGACATCGTCGATGGTGCGAATGCCTCCGCCGACGGTGAAGGGCATGAAACACTGCTCGGCCACCTGACGCACGACATCGAGCATGATGTTGCGTTCTTCGTGACTCGCGGTGATGTCCAAAAACACCAGTTCATCGGCCCCGGCCTGGTCGTATTGACGGGCGATTTCCACCGGGTTCCCCGCATCCCGCAGGTTGACGAAGTTGACACCCTTGACCACGCGGCCGCCTTTGACATCCAGGCACGGAATGATGCGATGCGTCAGCATGTTGACGGACATTGTACGGGTTGTTGATGAGGGATGTGATGAAATGTTGACAACGGCACGGTAGGTATCCGCTGACTTCGACCGCAGGTTACCACCTGCGGCTATACAAACCAGCATGCAATTCTTCATAGCCGCGGGTGGCAACCCGCGGTGAATCATGGGGATTTACTTCCCTGCAGATGCAAGCCAACCGACAAAATCATCGGCAGCGACAAAGCCCACTTGCTGCGATATGACTTCACCCTGTGAGTTGGCAATCAGGTAACTCGGAATGCCATTGACCCCATAATGCTCCGCCAGGGCGTTTTGCGCCGGGCCGGGGTTGGTCAGGTCCACCTTGACGGGCACATATTTTTCACTGAGCAATTGCTGCACCCGCACATCAGGCAGGGTGCGCTTTTTCATGTCCTGGCAGGGGGGGCACCAGTCCGCGGTGAAGTTGAGCAACATGGGCTTGCCCTGCTGCACTGCGGTGGCCTTTGCCACAGCAAAATCATTCACCCATGGCGTCGGATCGTGCGCCGATGAACCGCCACGGTCACAGGCTGTCAGGCTGAACAGCGCCAGCGTCAACATCAGCATCGCCACAAAGTGAAGCAAGTTTCTACTCATGTATCAATCATAGGCAGCTTTGCAGATTCGTCGGCGCAGATCAGGCTGATTTGTCATGCGCGATTTATCCCTATCTTTCACGCCTGATCTTCGTCCGTGAAGATCAGGATGGTTTGTCGCACATCACTTTCACCGCCGAGGGCGGCGGTGCCACATCGATCATGTAGCCCAGTGCCGGGGGCGCCCCGGCTGGGTGAATCACCTTTGAAAAGAATGAATGATGGATAATGTTCGGAAATATGGGTTACGAAAGTATTTTCTTGGTTTGTACATCATCCATTATCCACTATCCATTATCCATCGTTTCACCGCCGAGGGCGGCGGTGCCACATTCATGAACCCGGCGGATACCATCCGCCGCTTTGTCAATCACACCACTGCCGGTTGATTCAAGTACATGCTGTAATCAAAGCCGGTGGCGCAGCCAATCATCGCAAAGTAGTTGGCGTTGGGTACATAGGTTGGCACGCTATTGCCCGTCCCCAGGCCGTAACTGCCATGTGTTGCGGTGCGTTCGAGCATGGCCTTGCAACGAGCTTCGATCTCCGGCAAAGGTTTGCGACAGACAAAATCAAGGTCGATGCCGCCGAGGATGGCGATGCGCCGGCCATATTTTTCGTAAGCTTCTTCGACAGGCAATATTTTGTCTTCGTAGGAGTGTTTCCCGTCAAACTGTAAATCTTCAATGATGTCCTCCCACACCGCTTCGAGCTGACCGCAGGAGTGCAGAATCGCCGGCCGATTGTTTTTGTGAATCAATTCAACGATGCGTTTGTGCCAGGGAAGCACATACTGGCGCATCTGCTGCGGGCTGAGCATCGTCTGGGTGGCAAATCCCCAGTCATCGTTGACGATCGCAGCACCGACGCTGGGGTGTTGCAGACCCAGTTCGTAGTATCGATAGAGTCGTGAGCCGATGGCATCAAACACATCTTTTGCCAAGTCCGGGTCGTCCATAAGCAGCAGACACAAACCTTCATAACCCAGCAAGGACATGGTGTTTTCCAGAACACCGCCGGGGCCGTAAATGATCATTTTCATGCCCGGCAACAGCGACTGGGCCACGTTGTCCATCCAACTCTGATCAGCCTTATCAGGATCGGGCCAGGCGTAGGCGTTGAAGGTCGCGCGATCGTGGATCATGGACGTTTCGTTCATCGAGCGACTGGCCTGACCGTGCCGCGCATCACGTGCTTTAAACTTCATGGTGGAGGCATGGGTGGTCACGTAGTCATAACCAACCTTTGCAAAGGCCACGGCTCCCTTGGAAGGCAACGCCGCCAGATTCGGTTGGGTCTGCGCTGCCACCGACACAATATGTTCGTGCAACGGCGGATTGAGGAAAAACTCAAACAACGTCGGCCGGGTGGGCGCTTTGCGTTCCAAGATTCGCAAGATTTGCGTGAAATCGGGCTGACGCATGACAGGGTTCCTTTCAAGTGGATAGGGTCGAATTATCTTTAATTTATTCACTGTTCCACGCCTGATCTTCGTCCGCGAAGATCAGGATGGTTTTTCGCACACGATGGACTCACCCTCCCCCGCGCGACCTCGATGCACAGCATCGAGGCTAAACAAATAGAATGACTTGGCCACTTGGCCACTTGGCCACTTGGCCACTTGGCCACTTGGCCACTTGGCCACTTGG
>CAYRTH010000144.1:0-7878 GCA_964427135.1 uncultured Phycisphaeraceae bacterium
ACCACTCGACCACTCGACCACTCGACCACTCGACCACTTGGCCACTTGGCCACTTGGCCACTTCCTCTGCCCCTACACCACCAAATCGTTCTGTCCACCCCGACCGGCAATAATAATTTCGCCTGCCTCTTCCAATCGGCGTACCACATCGACGATCCGCTGCTGGGCTGCCTCGACATCCGACAGTCGCACCGGGCCCATGAACTCCATGTCTTCCTTGATGAGCTGGGCTGCCCGTTCCGACATGTTCTTGAAAATCTTCTGTTTGAGTTCTTCGCTGGCCGTTTTGAGCGCCAATGCCAGTTCATCGTTGTCAATTTCCTTGAGCATCGACTGAATACCCTTGTCGTCCACCAGCTTGATATCCTCAAACACGAACATCAGCCTGCGAATCTGTTCCACCAAATCCGGGTCCTCAGCTTCCAATCCTTCCATGATCGATTTTTCGGTGGTGCGATCGACCAGGTTGAGTATTTCCGCCACGGTGTCCACCCCGCCGATTTTTTCAAAGTTCTGGCTCAACATCGACGAAAGCCGATTTTCCAACCCGCGCTCCACTTCCGAAATCACTTCCGGGTTGGTCTGCTCCATGTTGGCGACGCGCTTCACCACCTCGATCTGTTTGGGGGCTGGCAAACCATTGAGTATTTCCGATGCTTTGTTGAATTGCAGGTGACTGACAATCAGCGCGATCGTCTGCGGGTGTTCATCCTGAATGAACGTCAAAAGGTTCTGCGTCTCGGCCTTCTGCAAAAAGGCGAACGGCGTCTTGCGCACCTGTTGCCGAATGGACTGCAAAATCCGATCCGCCTCCTTGGGGTCCATGCTCCTTTGCAACAGCACCCGTGCATGTTCCAATCCGCCTTCACTGGCCCAGTTCTGCGCCAGCGCCAGGTCGTAAAATTCCTGAATGATCTTGTTGCGCACCGAAGGCGGAACCTCCCCCAAAGCCGCCAGTTCGCGCGTTACTTCCTCGACGGCCCTTGGCTCCATCTGTTTCAAAATCAGCGACGCCGATTCCTGGTCGATCGACAAAAACAGGATCGCCGCCTTGCGCAAGCCGGTGAGTTCCTTGGTGGTGTCGATGGCAGGCTCCTTCCTTAACGTCGATCCATTCCGCACTGTTGATCCGGGGTCATTTGATTTCGAATGTCGAATTTTGAATTTCGAATTTGCGGACTCGATTCGATATTGCTGCTCCGTTTCATTTCATTTCCATCTCAACCCGACGTTTTCAACAGCGGGTTCTTCTTCTCAATCCGAAATCCGAAATTCCAAATCCGAAATTCGAAATTCACTCATCCGTCCTCACCCACTTGCGCACCAGTTGCGCCGATTCCGTCGGGTTGCTCTTGATCATCTCCGCGATCTGCTCGGCGATCTTGCGATGATGCATTTCCGTTTCATCCACCTCCCTGCCCGGCATCGTCGGCACCGATTCATCCGCCTCGCCCACCAGTTCATCATCATTGGGCAACGTCGGCGGCAAACCGGCCAATTCCTGAGCCGTGGGCAACGGTGGTGCCTGCGTCGCCTTGCGCACCATGCCCAGCATGATCGCCAGGCACGCTGCCGCCATCAGCGCCAAACCCGCCGGCTTAGCCCAGTCGGATTCCAGAACCGCCCCCACCCCGCCTTCAATACCCCCTGTGCCTGGTGCCAGCGATGCAGCCACCAGTGTCGCACGATCCGGTATCAAATGAGCCTTGACCACCCCCGGCGTCGGCGAGCTTATCAACGGCTGCACCTGTGATTCGATGCGCGCCAGATGATCCTGCGCAAAGGGCAGCAATGTCGCATCATCCGGCTCGGCTGCGTCCGCTTTACCCTGCTTGAAAAGCGCCACAAAATAACTGCGCGGCACGTTCACCGTCACGTTCACCTGCTGCACCGTATGTCCCACTTCAACCGCACTGACCTTGCGCACCGGCTGCTTGGGGCCGAATTCACTCTCCGCCTCGTTGGTGCTTTCATGCGAACCCTTGTCTGCTCCGCTGGCCTCAATATCCAACCCATTGTTCGATCGCGCTCCGGGGGCACCTTCCTGCCGACTGTCCCTGCGCTGCGTTTCACGACTGCGCTCCCGGCGCAGCGGTTCGGTCTTTTCAAACTCAACCTGTTCAATCTGTTTGCTGCGCGTCGGGTCGGCCAGCACATTCACCGCCACGATCACGCCCGGTATGTAACCCAGCACTTCCTGAATCTGATGCCGCTTGTAATCTTCCAGTTGCTGCACCAGTTCCATGGTTTCGCTGGGCCACTGGTCCATGCCGCTCTTGACGGTGTATTGCCGACCCGCCAGGGCATCGACCACCGTCACTTCCTGCGCCTTCATCCCCGCAACCGCCCCTGCCACCAGCCCCGCAATCGCTTCGACCATCGGCTTGTCAATGCGCTTGCCCGCCTGCATCGTCACGTTCACCGCAGCGCTGGGCCTGATGCTCGTACGCCCAAACCCCTTGTCCTCCGGCACCGACAAAATGACCTCCGCATTACGCACCCCCGCCATCTTTCCCAGTACCAGGCCCAGCACCTTCTGCTTGGCGACCAGAAAAGCCTGCTGATTCTGACGATCGGTCATCCACGGGTTTTGTTTGGTGATCAGGTCGTCGAACGCAGCCGAGGTGTTGGCGTTCATCAAATCGGAACGCTGCAAAATGACCAGCGTATCGATCTGTTGACCGGTGGGCACTAAAATAACACCGTTGCGGTCTTCCGCAGCAATTCCCGATTGTTGCAACCGCGCCAATACTTCGCCCTGACGATCACTGGCGAATCCGCTGATGGCCGTCATCTCCGGCTTGCCCACCATCGTGAGCACGATGTACACCGCCAGCACGCCCAGCACCAGCAGCGCCACCATCAGCCAGCGCTCGGCAATACTCAACTTGCCCATGAAGCTGCGCACCTGCGCCCATGATCGATTCAAAAACTGCATCGTCGGCCTCCATGCCGTTGAACCAAACTGGTCGAGTGGTCAAGTGGCCCAATGGCCAAGTGACGAATCATTCTGCCTCGGCTCCGCCAAGGTTTTAGATGGATCATGGATAATGTTCAAAAAGTCGTAAAAGGTAACTGTCTTTACATTATCCATGATCCATCAACTATCCATTATCCATTCATCACACCCGCATCTGTTTCACCTCTTCATACGCGGCCACCATCTTGTTGCGCACCTGCAAAAGCATTTGAAACGCCAGGTCCGCCTTCTGCTTGGCCATCATCACACCGGCCACATCGTCGCGTTTACCGCTGGCCAGGTCCTCCACTGCGTGTTGCGCTTCCTGCTGCAACTGGTTGACCTGCTCCAGGTTTTTCATCAGCACATCCTTGAAATTCGGCGCGTTCTGGTCGGCGGCATCCTCCGCAAGCGGGCGCACCGGTTGCAACGGCCTGTTGATGTTGCTCGTGCTGATGAGTCCAAGCGGATCGCTCATGATTCAAACCTCATTTACGCAAGTAGTCGCAACGCGCTCTGATACATTGCCTTGGTCGCCTCGGCTGCGGTGATGTTGGCGTCATATGCAGCCTTGGCGTCGATCGCGTTGATCATTTCATACGCCGGGTCGATATTGGGCAGACTCAAGTATCCCTGTTCATCCGCACTGGGGTGACCCGGGTCATACACTTTACGAAACGGCGCCTGATCCAATTCGATGCGCGCCACATGCACACCCTGCGCTCGACCTGTTGCCGGGTCACCGGGGGCAAACACCGCAATCCGCCGACGAAACGGGTTGTAATTGCCCTGCGCATCGTAAATCGCATCCCGGTTGGCGATGTTGGCGCTGATGATCTCCATCCGCGTCCGCTGCGCTACCAGCGCTGATGCCGAAATATCCAGTGATCCGAACATGCGTGCAATCCTTTATCCATCATCCATTTCACAGGCGTTCTCGAATCGCTGTCTGCAACGATCCCACCTCACTGCGCAACAGTTCCAACCCCGTGCGATGCACCATGGTGTTTTCCGTCAGGTTTTGCATCAGCCGCTCCAGGTCCCGGTTGTTCTGATCGTGAAACAGCACATGGTCGTTGGCGTATTCGGGGCGGGTTTCAAAACCATTGCGGTTAAATCGCAGTTGTCGTGTGTCCGACAATTCCAGCAGCCCCGCCGCCGGGTTCATCGTATTGCGCCGACGCTCGATGGCCTCACGCAACGCTGCCTGAAACTCACCGGTCGATAAATCGCGCGGTTTGAAATAGGGCGTCGATAAGTTGGCAATATTGTCCGTCAGCACGCGATGACGAGTCTCGGTGAACTGCACCAATCGTTGCAGCACCGGCATGGCCCCGCTGTTGGTCAATCCCTGAATCATCGTCGTGCTTCCTTCACTACACCCATTTCGCTCTCACCACTTGGAACCTTCAGCAAGTCACATACCGACCGATACGTTTTCTCGTAATGCCTGTTTCTCGAAAGCCCAGGCATGGCCATGCCTGGGCGTTGTCAATCCTTAATCGATCTCGCCATCGCCCGTTTCGCGCAAAACTTGCGCCCTTTAGCGCACCACTTGCGCGGTTCGACCCATCAAATCGTCTGTGCCACCAGGTTCTGTTCCTTCCATTTTTTGAGTTTCAACCCCAGCGTGCGCACCCCGATGCCCAAGGCCTTGGCCGTGCGGGTACGGTTGCCCTGATACTGGGTCAACGTCTGCAAAATCTGGCTGCGTTCCAATTCTTCCAATGTGCGGGCTGACCCCATCGACGGTACGGCAAACGCTGGTGTCACTGCCTGTGCGTTGTTCCATCCCTGGCTAGCCACAGGCAAGCTCATCCCCGTACCACTGCTTAGCCCTGAACCACCCCCAAATCCGCTGCCCTGCCCCATCATCGCATTCAACCCCTGCGGCATCGTCACCACCCTCGGCAGCATCATCAACCAAGGCTCGATCAACTCCGCAACAATCACCTGCTCCCTCGATAACACGCTGGCACGCTCGCAAATGTTCTGCAACTCCCGCACATTGCCCGGCCAGGGGTATCGTTTCATCACTTCGAACGCCTCCGGCGAAAACACCTTGGTCTCGCGCCCTTCCCGTAACGCCAATTGTTCCAAAAAGTGTTCCGCCAAAAGCGCAATATCCTGTGCCCGTTCCCGCAACGGCGGCAGTGCCACCGGCAACACATTCAATCGGTAATACAAATCCTGTCGAAACGTTCCCTCCGCCACGCACTGCGCCAAATCACGATTGGTCGTCGCAATTACCCGCACATCAATGCCGATCGTGTAACTCGAACCCACCCGTTCAAATTGCTGCTCCTGCAACACACGCAACAACTTGGCCTGCAATTCCGGGCTGATCTCGCTGATTTCATCCAGCAACAATGTCCCGCCATCCGCCAGTTCGAATCGACCTTTGCGTAATTGATCCGCCCCGGTGAAAGCCCCCTTCTCGTGGCCGAATAACTCGCTTTCCAGCAAATTGCTCGACAAAGCTGCGCAATTCACCGCCAGCATCACTCGTTCGCGCCTTGGTGACAATGCATGAATCGCCCGGGCCACCACTTCCTTGCCCGTGCCCGATTCCCCACAAATCAGTACCGTCGCCGCACTGCTCCGCGCCACCTGTTGAATCTGTTGCGCCACCTGCCGCATCAGTACCGACTTGCCGATCAGCACCGGCTGGTCATTGCCAGACCCCTGCGTCGAACGAAGTGCCGCGTTTTCATGCACCAAATGTCGATGCTCAACCGCCCGGCGAACCGTCAGTACCAGTTGATCGCCTTCAAAGGGTTTTTGAATGAAGTCAAACGCCCCGATTTTGATCGCCCGTACCGCATCGCCCACCGTCCCGTAAGCCGTCATGATCACCACCGGCAACTGTTCATCCGCCCCGCGAATGCGCCCCAGCAATTCCAATCCGTCCATCTCCGGCATCTTCAAATCCGTCACCACCGCAGCCGGTCGATGACGGGCAATTAAATCAAGTGCCGTGTTGCCGTCCCCCGCTGCAACCACCTGATACCCCGCACGCTGCAGCGTCGCTGCCACGCTGTCGCGCATCATCGCCTTGTCATCGACGACCAAAATCTTGTTCATGCCAAAGCTCCCGCCAAAACGGTTCGTGAACCGCTGGTTGTGATCGTTATCGTGCTGGTTGTTGCAGTCGGGGTCGATGTCGCAACGGGCAGACTGATTTCAAACACAGCTCCGCCCTGCTGGTGATTGACAGCCGTGATGCTGCCATGGTGAGCATCGACAATGCGATGCACAATCGCCAGACCCAGTCCGGTGCCTGTCGCTCGTGTGGTGAAAAAGGGGTTGAAAATTCGGTCAATATCATCCGACGCGATACCCGTGCCCGTATCCCGCACTTGCAGACAAACACGATTGTTTTGGGTATGGGCACTGAGCGTCAGCACAAACGGTTGACTGGTCGGCCCCCCTCTCCCTCCGGGAGAGGGTTGGGGTGAGGGCGTCTGATCATTTTCAAACTTTTTCAAATCAGCCATCGCCTGCACCGCATTGCGCACTAGGTTGACCAAAGCCTGATGCAGTAAGTCCGCATCAGCCTGCAAAGTGATCGGTTCACCATCGTCATCCCGAACCACCTCAACGCCCCCAGCCGTGATATCCGCGTGACAGGTGGCCAGCACCCGGTCAAACAATTCCGTGACATCGACACTGCTCATGCGTGGTGATAACTCACGGGCAAAGCTCAGCACATCACGCACAATCGCATCCAGCCCCCGCACCGCAGCCATGATTTTCCGTCCACTGTCCAGCGCACTGGATACGGGTTGTGTCGAATGTTGTGGGTATTCATCACCGACAGACTGTAAATCCTGCACGATCATGTCCGCGTAAAGGTGGATTGCCGCCAGCGGGTTGCGTACCTCATGGGCGATGCCAGCCGCCATTTCCCCCAAAGCTGCCAACCTTTTTGAACGTTGCAACTGCGCATCCTTGGACGCCAGTTGCTCCTGCAACCGGTCCACCTGCAAGCGCAGGGCTTCATGACTCTGTTGCAGCTTTTCGGTGACCGCGTGATAGGCGCCGATGATCTGCGCCAGGTCATCGATCTGCGGTTTGGGGTTATTCACCGGTTCGACCATGATCGTTTCTTTGCATTGTCCGCCGAGTCAATATTGGTAGTGCCTTCAGCCCTGATGATCCGTTTGGTGCATCGTCGCTGATCGGTAGTTTGGTTGTTGACCGCGATACGATTGCACTGCTCGGTCTGCTCTGCCAAGGGTGCCCAGTTCGCGCCCCAGTTGATCGCGATGTTGTTGCAATCGTTGCGTCAGTTGCCGGTCCAGTTCGCGCAATTGATTTTTGAGTTGTTCCAGTTGTGTGGTGAGTTGCGTCACCTGTTGCCGCTGCTGCGCTTGGAGTTGCGGGAACCATTCGATCCAGTGCACGCGGTAGCCCTGCAATTGTCCATCAATGCGTTGAAGTTCATCCACCACCTGTTGCCGAGCATCCATCACCCCCGGCAACTCGACACTGCGATCTGCTTCCAGCATTTCACTCATGCGTCGGGTTTGTTCCAGCAGCCGATGATAAAGTTCATGTTGATGGGTCAGATGCCCCAGCAACTGTGCAAACGACAAGCCGCCGGTAAAGTCATCAACCTTGCCGGTGGCTGCGTGTTGTCGTGTTGAAGGGGGCAGGTGAGTCATCCATGACTCCGACCGGTGGAAGCGGCATGAGTGTGGCGAAAATCCATTTCCGCCCCGGTCGCGCAACATTTGCGCAACCCGTTCCGTCATCATCGGTTACTTGGTTTGAAAAACCTTAATGGTTTTCGGTGGCGGAAAAGGAACGTGGTCGAGTGGCCGAGTGGCCGAGTGATGATGGTTTGTCCAACAACCATGATTGACGCCGAGGGCTTTAGCTGCTACGGACATTCATCCGGGGTGGTGATGCCTGCG
>CAYRTH010000145.1:0-7868 GCA_964427135.1 uncultured Phycisphaeraceae bacterium
CCACTCGGCCACTCGGCCACTCGGCCACTCGGCCACTCGGCCACTCGGCCACTTCGTCAAAAAAAACCGCCCAACGGTACGCTCCGTCAGGCGGCGAACTTGGGTCATGTGATTTGATCAACGAGCTTCAACTTGAACCGAATTACTCACCGGCAGGGGCTTTGGGTTTGCGACCTTCGCCATCCCCATCGGGGCGCGGACGGCGGGGGCGTTCACCTTCTTCAAGTCGAGGCCGGGGATGATTTTCCTTCCACTGATCGAGCTTGCCTTGCAGTTGTTCACGCTGCTCGGGGGTCAGTACGCCTTTGATCTTGTCCATGGTGTCCGTCGGCTTGGGGCCTGATTCCATGATCGAGCGTAGCTCCTCGCCCAGTTGTTTCATTTGTTCACTGTCCTTGGCTTCACGGGCAGCTTTCATCTTTTCACGGATGGCCTGAACTTCATCCTTGTGCTCCTCCATGAATTTTTCACGGCTGTCGCGGGCTTCGTCCATGATGGTCTTGATCCGGGCTTTCTGGTCTTCGCTGAGGTTCAGGTCTTTGAGTGCCCCACGCAGTTGATCCATCGCTTCACCACGGCGCTCGGCGCGTGGTCCTTCACCCATCATGCCGGGGCGTTCACCTTTTTCGCTACGCTCGGCTTTGGGGCCGGCCAGGGGGTGCTTCTTGGCAGGCTTTTCCGTATCGGGGGCAGTGCTTTGAGCCAGGGTCAGACTGGTGCCCATGAAGGTCAAACCGGCGACGGCCAGGGCGAGGGTGGTTTTGGCGATGTTCATGATCGATTTCCTTTACTTACCCAAGTTGAGTTTTGTTGCGTCTCTGACAGGTGCAACGTCGGTGATGCGGGGGCTATTGCATCGAGGCGTAAAAAAAGATCAGCCTTCGAGGATGCGCTGTAAATGTGCCAGTAACGGGGCATTGGCTGGCGGAAAGTGATATTGCGCAAGTTCTTTGAGCAATACCCAACGACAGGCGGCCACGTGCAGGGGTTGAGCTTGCCCGGCTAAGTGACGACAAAGGTAGGGGTGTAAACGGACGCTGGCATGGGGGTAATGGTGATCAATGGTGGGCAGCGGGGTATGAGCCTGGACGACCAGCCCGACTTCTTCGAGCATTTCACGTTCGACGCAGTGGGCGGGAGTTTCGTTGGGTTCGACTTTTCCGCCGGGGAACTCCCAGTAGCCGGAGAGGACCTGATCGGGCTTGCGTTGTGAGATGAGTATTTCGAGGTTTTGGCCGATGGGTCGGGTGACGATGCCCAACGCGACGTTCACCCAGGTTGGCTGCATGGTTGAAGGGGCAAGGGGTGTGTTGATGTCTTGCGGGGTTGACAAGGTTGGATTGTAGCCAGGGTAACCGTGAAACCCCGGCTTGGGCTTTTTCAATGTCAACTCGGCAAAGGTCCATCATCGGCCTGTTTTCACCGCAGAGATCGCAGAGAACGCAGAGAAGCAAGGGACTGGACGCTTGGAACCGGTGGCTGGGTCAAACGGGATTGGAATCTGCCCAGCACCAAGCCACTTGCCACTTGCCACTTGCCATTTTCCATTCTCTGCGTTCTCTGCTTCCTCTGCGGTGAAACGCCGTCTGCTTCGTGCCTGCGCGGCCCGCTTGATCCTGCAGTGGGGCAATCGCCGCAGGGATGCGAAATCGATCATGGCCCCAAGGGCGCCAAGGCTTGAATCAGGGGGTTTTCCCGACCTTATTAACATATGTAAACACAATTTGAACAATAACTTAAAGTTTTTTATTAGAAATGAAATTTGACCATTGACACAGGTTCGAGCCAGCCGATACGATTGATACTAGGCTGTGCTGGTTTACAGCCGTGGCGCGCCTCCGCAACAGGAATCGGAGCCCTGTTGCGGAGGTTTTTTGATGGTTGGATGGTGGGCGGGGTATGATGGCTATCCAGGTGAACCGTGGCCCAACGGCGATTTCATTACGAGCAGGCGTTTGAGCAGTATCTGCGCGAAAATACCATTCCCTATGTCGCGGTGGATGAGGCCAAGCGTGCCTTGGCGCCGGTGACCCAAGACCAGCAACCACCAGCCAACGACCAAGCACCAACCGGGTTGCAGGGCAACATCGGGGTGGGGGTGCGTAGTATGCGGGGCAGGCGATTGCCGGGGGAAACGCGCTTGAAAAGTTTTGATTTTGTCGTTTACAGTCAGGGTGGGCCGAACTTGTTGTTGGACGTGAAGGGGCGCAAGCACTCGGGGCGTTCGGGCAAGGCCTTGGACAATTGGGTGACGCAGGGCGATGTCGATGGGTTGGTGCAATGGGAGCGACTTTTTGGCGATGGGTTTGCGGGCGTGTTTGCGTTTTTGTACTGGTGCGAAAGTCCGCCGCCGGATGCGTTGTTTATGGAAGTGTTCACACATCAGGATCGCTGGTATGCCTTGCTGGCGGTGAAGCTTGCCGACTACCGATTGCGGATGAAACAGCGTAGCCCGCGCTGGGGCACGGTAAACTTGTCCGCAGCCGACTTTGTAAAGCTGGCGGTGCCGATGCGGGAGTTGTTGTGACAAGTTGGTCAAAACAGACACCAACAAGCAGCGATGGGTCACGAAGATACAAAGTAGCCGGGGGCCGGGGGCTGGGGGCTGGGCAGATTAAAATGCGGTTTGCCCCAGCTACCAGCTCCAAGCACCCAGCGCCTTTCTGCTCTGCGTTCTCTGCGCCCTCTGCGGTGAATTCTTAAAGTCTGCTCTTTCCGTCTTGCTCTTCTTCGTGTGCTTCGTGACTTCGTGGCCCATTCTGCATGGTTCAAATTTGGGCTTGATAACTTTCTGCGACAAACTTCGTCGAGTTTGACAGAATGCGGTTGCACTGCCGAAGCTGGCAACCCGCAGTGATACGATTTGGCTTTTGTACATCTGTGGGGTAGTATGTAATAACTGGAACCTGAACCATGAACCCGTTTGACAGCATCATCATTACCATCAGCGTGATTAGCCTGCCCAACAGCTAGGCCGGTGGTGGTATGAAGTGGACACAACGCATACACCCGCCGGCCAAGGCGGGTTTTTTTGTGTTTTGATTTTTTGCAGCAAAAGAAATTCAACACAGAGAACACAGAGGTAAAAGGGGCTGGGTGCTTGGAGCTGGTGGCTGGGTCATACAACTGTGGCTTGAAGTCTGCCAAGCCACGAGCCACCCAGCACCTGACTGCCATGCGACCAATGAATGGAAAATCGGTGACTGAATGTATTTGGTCAGATGTTGTCGAATCGATAACGAAGATACCCCGACCGCAACTTCACGGAGCTTTGCATGAGTACCCAACCCCGTCGCATCGAACTGTACGACACCACCCTGCGCGATGGTGCCCAAGGTGAGGGCGTTTCCTTTTCCCTGCCCGACAAACTCAACATCACCCGTCAGCTCGACCTGCTGGGCATCGACTACATCGAAGGCGGCTACCCCCTGTCCAACCCCAAAGACGTTGCCTACTTCGAACAGGTTCGCAACCTCACACTCAAACACGCCAAGGTATGTGCCTTTGGCATGACCCGCCGCAAGGGCATCCACCCCGCTGACGACATCGGCATGAAGGCCCTGGTGGCCTCGCACGCCCCGGTCATCACCATCGTGGGCAAAACCTGGGACCTGCACGTCGATGAAGTGCTGAGCGTCACCCGCGATGAAAACCTGGCGATGATTCGTGATTCGGTGGCCTTCTGTCGTCAAAGCATCGAACCGCGTGGCGGGCAGGTGTTTTACGATGCCGAACATTTTTTTGATGGGTATCGTGCCAACCGTGATTATGCCTTCGCCACGATGCGGGCTGCCCTCGAAGGCGGCGCGGTACGGTTGATTCTTTGCGATACCAACGGCGGAAGTTTGCCGGCGTTTGTCACCCAAGCCGTGAACGACCTCAAGCAATTCATCCGCACGCTACCCCCGCAAGTGACCCGTGAACTCAAACACGATGTCGATTCGCTTTTGGGTATTCACGTCCACAACGACGGCGGCCTGGCGGTGGCCAACTCATTGGCAGCCGTCGAAGCCGGGGCGGTGCAGGTGCAGGGCACCATCAACGGCATCGGTGAACGGTGCGGCAATGTCGATCTGACCACCGTGGCCGCCAACCTGGCGCTGAAAATGGGCTATCAGGTACTCACGCACGATGGCAACGGCACGATGGCAGCATCATTGGCCAAACTCACCGAAACCAGTCGCTATGTGTACGAACTGGCGAACCTCAATTTGGTGGTGAATCAGCCTTACGTCGGCCCCTCGGCTTTTGCGCACAAGGGGGGTATGCATGTGCATGCGATCCAAAAAATCGCCCACAGTTACGAGCACATCGCCCCTGAAAAGGTCGGCAACACCCGGCGGGTATTGGTCAGTGAATTGGCCGGGGTGTCGAATGTGTCCGCCACGTTGGGGGATAAGTTCCCGCAGGCACGCGACCGGGCGGTGCAGAAAAAACTGATCGACAAGGTGGCGGAGTTGGAAAATCAGGGATATCAGTTCGAGGCAGCCGGGGCGAGCTTTGAATTATTGATGCACGAGGTATTGGGCACGCGACCGATGTATTGGTCGCTGGATCATTACCGCTGTGTGATTTACAAGCACAACGGGGACAAGTTGCCGGCCACGGAAGCGACGGTGAAGGTGAGTCTGCCCAGTGGTGCAAGCGAACATCAGGTGGGTGAAGGCGATGGCCCGGTCAACGCGCTGGACACCGCTCTGCGAAAGTGTTTGTTGCCGCATTACCCTGCATTGGCGCGATTACATTTGCGTGATTTCAAGGTACGGGTGGTCAATGCCACCGCAGAGTCAGCGGCGAAGGTGCGCGTCATCATCGAGTTTGCCCACTTGCCTGGCGAAGGTGATAACGCAGCTGATTTGGGACGATTTTCCACCATCGGCGTGAGCGAAAACATCGTCGATGCCTCGTGGCAGGCACTGAGCGATGCAATGGTGTATCACCTGATGCAGTCCGCCAAACCATGAAGTGGTCGAGTGGCCAAGTGGCCGAGTGGTCAAGTGCAATACACCAAGCCGGGAACCAGCCAACAGGCTGAGGGCCCGGGTAATGGAAGAAGTCGGCGATGGACGTGATGAGGCCGCTTTGCTTGACCTGCCCCGCCATGACTTGTGCATGACCTTCACGTTCGCAGCTTGCTTGTCGTTGAATCACGGCGAAGGCTCATGCACCTGGGGGTTGCGTAATCGGTGCGATAATTCAGCCTCACGGCTGCGCAGGCTTGATTCCCGGTCCCTGATGTCGTTTTCAATCCGCTGCTTTTGTTTCTGCAAACCGTCGAGTTCCACCAGCGTCAGTTGCAGTTCCCGTTGATCCAATTGTGATTGTCGTTCCGCATCTCGCTGGCGCTGCAACAGTGCTTCATGAACCGCCTGCGCCTGGTCGATTTTTTCCTGTTGCGATCGCATATGCTGGTTGAGTGCGATCATCCGTTGGTGAGTGTCAATGTCGCCAAGCAGCTTCGCTTCCACCTGCTGCATGTGAGCCTGTGCTTTTTCGAGGGATGCCTGGGCTGTGACATACCCGGCATGTTCACCCAGCGCCTTTTGCGTGATGTGATTGAGGGACGATTCATGACGCAAGAGCGTTGCATGACTTTCCGCCAGTTGCATCGGACTGACATTGCCCTGTCGCTTGAGGTCGCCCAGTTGGGTGCGTGCCTCCAAAAATGCGCCCTGTGCTTCACGATACGATGTCTGGGTTTCCAATTCCGCAAGCACGGCTGCATGAGCCTTGTCGCGCTCCTGTTGCGCGGCATCCAGTTGCGCTTTGGTGTTTTGGTATTCGGGTGTAAGCCGAGCTTGTTGCAATAACTGATCGCGCAACTCCGCGATTTCACGGCGAGGTTTATCCATCTGCATCCGCACCAGTGACAACTCGGAGAATGCGCCCTGCGTTTGTCGTTGTGCCTGGGTGAGCGCGGTGCGGGCATCGGTGAGTTGCTGACGCTGCTGCAACTGCTTTCGGCGTGATTGGATGATGCGGTCTTCCACTTCCAGCAGCGTGATGCGCAGGGCGGCGATTTCGCTGCGAATGTCTTCAATCAACCGGCGCAGTTCGCCCGCCCGTCCATCGAAAATAATCACGTTCTGTGCCTGCGACCCCAGGGGCATCCATAAACCCACGCCCATCAAGCCGACCAGCAGCAACGGATGAAACGACCCATGAAACCGCAACGCGATGCACGGTACACTCGGCTTGTTCATGGCGGTGTCCTTCAATAAGTACGCCTGACTAACACTATCATTTTAGCGCGCCAACCTGTTGCAAGACAGTGCCATCGAACCCCAAAGATGGATCGCAGTATTATTGATCCACCGATTCAGCGATTATCCAGTATGATGATCCGCCCACGATGTCACTGATTTCCGTTGCCAACCTGGGTTTGTCCTTGGGCGACCGTCGCTTGTTCGACGGCGCGAATCTGACGTTGGAACCGGGCGAAAAGATCGGCATGGTCGGACGCAACGGCTGCGGCAAATCGACCTTGCTCAAACTGATCGCCGGGGCGATCGACCTGCAACCCGACAGCGGCCAGGTACAGGTGGCGCGTGATGCCAGCGTCGGCTACCTGCGCCAAGACCCGGACTTAAACCCCGATCACACCCTGCGTGAAGAAGCCCTGGCTGCGTTTGCGCATTTGCAACAACTGCAAAACCAGCTTGAAACTTTGGCGCATGACATGGCCACGGCTGAGGGTGATGCGCTGCAAAAATTGCTCGATGCGTATGAGCGTACCGAGCATCAGCTTCAGGCAGCAGGCGGTTTTGTCGTCGATCATCAGGTCGAAGCAACCTTGCACGGCGTCGGGCTGACCGATGAGTTTTTCGACGTGCGGGTGGGCGACCTGTCCGGCGGACAAAAAGGGCGGTTGGCCCTGGCCAAATTGCTGTTGTCGCAACCGACTGTTTTGCTTTTGGATGAACCGACCAACCATTTGGACATCGCAGGTCGGCAGTGGTTGGAAGGGTTTTTGGCGCAGTTCCATGGGGCGGCTTTGATTGTCAGTCACGATCGCTGGCTGCTGGATCACGTCGTTTCGCGCATCTGTGAAATGCACGAAGGCCGAATTGAAGAGTACCCCGGCAACTATCACCAATTTTTGGAACTCCGGGCACTTCGCCGATTGGAACAGCAGCGCGTTTACGACAAACAGCAGGACCGCATCAAAAGCGAACAGGCGTTCATTGATCGATATCGAGCCGGTCAGCGCGCCAGGCAGGCGCAGGGTCGATTGAAACGGTTGGAGCGATTTGTCCGTGATGAAACCATCGATCGGCCGATGGAGCTGGATGAACTGCGCTTGTCGATTTCGCCCAGTAAACGGGCGGGCGATCTGGTCATCGTGGCTGAACACATCAGCAAGGCCTACCCGGATAAACCTTTGTTCAAGGATGTGTCACTGGTCCTCAAACGCGGCGACAGGCTCGGCGTCATCGGGCCCAATGGTGCAGGTAAATCAACGCTGATTCGCTGCCTGCTGGGCCAGCAGGAAATTGACCACGGCAAGCTGCGCGTCGGCGCCAGCGTCGATGTGGGGTTTTATCGGCAGAGTCACGATCACCTGAACATGTCACACACGGTGGTCGATTACCTGCGCCAGTTCGTCATGGGCGGCACGATGGTGCCCGGTTCCGAGCAGGCGGCCCGCGACCTGGCGGGCGCGTTTATGTTTTCAGGGGAATCGCAGGACAAACAACTGGGTTCACTGTCAGGCGGCGAACGCAGTCGTGCAGTGCTGGCGGGGTTGGTGGTGTGCGGGCATAACCTGCTGGTGCTCGACGAACCGACCAACCACTTGGATATTTCAAGTGCTGAGCGGTTGGAACAGGCCTTGCGGAAGTTCACCGCGGTGCAGGAAGGGTTTGCCC
>CAYRTH010000146.1:0-7862 GCA_964427135.1 uncultured Phycisphaeraceae bacterium
AGATGCTGCGGTTGACAAGCACAGACTTCACCAACCTTCGCCTTGACCTTTGGCACGGTCAGCAAGGGGTGCGTTTTGTCTGGTCGAGTGACCAACAATTACAAGGCTACCGTTTGCAAAGCGAGGTTGCTACGCCTTTGCCGCTGCTGACGACATTGCGGGATGCACGTTTTTACCGGGCGAATACATTGGCACGCATTGAAGGGCCGATTGATTTTCGCTGGGGCCATGATCCGCCGCATTCGGGCATCGATGCTGATGGTTTTGCGGTGCGCTGGACGGGGTTTGTTCATGCCCCGCACGATGGCGTGTATCACTTTTATTTGCAGGTCAACGATGGTTGTCGGCTGCACATCAACAATCAGTTGGTGATCGACGATTGGCAGAGTCGAAACTGGCATTGGACCCAAGGCAGTGCCCGCTTGGCGCGCGGCTGGAATGGTTTTGTGCTCGAATATTTTGATGATGAAAAAACCGCAGCCATCATCATGCAGTGGGAAGGCCCCAAGGTGTATCGTCAGATTTTACCGCGCGAGCGCACCACCCCCGCAGCCGACGATACTGCCGATTGGCTGACCCGCTTGAAACCCACGGAACCGCACCCGTTCACCGACCCTGACAAGCAGGGTTTGTTGGCGATGTATTATTGGGGACCGGGTCGTTACCCGCCGCTGCCGACGCCAAAGTCACAACTGCAACAAACCATCGATACGATTCCGTTGCTGACCGCGCAACCATCACCGTCGATCACCCTTGATATCCGATATGAGCAGGGCCAAGTCGTCATCGTGGGGAATGATCAGCCCTTGATGCGGTTGCCGATGTCAGCCCCACCTGATGTCGGCCTACTCGAATACCAAGGCCGATTGACGCGCCTGCAAACCTTGCCGATGCTGCCGATGGATTCAGCCTCATCCCCCTAAAATCGCACCTGTCACCTCGGCCATGCGTACCATTGAGCCAACCCTTACACTACCACCCATGAACACCACCACGCTTCCCCAAGGCATCATCGTCACCCCCGGCCAGGGCAACCTGTCACGGGTTAGCATCGACACCGAACTTTGCACCGCAGAGCTTTACCTGCACGGGGCACATTTGTGTCATTGGCAACCCAAATCGCAGAAACACCCTGTACTATGGATGAGTCAGAAAAGCTGGTTTGAGCCGGGCAAGCCGATTCGCGGCGGGGTGCCGATCTGTTTTCCCTGGTTCGGGCCGCACCCGAGCGACACCACCAGGCCGGCGCACGGTTTTGCCCGTTTGCAACCCTGGCAGTTGATGCAAGCCAACTGCGATGCCAAGGGTGTGATGACCCTGCTGTTATTTTTGGCGGCCAATGAAGCGACCAAAGCGATGTACCCGCATGATGTGTCGCTCAGTTACACAGTGCGTCTGGGTCATGAACTGCATCTGGCGTTGTCGATTCACAACCGAGGCGATCAGCCGATCGTGGTTGAAGAGGCGCTGCACACTTATTTGAGTGTCAGCGATGTGAAACAGGTGTACGTCACCGGCTTGGCCGGGGCGACCTACATCGACAAAACCGATCAATTGGCGCGCAAGAAGCAGGGTGAACCACCGATTGCCATCGGTGCTGAGACCGATCGGTTGTACCTGAATACGCGCAACCCGATGACACTCACCGACCCGCAATGGCGGCGTCGTATCATCGTGAGTAAAACCTGTTCGCAGGCTTCGGTGGTATGGAACCCTTGGATCAACAAAAGCAAAGCCATGTCCGACTTTGGGGACGACGAGTGGCCGGGCATGATTTGTCTGGAAACCGTCAACGCTTCCGACAACAAACTGACCCTGCCCCCCCTGGCGCGTCACACGATGACCACGCAGATCAGTGTGCAGTCGGTGTGAGAGTTACTGCGGGTTGTCTTTGGATTGACTTTTGTTCAATCACGCCTGATCTTTGACGTCCTCGTCAAAGATCAGGATTTTTTGCTTGATACCTCACTCACCACGCCTGATCTTCGCCGTTCTGGGCGAAGATCAGGATCGATTCATGTAAACTTTTCGCCTCGGCCTTGCCAGCGTCAGATACAACACCACCCCGGCGCAAACGATGACCGCCCAGGCCAGGTCCGGGTGGGTCGCATCGCACCAGCGCAACCATTTTTTCGCTGTCTCCTGCGTGAGCAACACCCCCTCGGGGGCGTACCATGGCCCGCGTCGGGCCGGTCCGTTGAGCATCACATGAATCGTCATTTTGAACGTGATGATGGTCAGCACCCAGTACATCAGCACCATGCCCCAATGCACTGCTGCCCAGCAAGCCGCGACCCCTGCTGCAAACAATAAATATCGTTCATGAATCTGCCCCAGCACCAGGTACATCATCAGCCAGGGGGCCGTGGCAGCCACCAAAAAACGTTTGTCACCGGCACGATCATGTCGGGCGGCACCCCAGGCACAGAGCACCAGCAATCCCGCATAAATCGCAGCAAACATTTTTTTATACGTCACCGCAAAGTCCGCCCCCGGCCAAAACCACAACGCTCCCTGTGGCAAAGTGAATGCCACACTCAACAACCCCTCTTTTTTGTCGAAACCAAAACGTTTGGTCAGCAGCCCTGGAATGTTGTCCGTCAAACCCATGATCATCCACTGCCAATGCTTTTCACCATACGCCCATCCGATCTGATACCACCCGGTGCTGGGTTCAAACATCGGTAAACATAACCAGAGTGCCAACGACACCCACAACGCCAAACCCACACCCTGCCAGCGTCTGGGTAAACACCACGCACTCACGCCGACACCGACCATCATCATCAGCCCGACCCACCATGACCAGGTACGCAGTAGCGAAGTCCAGTGACCTGAACCGGTGATGGGTTGAACTTGCCACCAGGCCCAGCCGATGCCTGCCATGGCGATCAATGACAACACCCACCACCATCGCCCCCCGGTGGGGCGGGGCCAAACTTTTCGTAAACCGATGAGTGCATGCCCCAGTGCCACCGCCGACACCCACTGCGCCGCCCACCAGTTCACCGCGGCATCACCGACCGCGCGTAACCTCGGAACGTTGTGTTTGATCAACTGTTCCGCAGTGATGCCCCCGTTGTTGTTTTCCGGCCGCAACGGTCGTTCCAGGTTGGCGATTTCAATCAATCGTTGTGCATCGGGGGCATGACGAAGCAGCCACAGGGATGCGACAGCCGACACCCCGAACGTAAACCCGATCCCCCAGCGAAAAGCCGACCCCGGTTTTTTCATGAACAACGGCCAGAGCAAAAAGAACGGGGCCACAATCAACTGTTGACCCTTGAAAAGCGCCCCCAGGGCCAACACCATCCCGCTGAAAAACCAGCAGTCTTTGCACGCCAGGTACAACGCCCAGATGAAAAAGGGAATGACCCACATGTCCCACGTCGGCCAACCGTGCGCACTCAACATCACTGCCGGGTTGAACCAAAACAGCAGCGCGCCAACCAACGGTATCAACCAGCCGTTGAGTGCATTTTGGGTATCCGTCGTCGGCATCATCAAGTCTGCTGAACGTGATGATGTCGCACCCGATGTTGGTGCATCATGGTCCGCCGATGGCGGCTGTGTCGCTCGTCGCAGCCAATGTCGCACCAGTAAAAAAATGCCCACCGCTGCGACTAGTTCCATCATGATGTTGAAACGCAAAGCCGGGGCGGTGAACGCTCGTTCCGGCTGCCAGCGCTGCGGCAAACCGAACTGCGTCGGTATCGACCGTGCCCACTGCATCATCACCCACAATCGCAAAGGGGCGTAGTCAAGCTCAAGGTACCGATCACGCGTTTCCGTCAGCACTTTGTCATACAGATCAAAGTAACCTTCGAGGGCTGCCCGCCGACCGTAGCGATACCCTCGGCTGATGTCGCCTGTGAAACGGATCGGCTGGGTCTGTTCCCACGTCCATATCCGCCACTGCACTCCTTCCATGAACGAAAAGATCGCTGCCAGTATCACCACGACGATCGACAGTCGGCGGAGTCGATCCCGCGGTACCGGTCGCTTCTCGTAATGGGGCAGTCTCTGTTTCAACTACCAATCAATATACATTGCAAACCCATCGCTTCGTTGATCAAGGTTAAGTCACCGCGGGTTGCCACCCGCGGCTATGAAGACTGTGTATTGATCCGTGTAGCCGCGGGTGGCCCCCGGTAACCCGCGGTGATCGCTTGGGGTTATGCTGATGACATCATGCACGCGGCAATACAACCCGCGATTCGACTTAGCGGGGTATCACGCACCTACGGCTCGGTACGGGCGCTGCACCAAGTCACCTTCGACATCATGCCCGGGTCGGTGCATGGACTGGTCGGCGAAAACGGTGCGGGGAAAAGTACCCTCATGAAACTGTTGGCCGGGCTGGAACACCCGACCACCGGCAGCATCGACATCCTCGGACAACGGATCGATGCACGGCATTGGAACCCGCAGCAAGCCCTGTCGGCTGGGGTGGCGATGATTCATCAGGAACTGAACTTGGTGGAGGAACTGTCGATCGCGGACAACCTTTTTCTGGGGCGTGAAAACGCTCAGATGGGCTTGATTCGGCAAAAGGCGACACGCCAGGCTGCCAAAACCTGGCTCTGCAAACTCGATTTTCACCTGGACCCCTCCACGTTGGTCAAACATTTGTCGGTGGCGCAGAAGCAGATGGTGGAAATCGCCAAGGCGGTATCGTGTCAGGCGAAGGTTTTGATTTTGGATGAACCCACCGCGGTACTCACGTCTCATGAAACGACGAAGTTGTTTGCGTTGATTCGGGAATTGCGCAACGCGGGTGTCACGCTGATTTACATTTCGCATCATCTGAAAGAAGTGATCGAGTTGTGTGATCGGGTGACCGTGTTGCGCGATGGGGGAGTGGTGACGACGCTGGAAAAAAGTGAGATTACGCAAGGTCGGTCGGGGCAAATGCAATTGGCCAACCTGATGGTGGGGCGGACGCTGGGGGATTATTTTCCGCCGCGTGGGGTGCCCGGTGAACGTGTCATGCTGGAACTCAAGGGTTTGAAACTCACGCAACCGGCTGGTGATCAGGGGATCGATCTGAAAGTGCATGCGGGGGAAATCGTCGGTTTGGCGGGGCTGGTGGGTGCGGGGCGAACGGAACTGGGCGAAACATTGGTGGGGCTTCGACGCGCAGCAGGGGGGCAGGTGCGTATCGAGGGGCAGGCGGTGACCATACGCAACCCGGCACAGGCGATGCGGCATGGTCTGGTGTATCTGTCGGAGGATCGTCGCGGCGCGGGGTTGATTTTGGAAATGAGCATCGCAGGCAATATCACGCTCGCAGCTTTGCGGGGCATGGGTAGCGTGATCGATCGACAGCGTGAAACAGCGACGGCTCAGAAACATGTTGAGCGATTGGGCATTCGCATCAGTCGAGTGAGTGCGCCGGTGGCTACCTTGTCGGGGGGCAATCAGCAGAAGGTGGCCTTGGCCAAGTGGTTGGAGGTGAACCCGAAGGTGCTGATTTTGGATGAGCCGACGCGGGGCGTGGACATTGGCGCGAAAAAGGAAATTTACCAGTTGATTGTGCAATTGACACAGCAAGGTTTGGCGTGCCTGTTGATTTCATCGGAGATGAATGAGTTGCTGGGGTTGTGCCATCGGATTGCAGTGATGCGCCGGGGACTGGTTGTTTCGATGCTGGAGGCAAAGGACGCCAGTGAAGAGACGATGTTGCACCACGCCGCGGGCATCGGACGGTGAAGTGGTCGATTGTCAGAACCAAGCCGGGAACGAGGCTGGCAAGCCGAGGGCCCGGGTATTGGAAGATGTGGCCGTGTGACTGAAGCATGCTTGCTCATGAAATCAAATGACGCCGAGGGCTTCAGCCCCGGATCATTTGCAGCAGGCAAGCGTCACCATCCGGCCCTGAAGGGCTCGGCGTCAAGATTGTTGATGGCAACCCGCGGTTCAACTCGACCACTCCCCACGATCTTCAGTCCGGCAGGTCCGTTGGTGGATTATCTGTCGATAACCAACTTGGCGCGTGATTCATTTGACAGCGGAAAATGGTCGAATAAACTGATAATTTCCCGCATAAATAAGTCAGAAACCAGTGTTGGGCAGGCGTTTTTCAGCGGCGAGGTTTTGGGGATAAATGACTTGCGGATGGGCTTGGCGGCAAGTGGACTTGACAGACGATTAGGACTTGGTAAACTGCTCGACTCACTTCGGATCGCACCTTCCTGAGCCTTGGCTCACGAAATTGCGACCCGCAGTGAAAGCGGACAACTAAGCAGGTGATGCAAATTGCTTGTGCAGGTTGAAGTTCTTTGACAAGTGGATACGCGGGAAATCGCACAAACAGTGCGATAACCGAGACGAACCGAGCTCTTGAGGATCAGAGCCTTGGCGAAGGTTGCGAATGAAAATTCGTGATTGGAGCCGGGGCTTTGTGACACAAGAAAGATTGAAGGCAATTGCATCGTCCCGGTCGAATGCTCCGAGCTGACAGGGGTTTTAACCTGTGAGTAAGTGGTGGTCGATCTGAGGTCGGTGCGATCAAGTTACTAAGAGCGTACGGGGGATGTCTTGGCGTCGAGAGGCGATGAAAGACGTGGGAGCCTGCGAAAAGCCCAAGGGAGTTGGCAACCAAACTGTGATCTTGGGATATCTGAATGGGGAAACCCACCCGAAAGGGTATTTGCACCTGAACGCATAGGGTGCAAAAGCGAACCTGGGGAACTGAAACATCTAAGTACCCAGAGGAAAATAAAGCAACCGCGATTCCGTTAGTAGCGGCGAGCGAAAACGGAACAGCCCAAACCGGGCTTCGGCCCGGGGTTGAGGGCACCAATACGATGAGTCGAATGGGAAACGAACCGGCTGTGAAAGCCGGGCCAAAGAAGGTGATAGCCCTGTAGTTTTCCGTGAGATGAGTCCAGGTGTACCAGAGTAATATGGGGCTCGTGAAACCCCGTATGAAGCAGGGGGGACCACCCTCCAAGGCTAAATACTCCTCGACGACCGATAGTGGACAAGTAAGGTGACTGAAAGATGAAAAGCACCCCGATAAGGGGAGTGAAAAGGACCTGAAACCGTACGCTTACAAGCGGTCGGAGTCTGTCTTCGGACGGATGACGGCGTGCCTTTTGCATAATGAGCCGGCGAGTTGGCCTCTGTGGCAAGCTTAACCCATACACTGGGGTAGGCGCAGCGAAAGCGAGTCTTAAAAGGGCGACCAGTCGCAGGGGTCAGACGCGAAACCTAAGTGATCTACCCAAGGCCAGGCTGAAGGGAGGGTAACACCTCCTGGAGGGCCGAACACGTGAACGTTGAAAAGTTCTGTGATGAGCTTTGGGGAGGAGTAAAAGGCCAATCAGACTGGGAGATATCTCGTTCTCCTCGAAATAGTTTTTGGGCTAGCCTCGCGAGTCAACCCGCAGGGGTAGAGCGACTGGATGGAAATGAGGTCCTAACCCGATGCTCGTTCCAACCAAACTCCGAATACTGCGGGCTCCGTCGCGGGAGTCAGTCTGTGGGGGATAATCTTCATAGACAAAAGGGAAACAACCCAGACCACCAGCTAAGGTCCCAAATCATGACTTAGTTCGAAAGGAAGTTAAGATCCGGTGACAGCCAGGATGTTGGCTTAGAAGCAGCCACCATTTAAACAACGCGTAATAGCGGACTGGTCGAGGATTCTAGCGCCGACAATGATCGGGAATAAGTCTTGAACCGAAGCTGTGGATTTCGAAAGAAATGGTAGAGGAGCGTTCCTGTCTGCGTCGAAGCGAAACGGTAACGTTTCGTGGAGCGACAGGAAGTGAAAATGCCGGCTTGAGTAACGATAAGACAGGTGAAAATCCTGTCCGCCGGAATGGAGCTCGTATTGGAGGTGATGACGGCATCCG
>CAYRTH010000147.1:0-4709 GCA_964427135.1 uncultured Phycisphaeraceae bacterium
GGGGGCGGCTGGGCTACATTTTCCGATTGTGGCACCGCCGCCCTCGGCGGTGAATTCTTTGAATGCTCCTCAACAACACAAACATCCACCTTTACACTTCGATGAACAGACGCGACAAGTCGCGCCGCTAAACATTCCTTTCACTTGGCCACTTGTTTGCCCCCTCTCCCTCCGGGAGAGGGTAGGGGTGAGGGCGTGTCTTTCACTCGACCACTTCTGCTTTGCTCAATCCACTCCCTCTTCCAAATCACGCTGCTCCACTGGTCTGCTGATGCGATAGTCACCCCCCAACCATTTGCCAAGGTCCACCATGCGACACCGTTTGCCGCAAAACGGAAAATGTTCAGCACCCGCCGCAACCGTCGCTTTGCATATCGGGCAGTGATGATCGCCCTCCATTTTCTGACCATCGGCAAGGGCTTGTTGCAAGGTGATGATGCGACCAAACCATGAACCCCCAGCCGTGATATCGATTTGCCTTTCTTGTTCCCCGACATGTTGCAATCGAATTGACAGCACATCATCGCCCAATTGACCACGCACCTTGTCCGCCCATTCGATCACCACCACTGCTCCGCGCCTCAGTTCCGCCAATGCATCGTTCGAATCGGTTTCGTGACTCGACCAGCCGAGGGTTTCCAGTTCGTCCAAACTGCGCAACCGATACGCATCAATATGCACCAGCACCACCCCCGGAACCCTCGCCCCCGGCTTATCACCCGTTGCCATCGCCGGGTCGGGCTGATACTCATGCACCATCACAAACGTCGGACTGGCGACGCTGCCGGTTTTCACGCCAAGCCCCACTGCCAACCCGCGTACCAGTTGCGTTTTGCCCGCCCCCAGTTCCCCATCCAGCGCCAGCACATCGCCCGCTTGCAAACACGTCGCCAGCCTTCGCCCCAGTGTCAGCGTTGCTTCCACTGAATCACTTTCGCCCTGCCAAACTTTTTGCATGTCGCCGGATTGGGTCATGTCGTATGCTCCCAGCCCAGCCCCGCAGCCGACCTTACCGACCCATCTTCCATTTTCAACTTCACCCCAAACTCACCCTGTCCACCCTCAGCCGCAACGATTTCGCCAATGCACGATAAGCTCACCCCATCGATTGCACAGGGCAGCAACTTAGCCGAACTGGGCGGCATCGTGAAACACAATTCATAATCTTCCCCGTCCGCCAATCCATGTTGCCACGCAGGTTCACCCTCGTTGACTGACACCACATCCTCATACATCGGCAAACGACTCACTTCCACCACCGCACCGACCTTCGACATTTCACAGATATGCCCCAAATCGCGCCCCAAACCATCTGACAAATCAATCATCGCTGTTGGTCGCCAGCGGAAATGCGCACTCATTACCAGTTGCCGGGCAACTTCGACCCTCGGCTCAAAACACAAATGTCGCCCACTTGCAAAACTGCCGCCCAATTTGCCCGTGACATAAACCAAATCACCCACCTGCGCCCCGCTTCGCAGCACCGGCTCAACATCCCTACGCCACCGCCGAGCCAGCACTGTCACCGTGATCACCATCGGCTGATCCCACACCGCGATATCACCCCCCACCAGCGGGCAACCATACTCTGCTGCATAGCGTCGTAATTGGTCACACAACGACTGAGCCGAGCTTTGCGAAACTTCACGCGGCAAACACGCCGCTGCCACCGCAGCCATCGGCTGACAACCCATCGCTGCAACATCCGACACATTGCGCGTGATCGCTTTACGGGCAATCATTTCCATCGACGTACCCGATACAAAATGCACCCCTTCCGCCACCTGATCCACCGTCACCAGCACCTGTTCATCCCCAAACTGCACCGCACCCATGTCATCGCCCGGCGGAATCGTCACCATCTTTGGCAACGCCGTATTGGCTGCAAACACCTCTTTTAGCAAGTCAAACTCACGCATCATGAGTATTGTAATGGGTAACGGTTCGCTGGCTTGGGTTTATTCCTCAACCATGCACCGCTCGACTTTGGGGAACATCACCGTGAAACATCTTTCCAACCTCATCGTCTTTGCCATCGCTTTCATCATCGGCTGGGTTATTTTCAATCCCCCAGCCTGGTTGTCTTTCGGTGGTTGGGGCAACATCCTTTTTCTGGTCGCTGTTGGCGTCATCGGCCTGTTCGGGCTGTTCATCTACATGATTCTGGCCAACCTGCCCGCCAAGGTGCGCATTGATCCCTTACCCGATGACCTCGCACTGCCAGCCGAGGTCAATCGACTGATGGGTGATTACCTGGCACTGGGCTTCCAACGTATCGGCCCACCCATGCGCATTCACGTCGCTCCCCCAGCCCTCATGATCGGCCTGGCCAAACCCGAATTGGGCATCTACGGCACGATCTTTCAAATCCCCGCCAACCCGCCCAAGGTCTCATACGACATGGTTTCCATCATCCGAATGCCCAAATCCTTCACCTCCGACCACGGCGGCCTGACCACCAGCCCCGAACCCGGTGCAGGCACTTTACCCCTCTCCGCCGGCACATTCATGCAAATCATCCGCGAAGCCCCGGTCAAACAACTTTACCGCCAGCACCTGCTCGCCCTCGAATGGTTGGACCAAAACAAACTGCCTTGCGATCGTGCCGCCGCCCAAGCCTTCCATGAACGCATCGGTGAATACCTGGCGCGACATCGAAAATATTATCTGACCAATCCGCTGCTGTTCACCCTGATCGCCGTGTGGCGCAGTATCACCAAACTCAGCCCCTATCTGGGCAACCTCTCCGAACAACGCATCGCGCAAAAACAGGTTGAGTTTTTGCGTCAATATCAGTAGTCAAACATACCCGGGCCCTCGGCCTCCCCCGATGGGGATCGGCCTCGTTCCCGGCTTGTCTTCAAATTCCAAATCCGAAATTCGAAATTCGAAATCATCACTCATCACCCAATCGCCAACTGCGCCGTTGTCACCCGATCAATCATCGCATGCAGCGCCTCATCGCGCTGGTACGTTGCCGCTCGTTTTCGATAATGTTCCGCCACGCGGTTCATGCCTTCCTGCAAACTCACCTGACACTTCCAATCATTCAGGCCCGTCACGCGCATCACCTTGCTGTTGTCGAACATCACGCAAGGCGTTTTATCCCCCAACAACGGCCCAGCCCACTCCGCATTGAACTTCACCAGCGTATCCGTCGGCACATGCACCAACCTCGGCTCCACCCCCAGCGACTGACCCATGGCCATGAATATTTCGTCCCACGGGTATGACTCCATATGCCGGGTGATATGAAACGCCTGGCCCAATGCCTGCGGGTTACCGAGTAACCTGGCAAAAGGCACGGCAAAGTCATCGGCATACGTGATCGTCCACAAACTCGTCCCGTCGCCGTGCACAAGGATGGTTTGCCCGTTGAGCATGCGAAAGGCCCAGTGATCGCTGCCGCCGATGGTTCCGGGAAAGTTGCGCCGATGCGTGTGACTGGGTCTGACAATCGTCACAGGCAAACGCTCAGCCTGATATGCTGCCATCAACAACTTTTCACAAGCCGCCTTCGCCCGGCTGTAAGGCCAGTACGGGTTTTCCAACGGCGTCTGCTCCGTCACCACCAGGTTGCGCGAGGGTTTCTGATACGCCGAGGCCGACGAAATAAACACATACTGTTTCACCTTGCCCGCAAACAAATCAATGTCACGCTGCGCTTGTGCCTCATTGAACACGCGAAACTGACACACCACCTCAAAATGCTGATCGCTGAGCTTGCTGTAAGCTGAGGCATCGTTCATGTCGCCGATGATGCGCTGCACCCTGGCTGGGTAAGGTTCGGTGCTGTTACCCCGGTTGAACACCGCCACCTCATGCCCCAGGCGCACACTTTCATGAATGCAGGCATATGAAATTTCGCCTGCTCCGCCGATGTAAAGCACGCGCATGGTGATGACTCCATCATGATGAACTGATCAATATGTGGCACCGCCGCTCTCGGCGGTGGACTCTTGTTGTGCTTATGACCCAGCCGTGGGCGGCCCGGGGGCTGGGCTACATTTTCCGATTGTGGCACCGCCGCCCTCGGCGGTGGACTCATTTCGTACTTCAACCCTCAAGCTGATTCACCCAGCCGGGGGCGGCTGGGCTACACCTTCCACCCATTCCCTCCATAACCACGGATATTCATCTTCCATCAAACACAAACCTTTGCGAATCGGATTTGCACAGATATAGTCCACTTTTTCGACAACCGCTTCATGAGAACGAAGCACGTGATCGTACGACTCATCTTGCCATACTGAACCCTTGCGTTGCAATATTTTGTTCACTGAATGGGAGGAAGCCCCTTTGATGCCACTGGTAATTTCTGCAAGGGAATAAGGAACCGACATGAAATCACACAAAGGCTTGAAAACCATATGTACATGATCAGGCATGACGACCGCACCAAACAAGTGAATGCGTTTGTTGTGGTCGTAAAGACAGTGATCAAGCACTTTTGATCGAACACTTTCAGGCAATTGCCAACGATTTTTCGTGCAAAAAGTAAGAAAGATTACCGCATCATCCGTTTGGATATGAGGCAGATTGCGACGGTAAAACGATCTTGGTGAATTGGACGTCATTTCTGACCATCCGTTCGATTCTGCATAGATACCACCCAGCCGTGGGCGGCTGGGCCACATTTTCCGACTGTGGCACCGCCGCCCTCGGCGGTGTGACTTTGTTGCGTTCATGACCCAGCCGGGGGCGACCCG
>CAYRTH010000147.1:4809-7861 GCA_964427135.1 uncultured Phycisphaeraceae bacterium
CCGCCCTCGGCGGTGTGACTTTGTTGCGTTCATGACCCAGCCGGGGGCGACCCGGCGGCTGGGCCACATTTTCCGACTGTGGCACTGCCGCCCTCGGCGGTGTGACTTTGTTGCGTTCATGACCCAGCCGGGGGCGACCCGGGGGCTGGGCTACATTTTCCGACTGTGGCACCGCCGCTCTCGGCGGTGGACTCATTTCGTACTTCAAACCTCAAGCTGATTCACCCAGCCGTGGGCGGCCGGGCTACATTCGGCCACTTCTTCAATCCCCGATTTTTTCCTTCAAAAAGTTCCGTACTTGATCCAGTGCGATGCGCTCCTGCTGTTGGGTGTCACGATGTCGAACGGTGACGGTTCCGGTGCCGGGGGTGTCGCCATCGATGGTGAAGCAAAACGGTGTGCCTGCTTCATCCATGCGTGCGTAGCGTTTGCCGATGGTGCTTTTTTCGTCGAACTCGACGTTATAGTTTTTGCGCAAATCCTTGAACAATTTCTCGGCAATTTCGGGCATGCCGTCCTTGTTGACCAGCGGGAACACACCCGCCTTCACGGGGGCCATGCGCGGCGTGAACTTCATGTACACACCACTGGGCCGGGACGCATCAGGCGTGAACGCTTCACACAAAAGCGCCAGCGTCCCACGATCCGCCCCTGCGGAGGGTTCAATCACATGCGGAAAGTATTTCGACTGTTTTTGAATTTCTTCCTTGGCGACGCCCTGCCCCTGCAACTTCACCTGTAATTCCTGGTCAAAGTATTTGAGTTTGTCGCCCAGCCCGGAATGTTGCGCATGTTGGCGGAGGTCAAAATCGGTGCGGTGGGCCACGCCCTCCAGTTCGCCAAAACCCGGGTCGGTGAACGGAAATTTGTATTCAATGTCACTGGTGCCCGCCCCTTCCTTGGCGTAGTGCGCCAGTTCATCCTTGTCATGTTCGCGCAGTTGTAAGTTAACGCCCGCCAGGCCGATCTGCTTCCACCAGTCGTAACGGAAATCGCGCCAGAACTTGTACCACTCATGGGCTGAGTCAGGGCGAATGAAAAATTCAATTTCCATCTGCTCAAACTCACGCGATCGGAACGTGAAATTGCGCGGCGTGACTTCATTGCGGAAGGCTTTGCCGACCTGCGCAATGCCGAAGGGAACTTTCACACGTGAAGTATCGACCACGTTGCGAAACTGCGCGAAAATACCTTGCGCAGTTTCCGGTCGCAGATAAGCTTTGTTTTCTTCATCCCTCACTGCACCGACATAGGTTTCAAACATCAGGTTGAATTGACGAGGCTCGGTCAGTGTACCGGGTTTATCGGTGTCGGGCCCGATCACCTGCGACCGTACGTCTGCCGGGAGCTTGGTAAAAGCGTATCGCTTTCCGCCTTCGGGGCACTCGAACTCGCCTCCGCCGCTCTTCTTGATGAGTTTCGACGCTTTACTCTCGAACTGGCCGTAGTAATCCTCTGAGTCTAGCAGCGCAAGCCATGCGAAATCCTCGACTCGGCCGTCCTTGCGCTTCACACGCGCGAGAGCCGCAAAAAGATGGTCCGCACGGTAGCGTGCCTTGGTTTCCCGGCAGTCCACCATGGGGTCATTGAAACCGCCGACATGCCCGGAAGCGACCCAAACTTTTGGGTTCATGATGATCGTGCAATCCACCCCGACCATATCGATGGTTTTGCCATCCGGGCCGGTGGGCGGGCAACGGACGATGTCATGCCACCAGGCATCCTTGAGGTTTTTTTTCAGTTCACAACCCAGCGGGCCGTAGTCCCAGAAGCCGTTGATCCCGCCGTAAATTTCCGAGCTTTGCCAGATGAAACCGCGCCGACGACACAACGCCACAATGGCGTCCATGGTTTTGGCAACCGGCGTTGCGGGGTTGTTTCCGGGGTTGTTTCCGGGGTTATTCCCGGGGTAATTCCCGGGGTAATTCCCGGGGGTGGACGGTGACTGACTCATGATCGGGTTCCTGTAAAAAAGCGCGTCGCACAGGATACCATGAGCGCAAAGTCGAAGCGCGACAATGACGTGTTCGTCAAGGCCCTTGATTTACAAAGCCCAGGCATGGCCATGCCTGGGCTTTGGCGTTGAATAACAGAGGGGAATAAAAAAAGAGGCGCGATCCGCCCAGGGGATGGTACGGATCGCGCTCGATCAGGGGTCCCTGTGATGTCGAATCATCCTCGGCAGGTTGCCTCTTTGCCCATGCGACGAGGCAGCCTGTGCTTTTTTACCGCTCCCTTACGGTCGCGGCTCGTACAAACTCAAGCGGCCGTTCAAGCCGCCATGCACTGCTTTCCAGGCAGCACTCTCTTTTCCAACGGGCGACGAAAATCAAACCTTTCCCTGACACCCTCAAACCTGAACCGAACCAATCCCTTCACTGCCCTTGGCCAACGCGCTTTTCCCTCGCGTCCGCCTGTTTCCCCCAAACCATTCTTCCCTCACATCCCTGAACTGGGTCAAGCCTTGCTTTGCCTCGTGCCTCGATGCGTTCCCGGTATCCAACCTTCCCTTGTTGCTCTCTTTTCCTTGCGTCTTTGCTTCCGGGCGACAGTCCAACATTGGCAACGACCGTGCCAGTCCATTTTCACGTGAGTGCGTCCATGCAAACGCCATGAATCAAGGGGTATTCATGGGTCATGGCAAAATGGGAAAACTTTTCCGGGAGCGATTTGATGATGCGTACACACCACAGGGCTGCGGTGCGAACGCGACAATGATGATGGATGTGGTACACGAAACCACAGGCATGTGGCACCGCCGCCCTCGGCGGTGGACAAAGCGGCGGATGGTATCCGCCGTCTTCAATTGGAATCGTTGATACGCCAATCACACGATCGAACCGACCGCCGATGCCATCGGCGGCTTTGCTCACCCAGCCGGGGGCGCCCCCGGAGCTGGGCTACATTTTCCGATTGTGGCACCCACCTCCAGTCATCTGCTGTTGACGAGTTTTGCTCTTCCATTCACATACCCAAGTCCTCGTCACTGCGTTCCTCGTCCTTGGCTTGGCAATTCCGAAATTCGACATTCGAAATCAGTACTGTCCGGTTA
>CAYRTH010000148.1:0-3969 GCA_964427135.1 uncultured Phycisphaeraceae bacterium
CGTCGCGCCTGGGCGGATGTTTCAGACCCAGTGTCATGGGTGCGCAAGCTAAGAGGGGGCGACTGATGCCAGCCGGGGTAGTATTGGACACCAGTTATCTGATTACACTCGCCAAACCGGATCGAGCCAATCATGGCGTTGCTCAGAATTACTGGCAATATTTTTGTGAGAATGAAATTCCAATTTATCTGTCGATGATCATGGTCGCAGAATTCTGAGTCAAGCAAGAGAAAATCGATCCGGAAGTGTTGGAATCCTGTATTCACTTACCCTTCAATTGGGATGATGCTGTTCAGGCCGCAAAGCTGAATATTGATAAAAGCAAACGTGACAAAATGGATCGTGTCGCTCTGAAAGATGACGACAAAATCGTCGCCCAAGCCCTTGTAAAGGAAGCGCAATGGATCGTGACGGAAGATGACAAAATCGACCGTATCTTTGAGCCATTGCGCACCGCTTGCAAAACCAGATTGCGCACGATCAACATCGCTCAGGGCTTTGACCTATCTCATTTCAACCCCGATGGACAAATACAGATTGATTTTGACAGTCAGGTGAAATCTGACACCTCGAACGAATAATCCGTCTCACTTCCCCGCTTTGTCCCAGCATTCCTGCAGGTACGCCACAGTGGCCGGGCCGACCTGATTCATCGGCTGGGTCCATTTGCCTTCGAAGCTGATCAGTCCGTCATAGCCGATGCGACGGAGCAGACGGAAAAAGTGGACGAAATCGTAGGCTTTGCCGCTGGCCTGACCGTGGCCTCCGGGTTGGATACGGTCGATGGGTTCAGCCACGTGCACATGCGCCAGCACGCCTTCCAAACTGAGCAGCGCCAGATCGGTTTCCTTTTCCAGGCCGTAGTGGTAGCTGTCCACCAAAGCGAGGACGTTGGGGTGATTGGCGCGCTTGATGAGTTCGAGTTCCTGCGACAGTTTGTTAATGGTGTTGGTTTCGCTCTGGTTGAGGTGTTCGATGACGATGGTGACGCCATGGTGGCTGCAGACTTCGCCGGCCATGTGGGTGAACTCGACGAGCTGGTCCATGGCCTTGCCCAGCCCAAGGTCGGGCGGACATTTGCGGGCGCCCCCGGAACCGAACACCAGGGTTCGCAAGCCCAGCAGTTGGGCGCGCCTGGCGACGTGCTGGATGTAGTCCTGAAGTTTGGCCAAGTCACGGTTGGGGCCGACGACCGGGAGCGAGCCGGGCACCAGACAGTTGGCTGCCGGGGTGGGCAACACAAACTTTGATGGATCAGGTCGGGTTTTCTCCCACTCTGCGCTGGAGATTTCACCCTTGAGCACATTTTGCACGTGGATTTCGACGTAGGTGAAGCCAGCCGCCTTCATTTCCGCCGCCTGATCGATCGTCCCGCAGCAACCCAGTTTCATAGCGACTCCTCAGAAACATCGTTAGTTTGGCGTGGGTGTGGTGGATCCCGTTAACTATTTTTGACTACTTCAACACAAAAAAGTTACAACTGCAAATTAGAGCCTGTTCAAATCATTTGGCGATTGGGTGGTTGGACGTTAAAATGTGCCCCCTTCACGGCACTGATGATTGAGCTTGGCTTGATCTTTGGCCGTGCATGGGCCGACGTAGCTCAACTGGTTAGAGCGAGGGACTCATAAGCCCTAGGTTGGTGGTTCGAGTCCACCCGTCGGCATTGATACCGGAAGGTTTACTAATCACTTACTCCCTATTCATCGCTTATCACTTTGATTCTTTTGACGATTGCCAAGGGCATCGACAATGCCCCGTCGATTTCGATAGGCAAAATTGCACCGCAGAGCACGCTGAGAACGCAGAGAGAACCCTCGGTTTGAACTCGCTGTTATGACTTGTTTATCTCCGCGATCTCTGCGCACTTTGCGGTGAAACTCCGGCTTCAACCCATCACCAAGCTTCGTGTTGATTTGTCACAACGACTGGTGTTTTACGAAGCCTATCATTGCCCTTGGAACCCAAGCTCCCCATTCTCTGGCCCCGGCTCTACCGGTTGTTTACCTGGTATGCCTGTCGATTGCTGGGCAAACATTTCACCGCGGTGCGCGTTTCCAAACAAGGCCCGGTGCCTGCCAACCTCGGCCATGAGCCGGTGGTCGTTTACCTCAATCACCCCTCATGGTGGGACCCGATGGTCGGATTGGCGCTGGCACGATTGGTGTTTGCCGACCGTCATCATTACGCCCCGATCGACGCCAAGGCTTTGGAACGATACCGATTTTTCGCGCACCTGGGGTTTTTCGGCATTCACCCCGGCACCCCCGCCGGCGGCACACGCTTTCTGCGCACGGCCTTGCGCATCACCCGCACCGACCGTGCCATGTTATGGATTACCGCTCAGGGCCACTTCACCGACCCCCGCCAGCGCCCCGTGCAATTGCAGGCTGGCCTGGCGCACCTGGCGCAACGCATGAACCATGGCTGGATCATGCCCCTGGCACTGGACTACCCTTTCTGGGACCAGAAACACCCGGAAGTGCTCTTGCGTGTTGGCTCGCCCATCGACCCTCGGCTTTATCAAACATGGCAGGTCGAAGCCATCAACGAACACCTGGCGCAACAACTGACCCTGACGCAGGACGCCTTGATGGAGGAAGCGATGACCCGACAGGCTGACCGTTTCACCGCTTTGATCGATGGCAGCGTCGGCACGCATAAGCTGTACGATGCCTGGCGTTGGTTGCGTGCCAAAGTCACCGGCAAGGGCTTTAGCCGTGAACATCAGGTGACCCGATGACCATGGTGATTCTGACCAGTATGCTCGCGGTTTTGGCGGCATTGCCGTTGGTGATGTTCGCCATGAACACCTGGCTGTATCGGCGACTGCCTATGGTGGCACTGGTTGGAAGCGAAAATCATCAAACCGGTGATGCCAAGGTTTCACTGCTGATACCGGCTCGAAACGAAGAAGCGGGCATTGCCCCGTGTGTGCAGGCTGCGCAAGCCAGCGTCGGGGTTGAGCTTGAAATCGTCATCATGGACGATCAATCGACCGATGCCACCGCCCGCATCGTTCGTCAGTTGGCCGACGAGGATGCACGGGTACATCTGTTATCAGCGCCGCCGCTGCCCGCAGGCTGGTGTGGTAAACAGCACGCCTGTTACCAGCTTGCCCAAGCTGCGCGACATGAAATCATGGTTTGGATTGATGCCGATGTGCGTTTGCAACCCGATGCCCTGGCGCGATTGGCGCAGACCATGCAAAAGCAACCACGCACCGCGCTGCTCAGCGGGGTGCCCGGTCAAATCACCGGCAGCTTCCTTGAACACCTGCTCATACCGCTGATTCACGTGGTATTGCTGGGTTATTTGCCGATGTTCATGATGAAGCGATCCAGTAAGCCCAATTTTTCCGCCGGCTGCGGGCAGTTGTTTGTCGCCCGGCGAAGTGCGTACCTGCAATGCGGGGGTCACAGCGACCCCTTGGTGCGCGGTTCGCTGCACGATGGGGTGAAACTGCCCCGTGCTTTTCGTCAGCATGGTTTGCACACCGACCTCTGTGATGCGACGGACCTGGCTGGTTGCCGAATGTATCAGGGGGCGGCACAGACATGGAAGGGCTTGGCGAAAAACGCCACCGAAGGCATGGCCTCGGCTGCGGCGATTGTGCCCTGGTCCCTGTTGCTGATCGGTGGTCATGTGTTGCCCTGGCTGGGGTTGCTGATGTTCGACAAACATTCGCTACCAGCCCGACTGTGCCTGATCGCGGTGATGTGCACCATGGCGATGCGAGGGATGATCGCCGCACGGTTTCAACAGTCAGCCATCGGGGTGATTTTTCATCCGCTCAGCGTGCTGTTGCTGGTGATGATTCAGTGGTATGCACTATTGCGGGCAAAATGGGGCAGGCCTTCGGATTGGAAAGGCAGGGCGTACCTGGCCGGGGGTTGATAAAATAAACGGGACAGGTCCAATTATCTGGCCGCAGACCATCAATATTGGACCTGTCCCGTTTATTCCTCC
>CAYRTH010000148.1:4069-7755 GCA_964427135.1 uncultured Phycisphaeraceae bacterium
GTCCAATTATCTGGCCGCAGACCATCAATATTGGACCTGTCCCGTTTATTCCTCCCCTACAAATCATCACTTCACCAAATCACCAAATTGCCACTTCAACATTCAACAACTTGTCCACGCCGCCACACCATGGTTTTGGGTTCTCTGGGTCGGCAGGCTAGAATGCGTTCATGAAGCGAGGCATTGGTGTGATATTGTGGGCGGGTGTGGTGGTGCTTACGGGAATCAGTGGGTGTAACAAGCCCCTTTTTCCGGAGAACACGCCACGTTCGCAATTTGAGCGCTATGATGCTCTGCGAGGTCGTGAAAGGCCGACCACCGAACCTGGGCCGTTTGGGGTGGCACAGCCGGCGTTGAGGGAACGGTTGCGGCCGTTGGATCAACCTTGATATGACCGCCCAAAATCGCGCATGATATTTTCGAGAAAACCAAAGATAATCACGTCCACTGCCCGATCATGAAAGGGTTGGTTGACTTTTTCAAGTTGGGTGAATCGTTGATGGAGGCGACCGCAGAGGGATTTTCATCGACATGTCAGGGTAATCAGATTGACTCAGTAGGGTGATCGGGCGGGCGGCGATGGGTCAACAATAACGTCTAGCGCAAGTGAGTGGCGGCATGGTGGCTCCCGGTAAACGCAATCTGGTGGTGCTGGTGGTGCTGGTGGGGGCGATGACCCTGGCCAGCGGCATATTGCTTTGGGCGGAACCCAGGCCACAGGGCGGACTGACCCCGCCGAGTTTGAATGTGGTCAATCGCGTGCCGGAACTGCGCAGCGAACTTTTCAATACCACCCCCGCACCGGCGTCCGGCCGATGGGACACCATCACCATTCATTTCAGCGGGTCAGCCTACGGTTCGGCCAGGGCCCTTTCGCAGTTACACGAACGTCGCGGCCTAGGCGGACTGGCTTATCACATGGTTATCGGAAATGGTCAGGGCACAGCCGACGGCATGGTCGAATATGGCTTCCGTTGGAAACAGCAGATCGCGGGCATGAGTCAATGGATGGGCAGCGTCGGCGGCAAAGCCGTCGATATTTGCCTGGTCGGCGATGGCACCCGTCGTCCGCCCACCGATTCACAAATGCAGGAACTGGTGCAAATCACCCGTGAACTTCAACGTCGATTGAACATTCCGCCGCAACGAGTGATACTGATGACCAATCAGACCACCGGCCTGGGGCGCACCTTTCCAGTTGCCACCTTCCGCCAACAGTTGTTAAACTATCCGCAATAACCCGTACCTTGACCGACCTTGAGCCAAGGTAACACCCCGATCAAAAGTCGGGTGGGTGTGATAAGTATTTGTACGATGAGGTCACGGCCGGATAAGCTGTGACCGCACGTCGGAAAGGAGTGTGACGTCCCCTTTTGCATCAAGCGGTGTGTGATTTGCTCCGATCAGGTATGAAGGTTTGCTGCATGCCTTAATAACAGGCTTTCACAGCGTTGATAGCGTCGAGTCACGGTCGTCTGGAACAATTTTGCCATTATTTTTTTATTTTCCCGACCGATGACCTTTCCAACGCAATTCACCTGTTTTGGCCGACGTTAAGGCTAGAGGCGAACCTTTAATCCGGTGGCCTGCGCGGTCAATCCAACCTCATTGCCGTGTCTGAAGATAGACAAGCACGGCAAGCGGGTTAAAGTTACCGCAGGGGCACCTCGCCACTGGGTTGGGCAAGTCGCTTTGCCTTTTGGCTTGCTATTTGTCGATGGTGACGTCAGCGTATGAACGTCGGTAGTGAAATCCTCGGTTATGAAGTTCTGGCCACGCTTGGCTATGGTGCGCGCAGCACGATTTTTGCCGTGAAGGACGGGCAGAACCAGGTATACGCCATGAAACGGGTCGTCAAAAGCGCCCCGTCCGATCAGCGTTTCATCGATCAGGCCATTCACGAACACGAAATCGCCGCCCGGTTGGACCACATCACCCTGCGTAAAAGTTACAAGCTTTTTAAGCAGCGGGCTTTGCTCCGTACCAACGAAGTTTACGTTTTGATGGAACTGATCGACGGGCTGACCCTCGAACAGTACCGCCCCGATGGCATGGCTCATTTGTGCGAGCTCATGATTCTGGTCGCGCAGGGTTTGCATTCGATGCACCAGAAGGGCGTCGTTCACGCTGACATCAAGCCCAACAACATTCTGGTCACCAGCAGCGACACCATCAAAATCATCGACTTCGGTCAAAGCTGCCCCATCGGGACCATCAAACAACGCATTCAGGGCACCCCCGACTACATCGCCCCCGAACAGGTTTTACGTCGGCAGATCACCCCGCAGACCGATGTGTTCAACTTCGGGGCCACGCTCTATTGGCTGCTCACCGGTCAGCATCACCCCACGCTCATCCCCAAGGGCGATCCGACCATGACCATCCGACTGGATACGGGGGCCAAACCGCCCAGGGAAATCAATCCGTCGGTCACCCCGGCCTTGTCGCAACTGGTGATGTACTGTCTTGAATTTGAACCGACCAAACGGCCGGACACGATGGAAGTGGTCATCGACCGTTTGCAGGTCGCCATCGCGCAAATCAAACGTACCGAAGCCCAGGCCAACGGCCTGCCCCTGCCGCAGGTGACCAGCCCCGATTCCACCGACACCGGCGACAACCCCCCTTCCACCATCACCCCCGCCCCCGCCACGTGACACCCATCCGCGGGTGCCACACCGCGACCGTGCTGCGGGAGTTGTGTGCAATCATCAACCCTATAAAAAAACCGCGGGTTGCCACCCGCGGCTATTAAAACGGTGACTTGCTTTCTTCATAGCCGCGGGTGGCAACCCGCGGTCGTCATCTTTTTGCTCTATCATCATATCACGATGACTCAGGCATCATCGACAAACATCGACTCGACTTTGCCGCCCCTGCGGATAGCCGTGGTCACCTGTGCGGTACTGGAATTGGAAGTGCAGCATTACATGAAAGCCTTGCCGCAGGTCGTGCATGTCGAAATCCTTGAACAAGGCCTGCACAACGAACCCGACCGTCTGCGCAGCGAATTGCAAAAAACCGTTGCTGCGGTCGAAAGCAAAATCAACCCCGATGCGATTGTGCTGGGTTACGGTTTGTGCAGTCGCGGCATCGAAGGCGTACACACCCAACATGCCAAATTGATCGTACCCCGCGCCCATGATTGCATCACCCTTCTGCTGGGCAGCAAGGAACGTTACGAACAATATGTTAAGGACCACCCCGGCACCTACTGGTACAGCCCCGGTTGGAACAAGCATCACACGCCCCCCGGCAAACAACGCTATGAAAAACTTTATCAAAAATACCTTCAGCAATTCGGCGAAGACGACGCCAGGTACCTCATGGAACAGGAACAACACTGGTTCACCAGCTACAGCCGGGCGACGTATGTGGACCTGACTGTGGGGGCGACCGAGGCTGACCTGCATTACACCCGTGACTGTGCCGATTGGCTCAAGTGGGGTTTCGATCACCAGCGGGGCGATCCGCAACTGCTCATCGACCTCATGCAGGGACGATGGAACCCCGATGAGGTGTTGGTACTCGAACCCGGACAAACCATTCGCATGACCGCCGACCAGCGCGTGATGGAAGCGGTCGATGTGAAGTGAAAGCTCACTAAAGCCCAGGCATGGCCATGCCTGGGCTTTGTTACATCAACCCATTCACCAATTAGCCGATACCCCGATTCCCCCCCCCAT
>CAYRTH010000149.1:0-7597 GCA_964427135.1 uncultured Phycisphaeraceae bacterium
AGCCATTACCTCACCAACTAGCTGATAGGACATTCCCCGCTCCCGAGGTGCCGGAGCTTTGCCCGCGGAGCCATACGACTCTACGGGGTCATCCGGTATTACCACCAGTTTCCCAGTGCTATCCCGGACCTCGGGGTACGTTAGGAATGCATTACTCACCCTTGCGCCGGTCTACTCGTATTGCTACTTTCGCCCGCGACTTGCATGTTTTAACTACGCCGCCAGCGTTCAATCTGAGCCAGGATCAAACTCTTCACTTGAAATTTGTGTTCACCGTTCCGAAGAACGATGAAAGCTTCAAAGAAGCAGCGATCCTAAAAACCCACTTTTTACAGTGGGCCGGTCAAGGCCGAATTTTCATTCGACCCCTTGTTGATGGCTAGATCAACAAGATTTACTCTACATCCTTTCACTGAAAGGTCATCTCAGGGTCACGAAGGATGCCGAGGATCAGTTCCACCGGTTAGTGGTTCCGATCGTTGTTTAACCACGTCTCACCAGCCGTGACGCTGATGATTCGTGCTCGCATCCTCGCGGATTCCCAACTGTTCACTTGTCAAAGATCACGCTGATTTCGTTTTCATCAGCCCCTGCTTTCTCAACAGGGGAGCCACACATAGTACATAAGTTTCTAACCGTGTCAAGTCGCCTTGCCCCGCCGTGCCTGATGATAAAAGTTTTCCCCAAAATGACCCCAATCACCTCCTTCAATAAAGAATCCTGAACTTCGTCGCGGACGACGAAGCTCAGGCGTGGATGATTCAACACCACCCAATCGCTCATAAGTTTCCACCCGGTAACCCTCGCTGCTTCAAACCATCACTGATGACTTATCAAGGCAAGTCGAATCGAGAAGTTCCTTCGCAGCAGACGTTATCATGCTGACTTATGAAGACTGCTTCGACATCGACGGCCCGATATGTACCGGTGATCGGTCTGATGGGCGGCATCGGTTCAGGCAAAAGCACCGTCGCCCAATGTTTTGCCCAGTTGGGTTGCGCGGTGATTGATGCCGATGCCCTGGCCAAAAGTTTTTTGCAGACGCCACCGATCAAAGCAAAACTGGTCGAACGCTGGGATTCGACCATACTCAACAGCAACGACCAGGTCGATCGCGCTGCGGTGGGTCATATTGTTTTTGGCAACCCGACGGAGCTTGCGTTTTTGGAAGCGTTGATTCACCCACTGGTGATCGAGGAGCGCCGAAGGTTGCGTGAACAATATCAATCCGATGCACAAGTGATCGCGATTGTGGATGACACGCCGTTGCTGTTGGAAAAGGGTTTGCACAGGGATTGCGATGTGCTGGTGTTCATCGATACGCCGATCGAACTGCGTCAGGCACGGGTCAAACAAACGCGCAACTGGTCAGCGGAAGAACTGGCCAAACGCCAATCAGCACAGATCGCACTTGACAAGAAGGCAGATTTGGCCGATTATTGTATCGACAACCGTGCTGATCAGGCACACTGCCTTGAACAAGTCCGTCAGGTTCTCTCCCAGATCGTCAACCACAACCGGCTCCCCAAGTCGCGTTCGTAAACTGGGAAACGAACCCTATTCCCCCGGCCCCAGCCTCTGGTTCAACGGCTTACTCGAGTGGTTCCGCTGTGAACAGGCGGCTTTTGCGTAACGTCGGCGGCGTCGGCTCACTGATTCAAGGTTGTGCCTGCCATCAATACGTGTTTTTCCCTGAATAACCATGTATGTGGTTTTGACCTTCAGCCACCCCGGCTGAAATCAACCCATGACCCGCGATTGAGTCAGCCCCCCCACCCCGGCTTAAGTCGGCATTTAATGATTACGGAGATGTTCCATGGCCAAGTCCGAATCCACCAAGCCCCGTCGTAAAAAACCCACTGGCGAAGAACAGGCGACCCTCGCCCCGGAAGCTGGCGAATCCGCTGCCCAAACACCCGCGGAAAACGCTGCTGAACCGGTCGCAGAGGCATCGGCTTCATCGCCCCCTGAGTCGGAAACCAAAGCGGTGGAAAACAAAGCACCTGTCAAGCCTTCGGGCAGCGGCGTGAAAGTGCAGACCGATGAACAGCTCGAAGCCGAGACGCAGGAACGCTACGAGCAGGCCAAGCGCGCCGACTTAACGATTCGTGATCTGGAAAAACTGGATCAGGATGCGCTGCTCAAAATGGCGCAGGACGAGGGCATGACTGGTTTTGAAACCCTCAAACGCAAGGACCTGATTTTCAAGATACTGCAAAAGCACATCGCCAAGCAGGGCCTCATGTACGGCGACGGCGTGTTGGAAATATTGCCCGATGGCTTCGGCTTTTTGCGCAGCCCGGACAATTCGTACCTGGCCGGGCCGGATGACATTTACGTCAGCCCATCGCAGATTCGCCGATTTGGTTTGAAGCCCGGGCACATTGTGCAGGGGACCATTCGGCCACCCAAGGAAAGCGAACGTTACTTTGCCCTGTTGCGCGTCGATGCGGTCAATGGCAAATCGCCCGATGCACTCAACGAAGTCAAAACATTTGAAGACCTGACACCGTTGCACCCATACCAGCGGTTCGTGTTGGAAACGCCGGGTGAAGTGGGTAACACGGAAATGCGGATCATGGACCTGGTGACGCCGATCGGTCGGGGTCAGCGTGGGTTGATCGTGGCTCCGCCGCGCACGGGTAAAACCATTTTGATGCAGAAGATCGCCAAGGCCATCATCACCAACTTCCCGGAATGCAAGGTGATTGTGCTGCTGATAGCCGAGCGCCCGGAAGAAATGACCGACTTCCGTCGGCACACGCCCCCGGATGTCGAAGTGGTCGGCTCGACGTTTGATGAAGGGACGTCCAGACATGTGCAGGTGTGTGACATCGTGATGGAAAAGGCGCGTCGCATGGTTGAGTTCGGCGAACATGTGGTGGTGCTGATGGACTCGATCACCCGCATGGCTCGTGCGTACAACGCCGAGATGCCGCATTCGGGCAAAATTTTGTCCGGTGGTTTGGATTCAAATGCGATGGAACGGCCGCGACGATTTTTCGGCTCGGCTCGCGCCATCGACAAGGGTGGTTCGCTCACCATTCTGGCGACGGCCCTGATCGACACCGGTTCGAAGATGGACGACATCATTTTCGAAGAGTTCAAGGGCACGGGGAACAGTGAGTTGCACTTGGACCGTCGGTTGGTGGAAAAACGTGTTTGGCCGGCGATTGATATTGCCGCCAGTGGCACGCGACGTGAAGAATTGCTGATGGACCCCAAGGAAATGCAGTTGGTGTATCGGCTGCGCAAAGTGCTGGCGGACATGAACCCGGTCGAGGCGATGGAAGTGCTCAAAAACCGCATCAACAAGACCAAGACCAACGCGGAATTTTTGCTGACGATGAATTTGGATTGAGGTGACTTGTTTAGCGCCGCGAGTGATCGCGTCGGATGTAGCCCAGCCGCCCCCGGCTGGGTCATGCACCAAGTGAAAGCACACCGCCGAGGGCGGCGGTGCCACATCAAAGACCGAATCATTCAAACCCACGCCCCCTGGTGTGGGTTTTTTTATTTGGGGCTATCATGATTCATCATGACGACACGCAAAGCCAAAACCATTCACCCATCGGCCCGGCGCAAAACGTTGACGATGGCGCAGATGAAGCGGTTGCCGCATGAAGAACAACTGGCGATCGCGCGGGAACACATCGCCAAAATGCCCAATTACGCGCTGGTGAAACAGATCGAGCGGGAAGCGGCACGCAAGGAGCGGCATTCATACAAACGGGACATCGAAATGTATGAAGCGATGTATGAGTATGCCCGGAAGTTCGGCCCAGTCATCCATGACCCGGAACGCGAGATCAAGGACAAGTCACCCTTGGCAAGGGCACTCAATGCAAAGATTTGAACCATTGCAAGCCCGATTAGCCAAGGCACTGGATGACGCCGGGATACCTTACATGGTGATCGGTGGCTTGGCAGTAGTGGTACAGGGCAAATTGCGTTTGACAAAAGATGTTGATTTGACACTGGGCATGTCGCCGTTTGATTACGAAAAACTGATTCCGATTTTGAAAAAAGCGGGTATCGTTCCGCGTGTGGCGGATGCACTGGAGCGCGTCCGGCATACTTGCGTATTGTTGTGCATTGATCAGAAAACCAAAATTGCGGTGGATATGTCGCTGGGGGATTCGGAATATGTTCATGAAGCGATCGGTCGCGCCAAGCGATTGCGTCGAGCCGGAAAGATGGTACGTATTGCCACGGCGGAGGACCTTTTGATTCACAAAATCATCGCGTCAAGGCCGCAGGATTTTCAGGACATCGAAGGCATTTTGCTGCGGCAGCACAAGTTGGATTGGAAGTACATGGAACACTGGCTGCGGTTGTTCGGCGAAGCTTTGGAGCGGCCGTTGTGGGAGGATTTGCAGAAACTTCGGCGGGAGTTGGAAGTATGATGAAAGCTGGGTACTTGTGGTACGCTTTGGTGCCACAGGATCATACGCACACAGCGCCCGCTGCGCGGGACGCAGTGTGGCACCCGGCACAATCTGAAAACACACCGCCGGGGGCGGCGGTGCCACATCAATTGAAGACGGCGGATACCATCCGCCGCTTTGTCAAACCCACGCTGACGGTGTGGGTTTTTTATTTGGGGTTATGATGATTGATGGGGTCAATCATTGGGAACCTGTCATGCAGTGGCTGGTGGTGCAAACCGATTTGATCGCGCCGACGAGTGAACAACTGGTCGCGGCGTATGAAGCGGTGCCTAGTTTGGTGGCCGGGGACGCCAAGCGCACCGCGCGATATAGCTTTGGGGTGTTGGCGGAGAATTTGCCGACCGATGAGGCGGGGAATTTGGTGGCAGCGCTGGTGAAACAGGGCGTGCCCGCGGCAGCGATCAACCCGGCGGATTTACCGATGCTGGGCCAACCGATGCGGCAACGTCGGCTGGAGTGTACGGATTTGGAATTGCTGATGCAGGATGCGATGCAAAGGGTGTCGCATGTGACTTGGGACCATGTGGATTTAGTGACGGTGGGTGATGTGGCGACGACTTCAACACGAATCACGACGGATGTGAAAAGGGTGGCGCATGGTCGGTATGTGCATCACCAGGTGGTGCCACATACGGAAATCATCGGCAGTAACCGCGTGCTACTGGAGGTGATCGCTGAGGGTGGACAGAAGCGTTTTCAGTTTGAAGAAGAACACATGCTGTTTCAACATTTAAAAGGTCGGCGACTGGTGAATCGGCGCGGGAACTTCGTGCAAACGGTGCTGGATTTACTGGCGCATGCGCCACGGGCGGTGGTGAATCGCGGAGCAGCAGGGTTGGCCGAGCACCCCCGACGCATTCAGCAGTATGTGAATCAGGTGATGTTCGAACGTGAAAACCGCTGGCATTTGTGGTGGAGTCGGCAGGGGCATTGAGGGGAAGAAGAAGTGGGAATTTCGGATTTCGAATTTTGGATTTACTGAATCGAATGGCGTAGGGTGCAACGAACATGAAGTGCTTCATAGCCGCGGGTGGAAACCCGCGGGGATTGAGCGGCACATCAACACCCATCGTTGGTATCAAAGCGGGACAAATATCCGGCCCTAAAGGGCACGGCGTCAAGCGTAAACTCATGTCACTGACAAACGACCGAAAGGGGCTTATGCTTTAGTGACCCTACCAACACAACCAAGGTGATGACCCATGCGCGATATCCATGATTTTCGAACTCTGTTTTTTGTCTGGTTAGTGATGATGATGGTGGTGGTGCCGACGTTGGCACAAGACCAAGGCATTGCCGTGAATGGCGATGCGACGGTCAGGGCGGGGACTGCGGGGGAGGGACCGACGGCGATCGTGGGTTGGTTGGAGATATCGGGGCCGGTGCGTGAAGGGCCGGTGCCGTTTTCATTCGGGGGGCAACCGACGGATCGGCCGGCGATGGCGACGTTGATTTCACAAATGCGTCACGTGGCTGAGCAAAAACAGACAACGGGGTTGGTGATTTACCTGGACGAGGCGGAGTTGGATTTGACGCAGGTGTTTGCCCTGAGCCGGGCGATGAAAAACATTCGAGAACAGGGCAAAAAGGTGATGGTGTTTGCCGAGGCGTATGACATGAAAGGTTATTTGCTCGGCTGTGCTGCGGATGAAATATGGTTGCAGAACAAGGGGCAGATCGAACTGGCGGGGCTGGGGGTGGAGGAAATGTACCTGGCGGGGTTGCTGGAAAAAATCGGGGTGAAAATGGATTTGCTGCAGATCGGCAAGTTCAAGGGCGCGGACGAAACGTTCACACGAGTCGGGCCCTCGGCTGAGTGGAATTTGAACATGGACGGGCTGCTGGATGACCTGTATGGGCAGGTGCTGGACACGATTGCCGGCGCTAGGGGACTGAATCGGGAGCAGGTGATCGTAGCGATGGGCGATAGTTTGAACATGAGCGATAAGGATTATGTGTCGCGCGGTTTGGTGGATCAGCTTGTCGAACGACATATGATCGAGGCGACGGAGGCGGCGTTCGGGGAAACGTTTGAGTGGGATGAAAATTTGGGACAGGCATCGACGGTGGTGCCGATGGACAATCCGTTTGCGATGCTGCGGATGTTGTTTCAGGAGTCACGCAAAGCGGTGACTCGACCGAGTATTGCGCTGGTTCATGCGGGCGGGGCAATCACCAGCGGGTATTCACAGCGCAGTGATGCGCCGGGGCCGAGGGTGGGGTTATTTTCAAGTGAATCGATCGGGAGTCGGACGATGGTGCAGACATTGGAAGAATTGCGCGATGATGAAAACATCAAGGGGGTGGTGATACGACTGGATTCACCGGGCGGCTCGGCTTTGGCCAGTGAGGTGATTTGGCAGGCATTGCGTGACTTGGCGGAGGAAAAGCCGGTGTTCGCGGCGATTGGCAACATGGCCGCCAGCGGGGGGTATTACCTGGCCAGCGCGTGTGATGAGGTGTATGTGAGTCCGTCGTCGATTGTGGGGTCGATCGGCGTGGTGGGCGGCAAGGTGGTGCTGGGCGGGTTGTACGAAAAATTGGGCGTCAGTGTGTATCGACGCAGTCGCGGGCCGCTGGGGGATATGTTTAATAGTGTCGAGCCGTTTTCGATGCGTCAGCGGGCAGCGGTGGAAAGCTCGATGCGCCGGACGTACGACCTGTTTATTGACCGGGTGAAGGTCGGACGCGGGCAAAGGATTAAGGATGTCGATGCGGTGGCACAGGGCAGATTGTTCACCGGTCAGCAGGCTGTGAAGCTGGGCATGGCCGATAAGGTCGGATCGCTGCAACAAGTGATTGTGGAATTGGCAAAGCAGGTGGATTTGAAGGAAGGGAATTACGATGTGATTGATTTGCCCGAGCCGATGACGCTGCCTGAGTATTTGGAGAGCGTGTTTGGAGTGTCGGCTGGTGGGCGATTGATGTCGATGGACCCAGGAGCGTCGGCGATAATGCAAATGTTGCAACCTTTGTTTGGGCAACAGTTGACGGGGCAGATGCGGGCGGTGTTGATGGGACTGATGCTGTTGCAGGAGGAAGCGGTGCTGGCGATTGAGCCGAGGGTGATTGTGGTGAGGTGAGGGAAGGGTGATTTCGAATTTCGGATTTCAAATTTCGGATTTTCAGACAGAACACCTGTTTAG
>CAYRTH010000150.1:0-7543 GCA_964427135.1 uncultured Phycisphaeraceae bacterium
GATGGTCCGCCGACTCAAACCCGCAGCATAGCGGTTTTCATACAGGCTCTAAGTGAGGCCCCTGGGCTACTTTTGGAAGAGTGACATCATGCAACGATGGTTGTTGTTGAATTGTGTGTTTTGCATGGTCGGCGTGGTGTTGCTGCTGACGGGTTGTGCAGCGACCGGTGAACAGCAGGCGTTTCGTGAATGGGTGGTGACGCTGGAAAAGCATCACCCTGATGAGCAGCGTTTACCGGTGGTAAGTACGACGCCGAAGCAGGTCGAAGATCAAGCAAGTACCGGGGGGCAATGGCCTGTCGATGCGGGATTGGATGCGGTCATCAGCCAAGCCCTGCAACACAACCCGGGGGTGAAGGCAGCCTTGCGGGAGTGGCAGGCGATGCTGTGGCAGTTGCCTCAGAGCCGGGCTTGGCCGGACCCAAGGTTGATGTTCAAGTACCGCGACATGTCGGAAGAGTTCGGCTACTCGGTGGGTCAAATGATACCGGGCATGGGCAAACTCAAAGCAGCGGTGAAGGTGGATGAAGCCAAAGCCCGCGCCGCAAGGCAGCAATACCTGTTGCAACGGCGTGATGTGCTGCGCGATGTACGCAAACTTTGGGCGGAACTGTCGTACGTGCAACAGGCTCAGCAAACACTAAGCGAGCAGGTGGGGTTACTCAAAGTTGAATCGGACACATTGCTGATTGGTGTGCGCACCGGGACGGTGACGCAGGCGCAACATTTGCGGGCGCTGGCGGAAATCGACCGTATGAAAAATGAATTGGCGGACCTGCGCGACATGCAGCCGATGTTGTCAGCCCGGCTTAATGCGCTGTTGGATCGATCGGCTGATGCACCATTGCCGACGGTCGTTGAGTTACCTGACATCGAGCTGCCTGCGGTGAAGGTGGGCGATGAAATCGACCTGGGTGACAAACATCCGGCACTGGCGATGGCGGCGGAGGAAATGGCGGCCGCCGGGGCGCTGGTGAGGCAGGCTGGCAAGGCGCGCATCCCTGATTTCGAAATTGAAGCGGGTTACGAGCATGACGATATGAAAGAAGGGGCGATGCTGCCAGTGGGGGTGACATTGCCAATCAACCCTGAACCATATGAAGCGAAAAAAAAGCAGGCCCTGGCAGGTTTCGCAGCAGCAAAGCACCAGTATCAACAGCGCGAGCGCACCCTGCAAAGTGAATGGGCGATGTCGCGCTACCAAGTCAGGCAGGCTCAGCGACAGGTGGTGCTGTTGCGTGACACCTTATTACCACGGGCAAAGCAAACGATTGAAGCGCAGTCGGCTTTGTATCGCAGTGGTCAGAGTGATTTGGTGGAAACTTTGGCAGCGCGACGTGAAGTGACTGCGCTGGAACTGGCATTGCAACGGGCACGAGCCAACTTGTTTGCGCAATGGGCGGATTGGCAATGGTTCATGAATGAAGATGAAAACGAAGTGATCGTTGCCCCATCCGTGAACGATGAAACGGAGTATCAACATGCAGATTGAAGAACCGGACACACCCGTGCATACAAACCCAGCACCACCGGCGACACGACCGCCGGAGGGACCCAAGTTGCGATGGTTGGTGATTGGTGCGGTGTTGGTCATTGCGACGGTGGCACTGGGTGTCATCGTTGCACCCTGGTTACGCCCTAAAGCGACCCAGGCGTGGCAGGGTGTGATGTCACTGGTGTCACGCCCAGCGGAGCCGGACAACGCCGGTGAAACAGGCGATGGCACCACCTGGTATATCAGTGGTATGCACCCATGGGTGATTCAACCCAAACCGGGCAACTGTCCGATTTGCGGCATGAAACTGACACCGCTGGACCCCAGTGCGCTGTCGGGCAAGGTGATCATCGACCCTGTGGTGGTGCAGAACATCGGCGTACGCATCGCCCCAGTGACAGTCGGACGCATTGATCAAAGCATCATCGCACCAGGCATTGTCGCCAAGGATGAGTCGCGTATTCGTGATGTGGTGGTGCGGGTGGCTGGTCAGATTGAGGTGTTGCAGGCTAATAGATTGAGCATGCCGATTCAAAAAGGACAGACATTGGCGGATTTTTACAGCCCGGAAGTTTTGGCAGCCGGGTATGAATTGCTGGCAGTGCGGCAACTGAATCAGCAGGAAGCACTGGCGGCGGCACAAAGCAAACTATCGGTGCTGGGTGTGCCCGATGATTACATACAAGGCATCATCAGGGGCGGACAGGTGCCGCGCACCTTTGCTTTGCGCAGCCCGATCGACGGCATATTAATGAGCAAAGGCGGCGATCAGGGACACTGGCTCGAACGCGGTAGCCACCTGGCGGAAATCGTGGACCTGTCCAACATTTGGGTGATGGTCACGCTGTACGAGCAGCAATTGGGTGCGGTGAAGATGGGGCAGAAGGCGACGATTACGTTGCCGTATCAGCCGGGGGTGACGTTTGATGGAGTGGTGACCGCGATTTACCCGACGCTGGATGCGGAGTTGCGACAGGTGACGGTGCGTTTGGAAGCGGGCAACCCAAGTGCCAGTGACCCGGTGCTGAAGCCGGGCATGTTTACGCAGGTGAGTTTGCAGCGAGCCAGTGACGATCTGGTCATGCTCGTACCCCGTGAAGCGGTGCTGGACACCGGTCGGCAGCAGACGGTTTTGATGAGTGTGGGTGAAGGGCGATTTGAAACCCGCCAAGTGCAACTGGGGAAACCGGCGCAGGATGGGTTGGTGGAAGTGCGTGCCGGGTTGCAGGTCGGCGACAACGTGGTGGTGAGCGGGCAATTTTTACTGGACAGTGAAGCCCGCAAGCGCGAAGCGCTGCTGAAAATGATCAAGGGCACGCCTGCGATTGCAACCGTCGAACCAAAGCGACATGCTGAGTCAGGTGAATTACAAACCATGTCAACCCCAGCGGCGCAGGCACTGACCGTGATGTTGCGGCATTACCTGGCGATCGTCTCGGCGCTGGCCAATGATGATGACCAACCGATCATCACCACGGCTTGTAGTCTGGCGGATGCGACCCGTGCATGGGTGAACCTGATGCAGGCGGATGACGAACACTTTGTACATCGCTACGCACAAGTTGCAGTGCTGATTCAATCAGCGACCGAATTGGGAGCAGCGACGACCATTGCGCACCAGCGTGAGCAACTGGCGCATACCAGTGCTGCGCTGGCGGCGGTGTTGAAAGCATTTGGAGTACCAAACGAGTTGGGGCAATCGTTGGAAGTCGTGCGTTGTCCAATGGTGACGCTGCAAACCCTTGTGAAGCTTCCGCCGATACCGGGCCCTGGTGCCAGTTGGATTCAACCGGTGGGTGCCGTGCGTAACCCGTACTTTGGTGCGTCGATGTTGAGTTGTTTTGATCAACGGCAACCCCTGCCCAGTGCCCGGTGAGTAACCATCATCATGATCAGCAAACTGATTGAAGTGTGTGTGCAACATCGTCTGCTGGTGCTGCTGCTGGCGGCATTTTTGGTCACGGCGGGGTTGTGGTCCACGCAGAACATCAAGGTGGACGCGATCCCGGATTTGTCGGATGTGCAGGTGATTCTGCGCAGTGATTTTGCCGGTCAGTCGCCGCGCATTATTGAAGACCAGGTGACTTACCCATTGGCGACAGCGATGTTGTCGGTACCCAAGGCCAAGGTGGTGCGCGGGTACAGCATGGTGGGCGTGAGCTTTGTGTACATATTGTTTGACGACGGCACCGACCCGTACTGGGCGCGTAGCCGGGTGCTGGAACGTTTGAGTTTCATGCAGGGGAAATTGCCTGCGGGGGTGGAGCCGCAGCTTGGGCCGGATGCTACGAGTGTGGGGTGGGTGTATCAGTATGTGCTGACCACCGGGCCTTACTCGGCGAAACACCCACAGGGACTTTGGCACGATGCTCAAAGTGATCGTTGGTATGACAGCCCCGATCAAGCCCCAATTGAGCGACGCATAAAATTGCAGCATCAGCGTACGTTTGCAGGTCGAACGAGTTGTCCGCTGACCGGTGAGCCATTGGTTCAACCCGACATTGATTTATCACGGCTGCGCGGTTTGCAGGATTGGTACCTGCGTTATGGGCTGACCGCCCTTGATAACGTCAGTGAAGTTGCCAGCGTGGGCGGATTTGAAAAGCAGTATCAAATCATCATCGACCCGCTTAAGTTGCAGGCAGTAGGCAAAACGCTGGCGGACGTCACCATGGCGGTGGAACGATCCAACAGCGACATCGGCGCCCGGCTGATCGAGCTTTCAGAAACCGAATACATGGTGCGCGGACTGGGTTACCTGGGTCGGTTGTCGGAAGAACAAATCGCGCAACAGATGACGGGGCATCAGGCAATTGCAATCAACGATCATGAGACTGGCGACCATTCATCGATCATTAACCAAGGTAGTGATGAGCCAGGTACCAGATCAATCGACATGAAGCGCCCTCACCCTAACCCTCTCCCGGAGGGAGAGGGGACAAGAAGAAGGCAACCATTGCATGAACTGCGCACGCAACAGGTGATGGACGATCTGCGGCGGGTGGCGCTGGGCAGCACCCTCGACGGCAAACCCCTTTATTTGGACAGCGTCGCTCATATTCAAGTCGGCCCGGAAATGCGTAGGGGCATCGCTGATTGGAACGGGCAGGGTGAAACCGTCGGCGGCATCGTACTGATGCGTCATGGTGAAAACGCGCGTATCACCATTCAGCAGGTCAAAGCCAAACTCACTGAGTTGACCAAGGCATTACCCCCCGGCGTGGCGGTCGAAACTGCCTATGACCGATCGGAACTGATCGACCGAGCCGTGAGCACGCTGACCCATGCCCTGCTGATGGAAATCACGGTCGTGGCTTTGGTGTGCATTTTGTTTTTGCTGCATGCCCGCAGTGAACTGGTGGCTGTGTGCGTGGTGCCGATGGGTGTGCTCACCGCGATACTGCTGATGTATTTGCTGGGCATCAACGCCAATATCATGAGTTTGGGCGGCATCGCCATCGCCATCGGCGTGATGGTTGATTCGTCGATCATCATGGTCGAAAACGCTCACAAACACATCGACCGGGCAGAAGACCGATTACGTAGCGAAGCCTTGGCAGCCGGTGAACCCCATCGACCCATTGAGTTGACCAGTGACCAGCGTCAGCAGGCGATATTGACCGCAGCACGTGAAGTAGGCCCAAGTTTATTTTTTGCCTTGCTGATTCTGACGGTGAGCTTTTTGCCGGTGTTTGTGTTGGGCGAACAGTCAGGGCGGTTGTTTAAACCCCTGGCGTACACCAAAACTTTTGCGATGGCAGCGGCATCGTTTTTGGCGGTGACGGTAGTGCCGGTGTTGATGACGTATCTGATCACCAGCCGAATGCTACCGCGTTCGAGGGTGGCCGTAGGCGGGTATCGACTGGGGTGGTTGCGCAATTTATTGAACACGCTGGCGATCATGTTTTTACCAGCGTGGGTGATTTACCGTTACCTGCCGCTGGGTGAACTCGAAAGTTGGCGTTTATGGCTGGCTGGTGGGTGGGTGGTATTGCTGGGCATGTTATTGGTTCCGCAGAAAATCATTCACGAGCAGCACAACCCGATTTCATGGGTGTTGCAAAACATTTACCATCCGTTTTTTGTAATGACGATGCGTTTTCGATTGTTGTCGGTGGTATTGGCGGGGTTGATGCTGCTAATCAGTTTGCCGCCGCTGGTGGGTATCAAGGCGTTGCCGGGCGGGGGGTGGCTGGGTGAACGGTTACCGGGGCTCAGTCAATGGTTTCCGGGCCTGGGCAGCGAGTTTATGCCGCCGCTCGAAGAGGGCGATTTGTTGTACATGCCCACGACCGACCCGGGCATTTCCGCCACCAAAGCCCGCGAACTTTTGCAGCAGACCGATGCGCTCATGTATCAGTTCCCGGAAGTGGTCAGTGTGATGGGCAAGGCAGGGCAGGCTGAAACCGCCACCGACCCAGCCCCGATATCGATGTTGGAAACCACTATTTTGCTACACCGGGATAAAACCAGGTGGCGTCATGTGCCCGTGCCTCGATTTTTTGACGATTGGCCCGATACGCTGCAAAAACCATTACGCAAACTTTGGCCGCAGTCGCGTCCGATCACGGTTGATGAACTGGTCTATGGGTTTCACATAAGCGATGCGCAAGGGCATGAGGTGACGATTCCAGGCATGAATCAGGTGCTTACCTTGCCGGGGGTGACCAACGCCTGGACGATGCCCATTCGCGCCCGCATCGACATGCTGGCCACGGGCATACGCACCCCCGTGGGTGTGAAAGTCATGGGCGATGATTTGACCACATTGGCGCAGCTCAGTGCCCAGGTGGCGGAACTGCTCAAAGCCGACGCGAAATTGGGGGCGCATACCGTCAGCGCCTTTGCCGAGAAAAGCGCCAGCGGCTACTACCTGGACATTCACTTGCACCGTGACCAAATCGCCCGATATGGGCTGACGATTGGCGATGTACAGGACACCATTGCCACCGCCATCGGGGGCATGATGGTCACCACCACGGTCGAAGGCCGTGAACGGTACAGCGTGCTGGTGCGTTATCCGCCTGATTTGCGTGATGACATTCACACCCTGCGTCAGGTGCTGGTGGCTTTACCCATGCGAACCGGTGGCAACAGCAACAACGCCGGCAATGCCATGAACACCGGCAACAGCGTGATTGCGCCGCATGTACCTTTGGGTCAGCTTGCGGATTTCACCATCACCCAGGGGCCGGACATGATCAAAAGCGAAAACGCCCGGCTCACCAGCTGGGTGTACGTCGATATCACGGGCATCGACCTGGGTACTTACGTCGCCCAAGCCAAGCAACGCGTGGCAGCGCAGGTGCAGTTACCACAGGGTTATGACATCGTCTGGTCAGGGCAGTACGAATACTGGGAAACGGCCCGCAAGCAGTTGATCGCTGCGTCCGCGCTCACAGCCGTGGTGATTTTGCTGTTGTTGTACCTGGCGACACAAAGTTGGTTCAGGGTGATGATTGTTTGCCTGGCACTGCCGTTTTCGCTGATCGGCGCGGTATGGATGCTTTACCTGTTGGACTACAACCTTTCATTGGCGGTGATCATCGGCATGATCGCGCTGGCAGGGTTGGACGCAGAAACCGGGCTGGTGATGCTACTGTATTTGGACAATAGTTATGAAAAGGCTCGGCACGAAGGGCGAATGCGCAACTCGTGGGACCTTTGGCATGCGGTGCACCAAGGCGCGGTGCAGCGCATTCGCCCCAAAACCATGACGGTGATGACGACGTTCATCGGGTTGCTTCCGCTGATGTGGGCTGAGGGCGCAGGAGCGGACACCATGCGCCGACTGGCAGCACCGATGATCGGCGGACTGGCCAGCAGCTTCATCCTCGAACTGCTGTTGTACCCGGTCGTGTTCACCACGGTGAAAGAATTTCAACAACACACCGGCTGGAGTGAAAATCAGGTGACGATGATGTTGGTGCTGACCCTGGGCTTGGGGTTGCTGCTGATGATCATGTACAACGCCAACAAACGACGGACGATGAACTAGCTGCTACGGACATTCAAGCTTGCCATTGGGATCCGTCGATAAGGCGCATC
>CAYRTH010000151.1:0-7483 GCA_964427135.1 uncultured Phycisphaeraceae bacterium
CAGGTCGGGGCGTTCACGGTGGGCAATCGCTGGTGCATTCACCCGATGGAGGGGTGGGATGGCACCCCCGATGGCAAACCCTCGGAACACACCACCCGCCGATGGCAACGCTTTGGGCAGTCGGGGGCGAAACTGATTTGGGGCGGCGAGGCGTTTGCGGTGTGTCATGAAGGCCGCGCCAACCCGAACCAACTTTTTTATCGGCCTGAAAATATCGAACCAACCCGTGCATTGCTCGTGGCACTCAAAGAAGCGCACAGGCAGCGGTATGGTGCGAATGCTTGTGATGATTTACTGGTCGGGTTGCAACTGACGCATTCGGGTCGATTCAGCAGACCCAAGGACAAAAAGAAACTCGAACCGCGCATCGCGTATCACCACCCGCTTTTGGACCCCAAGTTCGGCATCAAGCCCGATGATCATGCGGTGGTGCTCACCGATGATGAAATCAAAAAAATCATCAACCTGTACATCATCACCGCGAAAATGGCGTACACAATCGGTTTTCAGTTCGTCGATGTCAAAGCATGTCATGGGTACCTGGGGCATGAATTTTTGTCAGCCTATCATCGGCCCGGGCCGTATGGGGGCGACCTGCGGGGGCGGACGCGTTACCTGCGTGAAATTGTGCAGGGCATTCGCGCCGCAGTGCCTCAACTCATGATCGGTGTACGACTGTCGGCTTTCGATACGTTCCCGTATCACCCCGACCCGGCTCGTGGGGTGGGCGACAAACTTGGGCCGGGCATCCCTGATGCGTATGACTTTGCAAAGTTCGGGCCGTACCCGGGGTTTGGGTGTGATCATCATGACCCGCACCAAATTGACCTGAGTGAGCCGACGGAATTGTTGAAAATGATGCGCGATGAGTGGAAGGTGGACCTGGTGAATTTGTCAGCGGGTTCGCCCTATTACAACCCGCATATTCAAAGGCCGGCGATGTTTCCGCCCAGTGACGGGTATCAGCCGCCGGAGGACCCGGTGGTGGGTTGCAACAGGCAGATACAGGCGGTGCGCAAGCTCAAGGCTGCGGTGCCTGGGTTGCCGATGGTGGGCACGGGGTACACCTATTTTCAGGAATATTTGCCGAATGTGGCGCAGGCGGTGGTGGACAAGGGTTGGGTTGATTTTGTGGGCCTTGGTCGGATGGTGTTGTCGTACCCGGAGTTGTGTGCCGATGTGCTGGAGGCCGGGCAGTTGCGACAACCCAAGTTGATTTGCCGAACGTTTTCCGATTGCACGACGGCGCCGCGCAACGGCATTATTTCAGGCTGTTACCCGTTGGATGATCATTACAAGGACGCCCCGGAAGCCGGTGACGTGAAATCGGCGAAAGCGGCACTGCGGGAGAAGTTGAAAGTGTTGCACGCCATAGTGTGAAGCGTGATGTTGCATGGGGTTGAGGGATGAAATTTGTTAGCGCCGCGACTTGTTGCGTCGACATGTTGTAGCCCAGCCGCCCACGGCTGGGTGAATCAAAGCCGCCGATGGTATCGGCGGTCGGTTGGCCCCGTTGAATGATGAACCAATGGTTTGTTGAGCAAAAAACGGGACAGGTCCAATATTATGGATTTTACCAGATAATTGGACCTGTCCCGTTATCGTCCCCCGTCGCTTTATGAACTCACCGCCGAGGGCGGCGGTGCCACATCAGGCGTCTGCGCGAAACATTGGCGTGGTACGTTATGATGGTTGCGTGAGTGAGCGGGCCAAGCGAGTATTGATGATTTCAGCGGCGTATCCGCCGATGGTGTCGGGCGAAGCGACACAGGCGCTGTTTGTGTGTCGTCAGCTTGTGCAAGCCGGGTGGCATGTCGATTTATTGACAACCGATCGGCCCAGTACGCCTACGAGTGAACCATTTCAAGTTCATGCGGTGATGGGTGACTGGGGCTGGCGTGACTGGGGCAAAGCGAAAAAGGTGTTGCGGGAGGTTAGCCCTGAGGTGGTGCTGATTTTGTACACAGGCTGGTTGTATGGGCATCAACCGATGGTGACGTTTTTGCCGATGTGGTTGCGAAGGTCGATGCCGACGACGCGCATCGTCAGCATCATCACACACCCGGATGGTTCACGTGAAAGCAAACTCACGGCTGCCAGTCGCTGGTTGCATCGGCTGTTGCGGGTGACGATGAAGCCGAGGGTGAGCTACAACTTCGGCACCCTGCTGTCGGATAGCCATGCAGTGGTGGCATTGGCGGAACATTTTCAGCCCAGGTTAGAGGAAATGGACGCGACGGTGGGGCGGCGGCTGGTGGTGATACCCCCGGCGGCATTGCTACGTTTTCATGAAATGAACCCGCCAGAGGCGCGCAGTGAAGGTCGCAAGCTGCTGCATTTGCAAACGGGTGATCAACTGGCGGTTTACACCGGGTTGATCGCGCCGGGCAAGGGGCTTGAAACGTTGCTCAAAGCGCTGGCGATTTTGCAGCCGACGCATCCGCAATTGCATTTGGCGTTGGTGGGTGGGGTGGTGAATGAACACTTGCCGCATCATCAGCAGTTTGCGATTGAGTTGGAAGCGATGATTGATCAGCTTGGGTTACGCAACAAGGTGCACAAGGTCGGGCCGTTTGAGGTGGAAGATTTGGAACCTTCGTTGGTGTTGGCAGCGGGAGATGTGGCTGTGCTGCCGTGGGACGGGGGCGTGCACATGAATAACAGCACGGTGGCGACGGTCAGTGCGCATGGTTTGCCGATCGTGACGACCAGGCCGACGGAATTGGAGTCGATTTTTTTGGAGGGGGACAATGTGTTGTTGTGTGCGTCCAAAGATGCGGGAGCGATGGCACTGGCGATACAGCAGGTGTTGCATGTGCCCAGAGTGAGACAGCGGCTGATGGAAGGGTCGGCGAAGTTACAGCGGGAGCACATGGGTTGGCCGATGGTAATGCAGCGGTTGGAAGCGGTGATGCGAGGTTGACGAAGTGGCCGAGTGGCCAAGTGATCAAGTGAAGGAATCGTATTCGGAGGTTAGCGCCGCGACTTGTCGCGCCTGTTTTCGGGTTGTTCGATGAACCATCCTGATCTTCATAAGCGTGTGGCCACACGCTTACGAAGATCAGGCGTGAATGATTCGACAATCGCCACATCGCCACATCGCCAAATCGTTCAATGCGGAATACTCAAACCCTGAGCGTCATGACGATTCATCAACGGTTGGTGTTATTCTGCAATAGTTGCAGTTCATCAGCGCGCAAGACGTACACCAGGTAACTGTGGGTGATGCGGGCATCGGGTTCACGCTGGCGCAGGTATGCACACAGGCGTGCATCGCGCAGTTTGCGAAACAGGATGAAAGTGTCAATCCAGTACTGAGCCCCGCGTTCATCAATCAAACGCAGGCGGGCGGCGTGATCGTTGCCGGTGGCCAGCAGGCGTGCGATTTCGGGGAAAAGGGTTTGATAGGCCTGTTCGTATTTTGGCAGCCAATGGGAGCCGTGAATGGGGCTGAAGTAAGTGCCCGAAAGCATGGTGGCACTAATGATGTAAACGCCCGGTTCGAGTTTGGGTAAAACAAAGGGGGGTTGCTGATCGGGCAGGTGGAAGCCGGTGAGCTGGGTGACTTGCAGGCCGTGGTATTGGAGGTTGCCGTTGCCGAAGTATGAAAAATAGACGCGCTCACCGGGAGGCACACTTTCATTTTGCGGTCGATCCAGGCCTTGTGATACGAGCCAGGTTTTGACATAGGGCAGGTCTTGTCCCCAATCGAGGTTGCTGTCGATCAGGTGACGGTAGCCTTGTGAGGGTCCGCCAACGGTCTGGTTGAAATAGGAAAGGTAATGCGGCCAGGCAAGGGTGCTTTCAAGGGCGAAAACCAGGATGAGTGTGGCAACGCCGGTGCGCACCAGTTTGCGATGGTGAAGCAACCATGCCCCGGCTGCTCCGGCGAGTATGTAAAACGCGGCATAAGCCGGCAGCATGTGACGAATGCCGATGTTGAGGTTGCTGGTAACGGCTGCCAGCCAGTAAATGATCAGAAACAGCCAGAGTGGCGCGGTGCGATACAAGCCACGTTGAAGTTTGCGCCGCCAATGGGGTTGCAGTTGACCTTTTGAGCCGGTCCATGATGCGATGGCGGCGAAAATCGCCAACAGCAGAATACCCAGTGACAGCAGGGGGGTTTTCATGAGGAAGGCCAGCGGAAAATATTGCGGCCAACCGGTGGAGCTGAATTCGCCGTTGAGGAAGGCGTTGCGACCACGCGAGTATTCGATAGTGAAGGCAAAGCCGTAAAGGTATGACTCGGGGAGCAGTTGCCAATCACGTGCCCATTGCACGCAACTGGTGATGAAGCCGGGGGTGCGCAACACCCATGGCCAGCCGAGGAAACTCGAACCGTCGGACGCCCGCGCCGGGTCGGCGATGAAACGAAAATCGTAAGCACCCCAAAGCATGACCCAGGCGATGAGTAAGGTCACCAGCAGGCTACCGATGAGCCAAAGGGTTTGTCGGCTACGTGGTGTGACGATGACCTGACAACGCTGCGCCCACCAAGTCACAATCAACGGGCGGTTCACAACCAGGCGTACAGTCAGCATCAAACCGATTACAGGTAATACCAGCGGCGCTGACATTTTCGATAAACATAAACAGCCCAATGTCATCCCGGTGGTCAATACCGATGCGAGTGATAATTGGTGCATCATCCACCATGCTGAGCCGACGGCGGCAATGAAAAAAAACGCAGCAGCGACATCGGAAGTGATCAGCGGACCATGCGCCAGAAACGTCGGACAAAAAGTAAACAGCAGCAAGCTCACCATCGCACCGGTGGGATTGAATAATCGGCGTGACCAGAAGTAAATCAGTGCGCCACAGGCAACGCCCAGTAGGGTCATAGTGGTGCGCGCCAGGCGGAGGGTGTTTTCCGCGTGACCGTGGGCAACCGGTTGATCGCTTGAACCGAATAACAGGTTTTGGCCAAAGTCCCAGATCAGGCCGGGGTTCTCGGTGGTGTGGGCTGTGGGTGGTAAGGTGTCGCCGCGCAGCCAGAGGGGCAGTGAGCCAATACGTTGCGGCAGGTTGCCGTTTTCGGGGTTGAAAATAAAACGAGGCATCGTCCAATACGACAAGCCCGCCGGCAGATGCGCGGTTTCGTCAAAGGTGACGGTGGTGTGCCAGGCGGCTGACATCACCAGGGTTGCATAAACGATCAATAACAACAGCGCCGCCAACCAGCCGTTGTACCACACGGCGCGGTGATGGTGGTTGCCGACGAGGGGTGCTGTGGGGGTTGTTGTTTGCAATTCAGGCATGATTTTTCAACACAGAGGTCACAGAGGTCGCAGAGAAGCAAGCGAGCAAAATCAGTAGGTTCGATCAACTGCTTAACTTCCCTTATGAAAATCGTGAATAAAACATATGAAAAACAATCGTTTCGTTCATTGGATCGCGGGTTCGGTCGGCTTGTGTTGTAACGCCCAAAGGTTTGGTTCTGCTCTGTGACCTCTGTGTCCTTTGTGTTGAAAATAGGTTTAGTTCGATGCTCTTGCTTTGGTTCATGGCGTCAATGTAAACACCGTGTCCAGTTCCTCCTGCGACAGACGATACACCAAAATAGAATAGTTGATCATGTCATCGGGTTCGCGGACATATCGGCCTTGTTCATCAAGATCACGTAGGTAAGTCAGCAGGCGTTGCAGACGGAGTTGACGGAACAGGTCGATTCGTTCCAGCCAGACCTTTTCACCATCGCGCATGAGTAATGCTTTTCGCTCCGGCGTGTTCAGACGTGTCTGAAAAAACTCATCCATCATTGGTATCAGGGCGCGATAGGCCGATTCAAATTCCGGGAGCCAGCGATTGCCCACCGCCTTGTAAAGCGTGATGCCTTGCAGAATGGTCGCACTGATGCAATAAACCCCCGGCTTCAGTGTCGGAAGCCAGTGGCTGGTTTCGTGTTTCATCGCCCCGGAACTCGGCAGGGCAATGATATTGAGGTCGTAATATCGCGGGCTGCCTCCGCCGAAGTACGCCAGGTACACCGGTTCGGTGGCGTGAATGGTGTTGAGTCCCTGCTCATCCAACCAGCGTTTCAAGGCGGGCATGTCCTGTCCCCAGTCCAGCGAACTGTCCACCAGGTATTTGTAGCCTTGCGACGGGCCGCCGATGATTTGGTTGAAGTACGCCAGATAATTGGGCCAGAACAGGGTGACTTCCATAGCCAGAAACATCAATACGACGGTCATACCCCAACGCACCATACGCTGGGCGTGAGTCAGCCAGTAACCAGCTGCCCCGGCCAGAACGAACAGCGCAGCCGTGGCAGGCATGACATGGCGCACGCCCAGGTTGAGGTTGCTCGAAAGCAAAGCTGACCAGTACACGATCAGAAATGCCCACAACGGCAGCGTCCAATACAAGCCTTGGCGCAGATGTGGCCACCAGCCAGGTCGCAACTTGGATTGTTTGTCCAACCACCGGCTGACCCCTGCCCCCATGGCTAGCAACAATGTCATCAGCGTAGCCACCGGTGTTTTGATCAGAAACGCCACGGGAAAAAACCAGAACCAGCCTGTCAGACGAAAATCGCCCATGAAAAAGGCGTTGCGCTCCTGTGACCAGCGAAACACATGCGCATAACCAAAAAGATAGGCTTCCGGAAACAATCGATGATCGCGCAGCCAGACCAGCCACGACATGTCACGAGTGGTCGTTTCCAACAACGGCGACCAAAGTTCAAAACTCAACCCCTGCGCATCGACATCATTCGAAGCGTTGAAACGAAAACCAAAGGCCGTCCAAATGATGCCCCAGGTGAGCAAACCAATGAACAACAATGAGGCTGTCAGTATCGCCGACATCGACCAGCGTGAGGCAATCATTCGCCGACCGACACCCCAATGGATGGGCAATGGCTGCCCCGCCACGACGCGCACGATCAGCATCACCAACACCACCGGCCCAAGCAGCGGAGCTGACATTTTCGATAAACATAACCCCGCCACCGCTCCGCCGGCCATGATCAGTTTCAACCAGGTCACTTCATGGAACAGCAGCCAGATTGCCCCCAATGAAGCGATGAAAAAAAGTGCCGCAAAAGCGTCCGAGGTGACCAGTGGGTTGTGCGCCAAAAAATTGGGACAGAACACAAACAAACATAAACTCACCAACCCCCCAGCCCAGCCGAACAGCCGATGCGACCAATACCAGATGATCAGCCCCGTCAGCGCCCCGGCCAGCGTCATCGGCAGACGTGCCAATGCCAGAAGCCATTCCGCGCGACCTGTCAGTGTTCCCCGATCGTAAAGCAGTTTGTACCCAGCCTCCCAGACCGCGCCGGGGGTCTGAATGTGCTCCATCGTCGGCACACGATACCCTGCCAGTGCCAACGTCCATGTCGCCCAGCGTTGCGGTAACTGCCCGTTTTCCGGGTTGTAGAAGAAGTGATCCGTCGTCCAGTACGATAACCCTGCAGGCAGATGTGCCATCTCATCGCCAATCACACATTTCGTGCTGACCGCCGAGTACGAAAGCACCG
>CAYRTH010000152.1:0-7443 GCA_964427135.1 uncultured Phycisphaeraceae bacterium
CAGCACCCAGCTACGGCATCATGGGTTTGATGCACATTCTGCCCCCGGCCCTGGGTTGGCTGTGGCGATTGGTGGCACCGCGCGGCCACGACAACCCCAGCATCACCGACTCGCAGGGTATGAGCAGTGAAGGCGTCGGTTCATACTGGCCGTTTGCCACGGGTCGTCGTGTCGATCAGGCCAACTTGCTTTTGGAACAGATTCGTCGTCACCCGCGCACGCGCTACGTGCTTTGCCCTAATCAGCACATTGGTGCCTGGCGCACCGGCTTCATGCCGCAATGGTTGGCACGTGAGTACCTGGCACGCCGGGGCGGTGCCAAGTTCCGCCCTGAACAATTACGGCCGGCGCGGTGTCCGCTTTTGGGTTACGCGCTGTTTTCGATGCAGATCGAAGGCGTGACGATCCCACACTGGTTTTTGGAAGTCAATTCACAGCCGGAGGTCGGTGCGGAAGCGTATGACAAGGGCGCTGCGATTTTGCAGAAGTTTTTCAATGATCAGTTGAAGCCCTATTTGGATTTCAACGACCTGGACCCGCTGGGCAAACAGATCATTCAACAGTGCATGGGCGGCGCGGGCATGAGCGACTATGAATCGCTGCTGCCGATGACGTGATGAGAAGTTAACAAGCCGAGTACGAGTCGCCAAAGGCGACGAGGGCTCGGGTATTGGTTGAAGTGGTCAAGTGGCCAAGTGGCCAAGTGGTCGAGTGATTACTTTACACCACGCCTGATCTTCGTCGCTTGCGACGAAGATCAGGATGGTCTTTTCACAACATCACGCTCACAACAGGGCTACGCATGAACTTCACGACGACATGAAGTTCATGCGTGGTTGTACCTAAATGGTGTAGCCCAGCCGCCGGGGCGCCCCCGGCTGGGTCTGCCAATGATTTGTAATCGCTGATCTTTGCATCAATCATGGATGATGTGTGATGGATTATGGATAATGTTTGGAGTTGATTTTCGGGAGTATGTTTTGGTTTGTACATCATCCATTATCCAGCATTCACACCGCCGAGGGCGGCGGTGCCACAAGAAGCACAGCAGTGCCACATCAAGGGCAGCGGTGGCCCGTCATGGTGTGTTTCACTCGGTCAGTTTCATTACCACGGCAGCGCCAGCATGCGCCAGGCTGCGATGGTCATGATGATGACAAATGCGATACGCACATAGCGCAACGGCAAACGATGGGTCAGTGAAGCTCCGATTCTGCCGCCCAGGGCACAGGTCGGTGCCAGACACAAACCCAACACGACGCCCGCCTGCCAGGTGATGCCGTGTTGGGGCAGGGTACTGTTTTTCATGATCGCACCCAGGGCAGCGCTGAACACCATCACCGCGGAACTGTTGGCAATGGCGTTGCGCAACGGCAGACTCAAAATTTTTTGTTGCAATGGTACGGCCAAGGCTCCGCCACCGATGCCCAGTAATCCGCCGATCAGGCCCATGAGTGAGCCGACGCCCAATGAGCGCGGCACCGTGATGCGTGCCCCTGCCAAGGGTTCGATGATGTGGTCGGTCCGCAACTTTTGCAGGTGAGTGATGATTTCCCAAATCAAAAAAAGTGCCAAAATGCGACCCAGCCAGAGTCCGCCATCACTGCCTTCGAAAACGGCCAGGTTACTCAGGCCCACCCCAATGAGCACAGCCAGTATCGCGGCGGGAAGCATCCAACGCATGACCTGCGGTATGATCGCCTGTTGTCGATGATGACGCAGTGCCGCAGGCACGGCCACGGCCACGTTGGCGATCATCGCCGCGGCCTGATACAGGTGTTGATTGGGGCCAAGGGCTAGCGTCAGTCCCGGAATCATGATCACACTACCACCGACGCCCAGCATGCCGCCGAACGTCCCGGCAAACAGACCCAGCGGCAGCGCGATGATAATGATGTACCCATCAGGCATGATCAAAACCTTTGTCGCATCATCGGGCAAAGCCTGTGTTTGGACAAATCAACACAATCGAGTTCAAAGGTTTCGTACACAAATCATCCGTATTTTGACTCGAAGCACACAATGATTCGAAGCACCGCGGATTGCCATCCGCGGCTAGACGGAACAATACAAAGTCTTCATAGCCGCGGGTGGTAACCCGCGGGCATTCGACGTGTGTGTTGAAGTCGTTGAATGCATGGTCATGATGCAGATTGATTCGTAATTCGCATTGCTGACAATCATTCAGTGAATCGGTGATTGTCTCTTGAAATCATTGCAAGGTATATTGACATGTCATGTATTTGGGCGTTGGCAACTCGAATGATGTTTGATGTGGGGGTGTTTGTATGTCGATCATTTTTGCATGCACGTGCGGCAAGCGTTTCAAGACGGCTGATACTCACATCGGGCGCAAAGTCCGTTGCAGCGGTTGTGGTGCGGTATTGACCGTTCCCTCAGTTGATGAATCCGTAATACAGGCGTCCAACGATAGCCATCGATTAAAAGCTGACGCTGGTTACGATGTGGCCGGTTCGCCGGAGCAACAGGGCAGTCAACCCAGTGGTGTGCAGTGTCCGGGTTGTGAAACTTTGCTGCCGCCGGGCACGGTGATTTGCGAATGCGGTTACTCGCTTCGTTTGGGCAAATATGTACGTGAGTCATACGCTCAGGGCAAAGGCCCCAAACCCTGGTTCAACCTGCTGGGCATCGAGTTCACCCCGGCCAAGGCGATCCCTTTTTTCATCATGGTCGGGTTGCTGGTGTCATTGGTGACGTGGGTGTTTGTCGGACCACTGAACAAAATGAAAGTCGGCAAAATCACGCCCGTACACATGGCGGAATTGGTCGACTCGATGGGCGTCATTCAGCCCGGCAGTCTGTTTCAGGGAACCTTTTTTACCCAGCAGCGCGGCGGAGTGACCATGCCCGGTGGAGTTGCACCGCCCCCAAATTCGCCCGTAGCGGTGGCACAAGGCGAAGTTTATGAACTCGGCGGAACAGGTGAATGTCTGGCGATTCGCAAGGCGGATGCCGGTGACTTTCTGATGGTGCAGGTGGAAATGGGCGAACAATTTTTACGTGCCCGCAAGGTGTTCGCTGGCATGGGCATGGACCTTTTCGCCGAGGCGAATCGATTTGAAATCGAGGTTGGCGGACAACGTATCAAGCCGATGGTGTTGTTCAAACAAATGCCCGATCAGCCGAGCTTGATCATCAACCGTGCGGGCAATTTGTCAGACGTTTGGCCGACGGTGGTGCAGCCGAATGTGCAGCACAGTTCACGTCAAGGCCCCGGTGATGAGTCAGTGCGGGCCATGGCCAGTTACGATGGTCTGCCCAATGCCAGTGGTCAGCTTGAATTTTCGATGTTCGTCACGGAAATGGGGCAGGTGGTTTCAAGTACCCGCGGTCAGGTACAGGTGAAACTGCCCGAAGGGTTTGACCTGAACTATCAGTATCAGGGCGGTGAATTGAACATCACCGCCGACGCGGACACGCAATTTTGGCGATCGGATGTGCAGCAAACGTTGGAAGCGTCCGTGCTGGGTTATGCGCATTACCCGATGATGCTGTTGTTCCCTCGACCGGACAAAAACGCGGGCGCAATGACGATTTATTTTGATGGGGTGAAGGTTGGTTCGGTATCGTCCAAATATGGAGGCACACCTCCGCCCGCCCCGACCAGTTCACGTGGCGGCAAGGTCGATCCGTATGACTACCTTGGGGCGATGAGCAAGGCCCGCACCATGGCCAAAAACACCGTGGCCGCCAGCAACATGAAACAGCTATTACTGGCCATGCAAACCTATCAGCAAACCCATGGTGGTCAGTTCCCCGATTCACTGGACACTTTGGTGCTGTCGATGCCGGAGATGGACATCGTCATGACGCATCCACGTTCGGGTGAAAAACCGGGGTTCGTTTATGTCAACCCGCAAACCATGCCATCAGGGCGCATCCCGGTGTTATACGAAGCTTTGAACGGGCAGATCGACCCCCATGGTTCGATCGGTTACAGCGATGGCACAATCGATGTGAAATAAATGGTTAGCGCCGCGACTTGTCGCGTCTTCTTTTAGGATTGTTGAAATGGTGATTCATGCAATTTATTTAGCGCGGACGCTTTGCGTCGGCAATCCGGTTAGCGCCGCGACTTGTCGAGTCGGTTGTCCATCAAAGACGCCCTCACCCTAACCCTCTCCCGGAGGGAGAGGGAACAGATAACTGAGTTTTCGATGACCGGAGGAATCAACCATGAACGCCCCACGTACCACTGATTCCGATCGCAAGGCTGACACATCAACGACTGCCACCACCGAGCCAACGGCCGCGACGGTACTGGTGAGTTGTCCCCAATGCGGGAAAAAGTACCGCGTCAAGGCGGCGTCGCTGCAAAAAGCCTTGCAGTGCAAATGCGGCGGCAAACTGCAACCCCTTATTCAAACCGACGGCAAACCAGCGCCGCAAGTGGTGGTCAACAGTGTTTACGCAAACGCCCTGGCCTCGCGCCGCAAGGTCGCCCTGGCCGTCGAACGAGGCGAAGACGATACCAAAGCCAACCCCATCACCGAAGTGTACATACCCCTGGCCGTGGTGGCTGTGTGCATGGCCATCATGATGTTCCTTGCTCCGCGTATGCTGCCTGAACACGTGTTACCATGGCTGTATTTACCTGCTGCGCTGGCGCTGGCGATCGTCGTGTTCATGCCCGCCAGTTTTGGCGTGCTGCTGATGGTGGCATCTTTTTCCGGCACAAGTCTGGGCACCTTGCGCAATGTGCTTTTCAAACTCGCTGCGGTCACGCTGGGTACAGGCATGATCGCTGACCTGATTTTTTTCTGTGCCGCATTGCGGGTGCAAGACTACGCCCCGGCTCCGCTGTACGGGGTGATGCCTTACCTGCCGCTGGTCGGCGCGCCATTGGGCATCATGCTGGGCCTGTCCATCGCCGAGACCGTCGGCATGTCCCTGCTTTTAATCATCCCCCGTTTTATTGTGTTTCTGGTGCTGCTGTTTGCCGTGCCAAAATTGTTTGCCTGAGTGGGTCTTCATTGTCCAAATCACGATTTTATGATACTTTTTATGGTCCTCCGATGACCGGATCATCGTTCAAATGTGATCTGCCTGAACATCGCCAACAAACCCAAGGAGGCCCCCAACCACGATGACCCCCGCCCCCGCCCCAGGCACCCTACACGATAAACATTCGGCTTCGGCGCTGATTGCTGCGCCGGTGGTGGTATCGACCGACCCGTCAGTTGTGCGTGAACCAGCGTTGGAGGAACAGGTTACTCAGGTGCTGGACAGTGCGGTGGGCAACCTGCTGGCGCAGCAGCACCCCGATGGGTATTGGTGTGCGGAACTCGAAGGCGATTCGATCCTCGAAAGCGAGTACATTCTGCTCAAGCACATCATCGGGCAGGAAAACGACCCCCGGCTACCCTGGATTGCCAACTATCTGCGCACCCTGCAACGCGACGAAGATGGTGCCTGGTATCAATACCCCGGTGCAGCCCCCGATTTGTCCGCCACGGTGAAGGGGTACTTTGCCCTCAAGCTGATGGGTGACAAAGCGGATCAGCCGCACATGCAAAAAGCGCGGGAACTGATTCACAAAATGGGCGGGGCAGAGCGTTGCAATACGTACACCAAGTTTTACCTGGCGGCATTGGGTCAGATCAGTTACGACGCTGTTCCATCAATACCGCCTGAAATTGTTTTTCTACCCAAGTGGTTTTACTTTCACCTGGACAAGGTGTCCGCCTGGTCACGGACGATGATCACGCCGTTGTCGATCGTGGTCAGTCACAAGCCGGTGCGACAGATCGCGTCGGAACTGGGCATTGATGAACTTTACCTTTGCCCGGATGCGCGGAAAAAGGTGTTGCGTAACGGCCACAGCCAAACGAATCGTGAACGCACATGGTCCACGATTTTTCTGTCGGTGGACCGGGTACTCAAACTGGTCGATCGTGCGGGCATGACGCCGTTGCGTCGGCGGGCGCTGGATCGGTTGGAAGATTGGATTGTCGATCACACGGATCGGTCGGATGGTTTGGGGGCGATTTTTCCGCCGATGGTTTATATATTGATCGCGTTGCGCTGCCGGGGATACCCGGAAGACCACCCGGTGATTCGTGCTGCTCACAAGCATTTGGACGATTTGATGATCGTCGATCACGCCCGCCAGCAGATTCGCATTCAGCCCTGTTTTTCGCCCATTTGGGACACGGGCATTGCGGCCTACGCACTGACCGAAGCGGGCTTGGATCAATCGCACCCGGCCATGCGTCAGTGTGCCCAGTGGTTGCTTGAAAAGGAATGTCGTCAGCCGGGCGACTGGGTGGCCAACGTTAAGCAGCCGGTCGAACCCAGTGGGTGGTACTTTGAGTTCAACAATGGTTTTTACCCGGACGTGGACGACACCGCCATGGTTGCGATGGCGCTAAGGCGCATCGGCGGCGATGAAGCGGTGGCAGCGGGCAAACGCGGCGTACGCTGGATGCTGGCGATGCACAATCAGGACGGCGGATGGGCAGCCTTCGACCGTGAAGCCCACAATCGTTCACTGTATGAATTCGTGCCCTTTGCCGACCATAATGCGATGCAGGACCCTTCATGCCCCGACATCACCGGGCGAACGCTTGAATGTCTGGGTCATCACGGTTTTCTGCCCGATGACCCGGGGGTTGCCAAGGCGATCAACTTCATTCGTTCGCGTCAACAATACGATGGCTGCTGGTTCGGTCGCTGGGGCGTCAATTACATTTACGGCACATGGCAGGTCGTCTGCGGCTTACGCAAAGTCGGTTACGACATGAAGACCGATTGGGTGCAGAAAGCCGGCCAGTGGCTGCTGGATCATCAGAAAGATGACGGCTCGTTCGGCGAGTCAGCGGACACTTACGAAACCCCGGCCTTACGCGGACAGGGACCAGCCACCGCCAGTCAGACGGCATGGGGCACGATGGCGCTAATGGCCATTTACGGGGCCGACCACCCGGCTGTCGTCAAAGGCATCACCTGGTTGGTCAATACCCAGAACAATCAAGGCACGTGGGACGAACCCTGGTTCACAGGCACCGGCTTCCCCAAAGTGTTTTACCTGCGTTATCACCTCTATCGACACTACTTTCCGATCATGTGCCTGGGGCGATGGATCAAGCAACGCGAACGGTGAAAAGAAGTGGCCGAGTGGTCAAGTGGCCAAGTGGTCAAGTAGTGAAGTGTTTGTTGCAGGGCTAGATTTAGTGCCGGGTGCCACTGGCAGCTTGCTGCCAGTGCTTTGAGTTGACGAATGCTGATGAGTCGAGGGAACGATTGGCGATCGATCGGCAAGAACACTGGCTGACAAGCTGCCAGTGGCACACCAAGCCCACATATCATGACCACAACTTTGGGTTGACAAAGCCGCCGCCCTCGGCGGTGGGTTGGCAAAGCGGCGGATGTTATCCGCCGTATTTAGAGCAATTTGCGTAATTTTTTACCCCCTCTCCCTCC
>CAYRTH010000153.1:0-7314 GCA_964427135.1 uncultured Phycisphaeraceae bacterium
CAATCAAGGCGTTAAACCAATCGCCATCCCTCCGTTAACCGGACAGTACTGATCCAAAATTCGAAATTCTTTCCTCACACCGGATACAAAAGAAGTGCATCCGAACGCCAGGCCACACCCAGTCGTTGCAGGCTGATTCCGCCACGTTTTTGCACCTGCAGCACCCGCACCTGACTCATCCCGGCACGTTCTTCAAACGACAAGGCCAACTCCGCAGCTTCGGCGCGATTACGCGCCCACACATGGGCACTGCGCAAAGCCCGGTACGACTCGCTCTGCGTCGAAGGCGGATTGCTTTGCACCCACGGCGAAGGTGTACGCGGCAGTGCCCCCTGATACGCATGATCCATCAGCACAAAATATTCACGTGCCTCCGCCAACGGCGTATCGTGCCACTGATTGAGTGACGACAAAACCTGTGCCGGGAAAAATTGCTCGTGATACACCTCATCCACGACCTGTTCCACCTGTTCATACAATTGGTGTTGCACCGCAAAACGGATCGCCTGTGCAATGGTCAACGCGCGATCGTTTTCGTGCGCATCATGCGCCAGTTCGACCGCTTCAAGGTGACATTCCATCGCATGCCAAAGGTTGCCTTGCAGTTCCGCAAGCAAAGCCGACACATGCAGAGTCTGCCATTGATCGGGTGCCAGTTCGGTCAGACGTTCCAAACAAGTTGCCAATGACGATTCATCATGACGCGCATCAGCGAGCAACGCCCGACGCAGCGGTACCGCAGGGTCATGGGGTTCGATGTTCTGTGCCTGTTGGTAAGCGTTCAAAGCCCGTGCATCATCATGCAACTGAGCGTGCATGTCACCCAGGTTCAACCAGCCACGTGCATCCTTGGGTTCCAGTCGCAGATACCAGCGCAAGGTGACCATCGCTTCAGGCAGGTCGCCGAGTTTACGCAGGCACTCCGCCTTGAGCACATACGTCGGCGGAAACGCCCCGTCACGCACAATCACCCGGTCATATTCACGAATGGCTTCACGCAAGCGCCCTGCTTTATCCAGCAGTCGCGCCAGGTAAAACCGTGGCAATGGGCTGCGTCGATCCAACCGCCCCAACCGCCGCAGCACGCGCTCCGCCAGGTAAGCCACGTGCAGTTCCGACAGTTGCAAACCCATGCCCAAAAGCGTGCGACGGTCAGCCCCCAAACGGGCCAGTAGTGATTCAAGACGCACAGCCGAGCGATCGGTGTGACCCTGACCATCCAGGCAAGCCAGTTCCAACGCCAGCGCCCGGCCATAATCACGCCGATCCAGCGTTGATAAATCCATTTTGTTGAGGTCACTCAAAGCCTGATGATAGCGACAGGCGCTCACCGCGCTCAGCACATGTTCCAGTTTGTCATGACGTGATGAAAACATGCCCAGTTCCAGCTACCACATGGTAGGCAAGGCATGTTGAAAAGTGTTTAGTTATTGCCGATTTTTGAATCAATCATGATATGATATTTTTATCTTTTATATGATTAACCTGACTATAGCAATTTGCGTCATTTTTAGACCCCCTCTCCCTCCGAGAGAGTCGCAGACCCGCCGTGGTGGGGGTGGCCGAGTCTGCGAGGCCGGGTGAGGGCGCAAGTATTTTTATACTGTAAATCAAGCATAATTCAAACATAAACGACGCCCTCACCCTAACCCCCACTGCTGATCAAATAATGACGCAAACTGCTCTACATACCTTTTTCGAGAACATTCCCTAAAGCACCACAAAGGTAGGCTTTGCCCAGTTTATCGCCCACCAGTTTTCGCCCAGTCTGCCCTCGGCGGTCGCGTTGCTCAGGTGCGGTTTGCGAAATCTGTAATATCATACGAACGCAAGCCTCGACATCACCGTGACGTACATGCCAACCAATCCGGTGTTGTTGGATCAATTCGCTGAGGTGCGACGGGCTTGGACCGCAAAACAGGATCGGTCGAGCCACGGCCATGGCCCCGTACACTTTGCAGGGGTGAATGATGCCGACCATGTTGTCGCCCAGCGTCACCATATGCACATCCGCTGCCGACAATGAAAAACGCAACTGGTCCAACGGCTGATACGGCAGCAAGGTGATATTGCCCGGCTGATGCTGTTTCAAGGTTGCTTCAATTTCCCTTCGCCCCATTCCGCCGCCGATGAACATGAAATGAATCTGCGGATGATTCTGCAACTGGAGCGCCGCCTGCAACAGCGTTGTCAGGGGCGACGCGACACTCATGTTGCCGCTGTACATAAATACGAACTTGCCCTGCAACCCATGATTTTCACGAAACGAATTGATGTCGTGCCTCACCGGTTCCAGGTTCGCCTCCAACGGCCAGGGCGGCAGCACGGTGACCTTGTGTTCGATGTTGAGTTTGTTGTTCACGCGCTGGGCCATGAAACGATCAAGCACCACCACATCTGCAGCACTGCGATAAAGTCGTCGATTCAGCCAGTCAAACATTTTCACCGGCAGTGCATCCGACTTGAACTTACCCAATGCCACCGCCTGATCGGGGTTTAGGTCCATCAGCCAAAACTTGATCGGGGTGCGACGTAGCGCATGAATCGCCAGTGCCGACAGTGAAGCCATGGGGGGTGATGTACTGATCAGCACCGCTGACAATTGGCTGGTGAACACCCCACGCACCGTCGCTTGCAACAAAAACGCCAATTGACCAACGAGTCGCGTCGCGATGCTTTTTTTACCGGTGGACGAAAACCTCAGACGTACGATCGTTACGCCATCGCGCTGTTCGTGTTTGGGGTAACACTGGGTCGGGTCGTCGTAACCACGCGCCGAGGTGATCACCACCACGCGATAGCCCCGCCGGACCATTTCCGCTGCTGCTTCATGCAAATATTGGCCGACCGCCGCCGGGTCTGGCACGTACACCTGACTGATGATCAATAACGTCTTTTCACCCATGAACCAACCTTCCACCCTTCATTGATCAATCATTTGATCACTTGGTCACTTCAAACCCATCCTTTGAACAAATCACGCATGGGCACCTGATCGCGCAGGTTCATCGTTTCCGAGCCGATGAGTCCGCTGCTGCCGACGATGAGTACCTGCATGAAATACTCCGTGAACCAGTCACAATGCCTGCGTGATCCGTTGCCGGGTACTTTACCAACAGTTCGCAACCCCAGTGACCGCGCTGCGACCAAGCCTTCTGCGACATCGCAAGGTGATATACCCTTGTTATCATGCACCTGACATGCCTGCCGACCAACCACAACCCGCATCACCGCCAGCCTCATCAGCCCCCCCCACCAACATGGATGCGGCCCCCGGTATTTTTCACCAGCTTGACCGTTGCCGATCATACCCCTATCCCTTGAGTTTTTACCTGCGTCGCGCCTTGTGGGAATGGGTGCAACGATTTTTCATCCGCCCCAGCCCTCGTCGCTTTCACGCCTGGCGGCAATTCTGGCTCCGACGATTCGGCGCCAACATCACCCATCGCAGCGGCATTTCCGCCCGCATCACCATCACCCACCCCTGGTTGCTCTCCATGGGTCAATACTCCATGCTCGGCGACAATGTCGTCGTCTATAACCTGGGGCCCATCACCATCGGCGATCACACCGTCATATCGCAGGACGTGTACCTTTGTGCCGGGACGCATGATTACACAAAGCCCGACCTGCCGCTGATCCGTCCGCCGATCACGATTGGTTCGGGCGTTTGGATTTGTGCCGGTGCGTTCATCGGACCAGGTGTCACCATCGGCGACAACGCCATCGTCGGCGCTCGAGCCGTCGTCACCAAAGATGTGCCCCCCGGCACGATCGTCGCCGGCAACCCGGCTCGTGTCATCAAAGCCCGGCCATTGTCCGTCCCCTCTCCTTCCGGGAGAGGGTAAGGGTGAGGGCGTTTGTCTCATTGATTTGTCGACTGATTGCGTCCGCTCATCGCCTGCGTCACCGGCTTGTACGTCTGCGGCGTCAAACCGCGCTTGATCTCGATGATCTTCAATTCAATCATCAGTTCATACGCCGCCAGAAACAGACAAAATCGCAGCCCCGTCAGGCCGTCCAAAATCCCCAGCCGAAGAAAATAAGCGTGCAGGAATCGCGCCAACCACTTGGCCGGCAGCTTGGGGTAAATCACCTGTTTGATCCAGCGCCTTCGTTCGATTTTGTCCGCAAAAAAACGTGCCTTGACTCCAGCCTTGGATTCGCCCCTGATCACTTTGTAAATCTCCATCGCCTCCAGCGACGAGTAGTGATTGTGCTTTTCAAAATAGGTGCGCAAGCCCCGCCGATCATTGTGCTCCATGTGCCCGTTAAGCCAACCGACCGGCCCATCGGCCAGAATGTGTTCATGCACATCGCGCTCTTCGTACCGGGCCTTGCCGCGCCGCAGCAGCCGAATGTTCCAACTGGGGTAATACCCGCAATGCCGAATGCGTTTGCCCAGAAAAATAAAATAACGGTTGATGTTGAAGGCTGCCTCGGGCACATCCCCACTGGGCCGATTCACCATCGCCAGTATTTCATCCCGCAGCTCCGGCAGAATCACCTCATCCGCATCCACAATCAAAATCCATTCCGACTCCCACGGCAGGTTGTCAATCGCCCAGTTTTTTTGCCGACCGTACCCCTCCCACGCATGACTGACAAACGTCGCCCCTGCGTCCTCCGTCACTCGCTGGGTCTGATCGGTGGAACACGAATCGACCACAAACACCCGTTTCGCCCAGGGCATCACGGCTTGCAGACAATGCGGCAGATTCACTTCCTCGTTGAAGGTGGTGATCAGAATGTCGATGTTATTGCGATTCATGGTTGCCACATCTTTGGTTGAGCCCCGGTCAATTTGAATCCGATAACCATTGCCAGGTCGTCAGCGTTTCGCCCGGTCGGTCATGAATCCATCGGTTGAAGGTGGATGATACTGTAATGTTCAACCGGTTTGATGGGTTATTGATGAATGTTCTGCGGTGAAACAAAATCCTGATATTCTGATCATGTCGTAGTTCCGCTGATTTTTGGAGATTGTCCCATGGCCAAAGCACGAAGTTTTTGGAACAAAGCCCGCACCGGTTTACGCCTTGCCGGTTTCGATGTGCGTGCGATGGGTCATTTTTTTGGCAACACGCCCAGGTATTTGTCGGAGAAGCGCCGGTTTCAAAGCATGAGTGCCGCCGACCCGTCGCTGCCACAGGTCAAGGAAATCGGGCCGATTCTCGGTGAATATGGCGAGCAGGCTGGTCACGCATCAGGGCACTACTTTCATCAGGACCTCTGGGCGGCACGAAGAATTTATGAGCATCGCCCCACCCGGCACGTGGACATCGGTTCACGAGTTGATGGTTTTATCGCGCATTTGCTGGTGTTCATGCCGGTGGAACTGGTGGACATCCGCCCGATGCAGAGCAAGGTGGAAGGCATGAAGTTCGTTCAGGCGGATGCGACACGGATGGACGGGTTTGCTGACAACAGTGTGCCCTCGCTTTCGAGTCTGCACGCCATCGAGCATTTCGGTTTGGGTCGATATGGTGATCCGTTGGACCCGCAGGCCTGTTTCACAGCCATGGGCGCCCTTTCGCGTGTATTGGCACCCGATGGCCGATTGTATTTTTCCGTGCCCATCGGCCGTGAGCGGGTGGTGTTCAACGCACACCGGGTGTTTGATCCAAAACGTATCGTCGATGTGTTCAGCGATTTGGAGTTGCTGGAGTTTTCCGCGGTGAATGATGCGGGGGATTTTTTCCCCAATGCTCGCATGGAAGACTATCAAAACGCCTACTTTTCCTGCGGCATGTTCGTGTTCACCAAAGGATGATCTTTCGACATCATTGTTTGGTGCCGCGTAATGTCTCTTGTAACCGCCACTGTACCTTGCGGATCGCCCCGGCCACCGGGTTGCCATGGGCCATGCGATGCAGCCAGGGTTGCAGCGGCCGTTTTTTCAGGTCCACTTCGATGCCGTGTTTCCTGCATATGGCCACCGCCTCGGGCACCCAATAACCATGAATCACCCCCGTCACGTAATAGGGCACCGGCCAGTGGGGGTAGGCATCGGTCAGCGCTAAAAACTCATCGGGCAACGCAAAACTCCGCTCTCCAATCCCCATTTCACAAGCCCGCGGTGCTTCCTTCTCCCGCAGCAGTTCCAGCAACATCGTCCGCCGCCAAAGTGCCAGTTGCAGTGCCGCCCGAAAACGCTGACCCTTGCTGATCCGCCCAAAACCATAGTCGCCAACCTTGCCCATCGGCTCATCCGGCTTGGGCACCGGGCATAGCCGAAAGTACCCCGCCTGGCGCTGTTTCATGGTGGCAAACACCGTCTGCAATCCGGTCGTACTCACCGGCGCAGTGAGCAAAAAATCGTCCAAAAAATACAAAACGTATTCATGCGGAATCGCCCGCAGTGTTTGGATCAGAAAATCAGAGAATCCGCCATCGGGCCCCAGTTTCATACTGATCACCCGCGCATCGTCGTAACCTTTGTGATTGGTCTGCAGGTAGATCGGCCAGGGACAGTCCGGCCAGTATTGAAAAAACAATTTGAAAAACGGACCCCACAGGTCTTCATCACCATCGAACGAACCCACCAGTATGGCGATGTCATTTTCCTTCATATCGGGTTCCCGTCATATCCCCAATCAAACGTTCACCGTCGTGACGATACTCAAATCTGTTTGAGCACCGGCCGAGGTCGGATCACCCGGCAAGGGTTGCCCGCGCAGTACGACCACCCTGGCATGTCCTTGGCCACCACCGACCCCGCACCAATCACCGCACCGTCCCCTATCACCACCCCCGGCAGCACCAGCGCCCGTGCCCCAATAAACGCATCTTCCCCCACCACAATCGGCCCAACGACCAAAGGGTACACCGGGTTTTCCAAATCATGCGTCCCTGCACATAAATAAACCTGCTGAGCCACCACGCACCGAGCCTTGAGCGTCACCGGACCCAGATTGTAAACCTCCGCCCGTTCGCCCAGACACGAGGCCGCCTCCATCGTCAAGAGCCAGGGCACCCTTACAATACTCGATTCGGAGATAAACGGCTTACCCTCAATGGTCGCCCCGAAACTACGCAACAAAAATCGCCGCCAACCGACCAAAGGCTTGGGCGAAGGACGATAGAGCAGCACCCAGGCGATGCGCCAGAGCAGGATGCCCAGACGTTCACGACGCGACCAGGGCGATCGGCCACGATCGACCTGTGCCGGGTTTTTCAGACTTAGTCGTTCCTTACTCAATGCCGACTATCCCTTAATGTTGTGCGATTACTTTATCGGCTGGGGGTTGATTCGCCAATGGGTTCGTGTAATTCGCGTAATTTTCTGACCCCCTCTCCCTCCGGGAGAGGGTG
>CAYRTH010000154.1:0-7269 GCA_964427135.1 uncultured Phycisphaeraceae bacterium
CACTTGGCCACTTGGCCACTTGGCCACTTCCATCACTACATCGGTTTGCGGTCGATGGTCTGATCGTAGATCGCCAGCAGCTTGGACTTGTCGAAAATCATTTCCTGTCGTGACAGGCCGACCAGGTCGTACACCTGCGTCAGTTCGATCGCATCGACCGGGCAAGCTTCTTCGCACATGCCGCAGTAAATGCAGCGCAGTTCGTCGAGGTCGAACTTGATCGGATATTTTTCGCGGTCGTCCCATGGGGCTTGTCCCGCTTCGATGTGAATGCAATGAGCAGGGCAGGCGGTCTGACACATGAAGCAGGCCACGCAACGCACCCGGCCCTGTTCATCACGATTGAGTCGATGCACCCCACGGAAGTTGCCGATGTGCATGCCGCCTTGTTCAACAGGCATGTCTTCGCGTCGTTCCTCGGGGTAGAACATCGCCTTGTTGCGTTTACCCCTGCCGATCGACCCGACCAGGTGTTTGAACGTCGTGCCCAGCCCCTTGACCACCTCCGGCAAAAAAAACGCTTCAGGTGACTTGAGCGGCTGCAAATCCACCACCACGATATCTTCATCACGCACCGGCATGGGTTGGCTTCCTTATTCAGTCACAACTTGCTCTGCTTCATCGTACTGCATTATTCGACACAAATCATATTGCATGACATGCCCCCCCTGCCACTTCGCCCCCGGTCAATGACCGGGGGCTCCATGAAACAGCCATAAAAAAACCCGCAGCGGTTGGCTGCGGGCTTGGTGTTATTTGATTGCGTTATGTCAACCAAGGATCACCGACGATCCTGCGTTCCGCTGATGCCGTAGGTGCGGTTGGTGGTGCCCAGTCCGCGACCGACGTTGTAACGAGCCGGGTCTTCACGCAAACCGGGGAACAGGGTGTCTTCTTCCTGCTCGGGGATGATGATCGAGGGACGCAGCAGAATGAGCAGAATCTGTTCATCCTTGACCGTCGAGCTGTTGGTGAAGAAGCGGTTGACGACCGGGATTTTGGAGAGAATCGGGACGCCGGCTTCGATCTCGGCATCGCCCACCAGCCGCTGACCACCCAGAAGCAGTGTGCCACGATCAGGCACGACCACCGAGGTACGAACTTCGGTGATGCGGGCTTCGGGCAGTTCGATGACGCCTTCGATTTCAACTGCACGCTCGAAGTCGCCGGTACCGATGGTCACGACCGCTAGCAACGGGAAGGTGCGGAACGGACGGATCAGTTCCGCCAATTTGGGATAGACGTTCATGGTCACGTAACGACGGTCGGGGGAAACGGCACCTTCGACTTCCAGAAACACGCCTTCGACGGCCTGTTCGACATCCGCATCAAAACCAGCGGCTCCGGACACCGGCGAAAGGTCGCCGATGAAGGCCACTGAACGGTAGATGTTGATCTGGGCGTTCTTGCCGTTGAGGAACGTCACACGCGGAGCGTTAAGGGTGGTGACGTTTCGGCGCGCCTGGGTGGCTCGCAAGAGTACATCCAACTGTAAATCATCGAGGTAGCTAAAGCCCATGGACAAGCCACGGGTGAAAGTCGAACCGGCGACCTGACCAAAGCTGTTGGGCACGGGTGTCGCCTGTCGGTCAGCAATGGATTGGGTGCCACGGGTATCGACGGTGATCGGGCCCCAGTCGCCGGGCGGGTCGTAGGCGATCTGCATCCCCAGGCCGAACTCATCCAAAAAGTTCTGAGTCACTGCGAGGAATCGCGATTCGACGGTGATCTGGATGCCGTAGCCGCGACGGAGTTTGTCGAGCAGGGATTTGAGTTGTTTGTGATTGCGGGAACTGGTACGAACGATGAGTTTGCTATTGTCGTCAATGCGGAGGGTGCCCGGGCCGTTGTTGAGCCACCAGTCGGCAGGGCGACCGACGTTTTCGACAATGAGCTGGGTCAGGGCGGTGGCCAATTCGAGGCGACGTTCACGGATTTCATCGGCATCAAGCACTTCGCCGACGGTTTCCACGTCAATTTCCAGACCGGCGTCGCCGCCCAGATCGCCGCCGATGCTTGTGTAATCCAGCACGCGGTTGTCGGGCACGATGTGCATCAGGTCGGCGATGTCGTAGATTTCCAGCGGGTCACGATCCACCTGCAGGGCACGCTGGGCGGTGATCACCACGACGCCATTGTCCACGGTGTAGATCACCGGGTTGTTATCGTCGATGGTGACCTGTTCCAGCACGCGGGTCAAAATAGTTTCGGCGCTGACCCCCACCAGTTGCAGTGTGACGGGGCGGTCCTGATCCACACCGGCCTGTTGCAGTGCGGTCCAGTTGGGGAAAATATTCAAACCCGTGACGGTACGCAGGTAATCAATCACCGAACTCAGACGATTGTTGTCAAACTCCACACGGTCGAGTTTGCGTTCATTAAGGATTCGGCTGACTTCGCGGTCGGCTTCGGTGTCGTACGAGGCATCATCAATGCTGCGCAACCGGCGGTAGGTCAACTCCGGCCAATCGGCGGGGTAGGTCAGCAGTTCGGTGTAGGGGATCGTCGCTTCCATGTTCTCGGCCTGGTGCTTGGCGATGGCCCGGGCGCGACGACGTTCATCTTCCCGCACGCTCACGTACAGGCTGGTGTCCTCGATCATTTCCTTCATGGCCTGGGCGGCCACGTGATTGGGGTCCAGAAACAAGGCCTGATTGAGGGCTTCGAGCGCTTTTTCATATTTCTGTTCACGACGCAGTTCCGCAGCCCGACGCAGCAAGCGCTGAATTTCCTCTTCCTGATCACGCAGCACACGGCGACGTGATTCTTCCTGTTCCGTGGCACGTTGACGAGACACCAGATCGCGTTGCTGAGCTTCGTACACCGTTTGCGACCGGGCGATTTTGCTTGCCTGATCGGTCGCGGTCTTGCGCAGACGGTCGTAAGTCGCGGCAGGCAGAATGTTCTGCTGACGATCAATGGTCAGCTTGGCGGTCTGCACAGCCTCGGCTGCGGCGGCGAAGTTGTTGTCCTTGAGCAGTTGATCCGCCCGGTTCATCGCGGCGTTGAACTCGGCAACCGTCGCATCGGCGATCAATTGCTGTGAAGCCACCTGAGTGTCCAGCAGGGTTCGGGGCGATTCGGCAGCCTTGAGCGCGGCCTGGGCATTTTGCGAGGCAGCCAGCAGGTCCTTGTTGTTAGCATCGACTGAAAGGCCGTCTTCGTAGGCTCGGATGGCAACACGCAGGTTGCCCTGAGCCTCGGCTGCGCGACCCTCGGCTAATTTTTGCTGAACAAAGAGGGTTTTGGCCTGAGCCAACAGGTCCGGGTCAGCCTTGGGGGCTTCGACGGGCTTGGCAGGGGCGGCAGCTACCGGTTGAACTTCGACCACTTTGGGCTGATCAACAGGCTTGGCAGGTTCCACCGGTTTGGCGGGGGCGGCAGCCACGGGGGTGGCTGGGGCCGGGGCGGGTTTCACTTCGACGGGTTTGGGGGCTTCGACGGTGGGGGCAGCGGGCTTGGGGGCCTCGGCCACTTTCACCGGTTCCGGGGGTTTGACGGCTGCGGGAGCCGGGCCGGTCGGAATGGGTGCGGGGGCGGGCTTGACCTCAACCATCGGCGCGACCACGGGGGCCTTTTCGGTCACCACCGGTTGCGGAGCGGGGGCAGCGGGCGTGACGGGTTTGGGGGCTTGTGCGACCTTGACGGGTTCAACTGGTTTGGCAACTGGAGCGGGAGCAGCAGGTTTGACCGGGGCTGGGGCCGGGGTCACCGTGGCCACGGGGGTCATGGGCGCTGCGGTCGATGCGGCAGGGGTTGTCGCAGCGGGCTTGGTGGCAGCGGCAGTGGTGGCTGTCGGTGCAGGTGCCGGAGTCGCGGGTTTGGCGGCAGCAGGTGCGGGAGCAACCGGAGCTGCGGGTACGACGGGTTTGGGGGCTTCGACGACGGGGGCGACGTAAACAGGCTTTTCGACCACCACGGGCGTCATCGGTGCGGGAGCGGCAGCGACCGGTTTAACGGGTTCAGCGGCCTTGGCCACGGGGGCCGGGGCGGGGGTCGCAGCAGGTTTGGTCGGTTCAGCGGGCTTGGCGGGGGCGGCCGCAACAGGTGCGGCAGGGGCCGGGGTCGCAGGCTTGGCGGGTTCAGCGGCTTTGGGGGCAGCAGGGGCAGCGGCCACGGCAGCCGTAGCGGGTTTACGGGAGGCGATCAGTGCCAGGGCGCGATCCATGCGTTCATTGTCAAACCAACCCAAATCCAGTCCGCCGACTTTGACGGCTTTGAGTTTCTTTTCAGCATCATCGAGCTTGCCAGCCTGAATGTCGGCCAGGGCGTTATCAATGCTCTGACGTGCAGCCGTTTCACCGGCTGCCAGTGACCTGCGTACTTCCGCCAATCGCGCGGTGGCCAGGTCCTTCTGAGCGGCGGTGGCCTGAGGGTGACGACCGGCTTCTTCGTACATCGTCAGGGCTTGGGGCAACTTGCCTTCAGCCTGAGCCGAGGCTGCCTGCTTGAGCAAATCCTCCGGCGATGCCTTCTGGTGCATCTTGCGATCGATGTCCTGCAAGGTTTCAAACAGGGACACGCGATCATCCTTGCTCAACTGCATCGGATCGACCCGACGCAGCGTCTGCAAAGCGGCAGCGTGATCGCCCTGCTCATACTTTTGCATGCCCTGCTTATAAAGGTCCTGAGCGGTCGGGTCCGCGGCCAGTGAAAACCATGACCCGATGCCAATCAGAAGTCCAGCGAAGATCACCATTCCGAGGAGGGGACGATGACGGAACAAAGCAGGCCTCCTTTGCGACGGCTGCCGAGTCAGATGCTACGGCAATGCCAGTGCTTGCGACCGGGCAAACTTTTTGCCATTCAACACACCAAAGCCCAACCTAACTTACGAAAGTGTCAGCAATCTAACCATTGGCCCAACCGCCTGCAAGTCACTTGCCTGCGAAGTTGGGAAACTTTTTATCAAGGACGACCCTTGGCCGACTCCCCGGAACTTGTGGAAAACAGTTCGCGGGTGGTTTGTTCGACCTTACGCCAGACGTTGTCAGCCCGTGCCAGGGCCTCATCGCGTCCCCCAGCCGAGTACGACTTTCCCGCCAAGCGCCAGGCACGGAAAAAAGCTTCATCATGTTCGAGCAGCACCTGGTACAACGCCCGACTGCGATCCGCCTCTTCCAATTTCGGGGCACGCAGCGTGATTGCCAGACCGTTACGCACCCGTGCCATTTTGCGCGGCGGCAGCGGCGACCATGCCAACGGTTCAAGCTCAGCCGGGGTCACCTGTAAGCCATGCAGAAGGATACTTGCCAGTACCACCCCGCCCAGGTCATTGGGGCGAACACCATCGAAGGTCAGCGGTTCGCCTTCGGTTTGACTGGCTGCTTCAAAAACCAGTTGGCTGTGCGCGGTCATGTCGATGTAGGCCACCTGCTGGTCACGCGCCACCTGCAAAATGGTCTGCGACAGCACGATCAATTGCGGATTGACGGTTTGACTGTCCACCCGAAACGCCACGCCCGGCTGCGTCGCCGCAGGGCCCAGCAACACGACACGCCGCACGCCCGTGGTTGATTTCACCCGTTGCACCAGTTCGCCCAATGACTTGATGAAATGGGTTTGAAAGATTGCAGGGTCGCTGGTGGGTTGCGTCAGTAAATCATTCAAGCCCAGGGCGATGAACACGACCTCTGGCTTGCTGATTTGCAGCAGGTCATCAATCCATGAAAGCGCACTCACAGTGGTGGCTTCGTCGTATCCGCCGTTGATGAACCGCAGTTTGTCGTCGGGCCGAAGCGACAGTATCGCCGCAGCCAAGGCACGGGGATAAGTGAACGTTTGCGTCACCTGATCGCCGACGAAAAGTATGCGGTCGCCGGGTTGGAAAATTTCACGGTGGTGCAGGCCGCGTGACGGCGCATGTGAATCTGGTTTCACCGACTCGGCTGACTCAGCACGGACGGATGCCAATAAAAACAGCGACACGAACCATCCGAAAAAAAAGGCGATGACAACTTGGCGGACACATGTTCGTGCGGGTGTCGTCATGATGGAGGTTCTCCGATCATACATACATTAACCGATGCGTTGGTTTTTGTAGCCCAGCCGCCCCCGGCTGGGTGAATCCTCTGTGATAACCATGGATAATGAATGATGGATCGTGGATGATGTGCAGATTTAAGCGATGGCAGACTGTCACCCACTCCGAACATAATCCACGATCCGTCCTCCATCAATCACCACCGCCGAAGACGGCGGTGCCACATCCATGAAGACGGCGGATGCCATCCGCCGCTTTGTCAATCCCCATGAAACTTTTACCCACCTGCCGCGGATGGCAATCCGCGGCGCTTGATTCGATGATGACCTGTGCGCAGCCGTGAAACCCTATTGCCTTCACAACACCGATCGATAAACCTGCATCACTTCATCACAGCCCATCATTCGTGGGTTGAATTGCAACGTCCACTGTTCCAAGGCCTGCTCCGTCAAAGCGGGCAAATGAGTTTCACGCACACCCACCGCCGACAAACATCGGGGTTGACCCGCAAGCGTCAGTACTTCTTCCACCCACTGTGCCAATGCCAAAGCATCATGCCCCGGCCAAAGTTCACGATACCCTGTTGCCGCCGTGGCATCACCGGCATTGAAACGAATCACCGCTGGCAACATCAACCCCACCGCCCGACCATGCGTGACATCAAACAACGCCGACAACGGATTGGCCAGCGCATGAGCTGCGCCGAGCATCGCGTGTTCAATCGCCAACCCGGCCAGACACGAACCCATCAGCATGTCGTGACGGGCCAGCAAATCATCGGGGCACTTCACGACTGTTTCAAATGAGCGACGAATTAAAGCAAAGGCACGATGCGACATCGCCAGTGAAAACGCATGTCGCGCCGTGCACACCGAGGTTTCAATCGCATGCGTCAGTGCATCCAGCCCCGCAAATATCGTCGCCCCCAGCGGACAACTGAGGGTCAATTCCGCATCCAATATCGCAACCGTGGGACACAACCCCGGCAAACCGCACGCCATTTTGCGCTTGCTCGCATCGTCACGCACCAGGGCGTAACTTTGCACTTCACTGCCCGTGCCGGCCGTGGTGGGTATCGCCACGATCGATGGCAATGACAAGTTCGCATCGGTCGCCCGCATCCAGCCGCGATGAGCCGACATGGTTCCGCCGACGCTGGCTATTAACGTCGCTCCCTTGGCGGTGTCGATCACACTGCCCCCACCCAATGCGATCACCACGGGTCGATCAACGTTTGATGACAACCATGGGCTGATGATTTTGACAGCCGCCTGCACATCGCTGTC
>CAYRTH010000155.1:0-3198 GCA_964427135.1 uncultured Phycisphaeraceae bacterium
GCGTCGCCACCGCCGCACCGAGTTCCGCCCTGCGTAATTCCTGCGGGTTGGCGGCGTTGCCCGAGCGCAGCTCCTTGAGCATCGATTCCTCCAACTGCGCCAGTTTCAACCGCTCCTCACGGGTGCGCACTTCCAAATCGCTGTCGGCCCGCAGCTTCCACAAATCGACCAGGGCTGCGCCTTCCTCATCGCGTAGCCCAATCAGCAACTGCCCCGCCTCGACCTTCTGGCCATGCTGCACGGGTACTTCCCAGACCTGTCCTTCGACGGTGAACGCCAGTTTGAGGTCATAGCGCGCCTGGGTCAGGGCATCCACCTGTGCCCACGCTCCGGGCGTTGTGCCTGGAAAAAAGACGATCACCAACAAAAGTGCCGATAGTAGCCCTGTCCGCTGTTTCATAAAGTGCTTCCCCCACCTTGCGTATGAATTGCTATGGGTCATGTTCACAAGTGAGACCCCGGAACCCGACAGAAACCCAATACGCCCGACAGGAGTCGAACCTGTAACCTTTGGCTTCGGAGGCCAACACTCTATCCAATTGAGCTACGGGCGCGTGAGGCAACCAGCATTGTACCCCGCGTTGAGGATGGGGTGAAGTAGCGAAGTGGTGATTTGGTGAAATGGTGATATGAAAAATTCAAGCCGAGGACGAAGCCGACAGGCTGAGGACTCGGGTATGGGCTGGTTCTCGGCTTGGTTTCTCAATATCCGAAATTCCAAATTCGAAATCATGATCGTTGTCACTTGCCCCCACCTACAACAAACTCACCGGATCGACATCGACCGCGGTATGCGTATCGGACTTGAGCAACTTGGCATGTCGCAGGGCACCCAGCAGTTTTTGCAATGACAGCGCATCCGGCCCCTGAAGCAGCAACTGCCAACGGTGATAGTTGGCAATCCGACTGATCGGACAAGTCATCGGCCCACGTACCCGTACCACCTTCCCCAAACTTTCATTGGCCGCATCCAAATGCAAGCGCAATTCGCTCGCCCTGGCCTTGGCTTGCAGGTGATCCAGGTCGCGGCAAACGATGCGAGCCATGCGACCCACCGGCGGCAGGCCATCGCGCTGGCGAATCAACAACTCACGCCTGGCAAACCCCTGGTAATCATGCTTGGCAGCCTGCTGAATCGCCTCGTCCTCCGGCGTGAACGTCTGCACAATCACCCGGCTGGTCGCCTCGCCATCGGCTGCACGACCCGCACGACCTGCCACCTGCGCAATCAACTGAAACGTTCGCTCGGCGGCGCGAAAATCCGGCAAATGCAACGCCGTGTCCGCACTGATCACCCCCACCAGTTTCACGTTCGGAAAATCCAACCCCTTGGCGATCATCTGCGTGCCCAGCAATACCTGCGCCTGCCCGGAACCAAAACGCTCCAGTGCTGCCAGGTAATCGCTGCTGTTGCGCATGGTGTCGCCATCCATGCGTTGGAAGGTCAGTTCGGGGAACTTGCGTGATAGCTCTTCCTCCACCCGCTGCGTGCCCAAACCGAAAACCGTCACCTTTTTCCCGCACACCGGGCAAAGCTCGGGGAGCAGTTGCTCGGCCTGACAATGATGACAACGCAAACGTTCGCCTGCGGGTAGCCTTTGATCTTTATGCAACACCATCGCAGCATCGCAATAGTCGCATTGCTTGATCCACCCGCAGCCATGGTCCGGGCAGGCGATGTAATTGGCGTAACCCCGACGATTGAGCAATAACATCGCCTGATGACCGGCTTTGATCGTCTGCCGAAGGGCGTTTTCCAGGCGCAACGACAACAGGTGGATGCCGCCTTTGCCCTGCATTTGATAGCGTTTTCGGCGTTCCTCCCGCAGGTCCACAATTTCCACCGTCGGCAACTTCAGCCCCGCCACCCGTTCGGGCAGTTCGATCAAGCGATAACGGAATTTAGAAGAAGTGGCCCAGTGGCCCAGTGGCCCAGTGGCCGAGTGCTCGGAAGATTTCGAATTTCGGATGTCGGATTTCGGATTTGAGGATACTTTTTCGGTTGCCGAATCTGCCACTTGACCACTTGGCCACTGGGCCACTTGGCCACTTTCTTCTTTCTTCACTCGACCACTCGACCACTCGACCACTCGACCACTTCCCTCTTCCTTCACTTGGCCACTTGGCCACTCGACCACTTGACCACTTCTTCCCGCATTCCAATAACTTTCCAAACTCGGCGTGGCTGAACCCAGCAGCACCGTGGCCCCGCACAATTGCCCGCGCTTCACCGCCAGGTCGCGTGCGTGATAGCGTGGCAACTGGTCCTGTTTGTAGCTGTTTTCATGTTCCTCATCGACGATGATCAGGTGTAACGCAGGCAGCGGCGCGAAAATCGCGGAACGTGCCCCGACCACGATTTGGGCCTTGCCTTGCTGAATGCGTTTCCATTGTTCATGGCGCTGGGCAGCCGTCAGACCCGAATGCAGCACCGCCAAGCCGCGCGATTCACCGCCTGGTATATGTCGCAATCGACCAGCAAAGCGTGTGATGGTTTGCGGGGTCAGCGCGATTTCCGGCACCAGCACCACGACCCCCACCGGCTCATCGGGGTGCTTTTGAATCACCTGTTCGATGCTGCGCAGGTACACCTCGGTTTTGCCCGAACCGGTGACCCCATGCAACAGCGTTACCGAAAACCCGCCCGGTTGAATGGTGTCCGCCAGTTGGTCGATGGCTCGCTTTTGCGCCTTGGTGAGTCCCTGATCAGCAATGGGCAGGTCACGCGCCGTCAGCGCGGCCAACTCCAACGGGTCGGCTCGCAGGCCCGTCGTGTGCACGGTTTCCAGCAGGCCCAGGTCGATGAGTTTTTTTACCGGGCCGATGGTTTTAGCCCCGGCGGCATCGGCCAGGGTACGCAGCGTCGGCAACCCGCCATCGTCTTCCAGGCAGGTTTCCGCCTGCGCTAAAATCCTTTGCTGAAGCGGGGTGAGGCGAACAGAAGTGGTCAAGTGGCCAAGTGGCCGAGTGGCCGAGTGTTCGGAAGATTTCGAATGTCGAGTGTCAAACTTCGAATTTGTATCAAGGTTAGCGCCGCGACTTGTCGCGTCTTCTTCCTTCACTTGCCCACTTGACCACTCGACCACTTGACCACTTCCCTCTTCCGCCACTTGGACACTTGGCCACTCGACCACTTGACCACTTCCCTCTTCCGCCACTTGGACACTTGGCCACTTGGCCACTGGGCCACTTTCTTCT
>CAYRTH010000155.1:3298-7198 GCA_964427135.1 uncultured Phycisphaeraceae bacterium
TCCCTCTTCCGCCACTTGGACACTTGGCCACTTGGCCACTGGGCCACTTTCTTCTTCCGTCGCTTGGCCACTTCTTCTAACCCTCGTCTGCATCACCGTGCCGATGCCCTGTTTCACGGCTGCGGGGACCATGGTGGCCAGCACCATGCCCAGCGGGGCGCAGTAGTACCCGGCCATCCATTGTGCCAGTTGCATCAGGTCGGCAGTCAGTGACACGCCTTGCCGGTCAATGCTCAAAACCAATTTGAGTTTTCTCGTCGTGCCCGCATGGTTGTGTAAACGAACGATGTACCCGGCCAGGGGCTTGTTGTGTTTGCCCAGCGGCACCAGCACCCGCTGACCCACCCGCACATGGCCCAACTCCGCCGGCAATCGATACGTCAGCCCGGTGGGTGAAATATCGACATTGCGCTCCAAGGCGACGTCGGCCAGGGGTTGACCCATCGCTGGCGACGATTCATCGCTGGATGTCAACGCAAAAAGTTCCGACATCGTTCACTCTGGGTTACGGGGCCGTCATTGGCACTATGCGATCATATAACTGACGCCGAGGGCTTTAGCCCCGGATGGTTTGGGTTGTGTCGACGGAGATCAACCCCTGTCCCCTGTAAACACTGCGTCAGAAGAGCGCCGACGCAAAGCGTCCGCGCTAAACATTTCAGATCACCCGGTCACTGCTTTAGGTTACATTGTCACCGATGAACCCCTCGGGCGACAATCCGCCTTCGACCCCCACCGGCAAAGGTGACCCTCGGCAGACCCCTGCCATGCGGCAATATTTCACCTTCAAAAAGCAGCACCCCGAATGCGTGCTGTTTTTTCGCATGGGTGATTTTTATGAAATGTTCGATGAAGACGCCAAACTTGCCAACAAGGTGCTGGGGGTCACACTCACCCAGCGTACTGCCGGGGTGCCCATGGCGGGCGTGCCGTTTCATGCGGTGGAAGGTTACCTGCGACGCATGATTCAGGCCGGTTACCGCGTGGCGGTGTGCGATCAGATGGAAGACCCGGCCAAGGCCACCGGGCCGATCGTCGAACGAGCCGTCACCCGTGTGGTGACGCCCGGCACACTCACCGATGCCGCCCTTTTGGATGAAGCCAAAGAAAACCCATTGGCAGCCGTGATGTTTGTGGCTGCTGACAAAAAGCCTTCGGTCAACCAACCCAATGGGGCCAAAGGTGAACCCCCGATGCAGGTTGCTGTCGCCTGGGCCGAGGTCAGCACCGGTGCGTTTCACACCGCCCTGTTCAGCGATGCCTCATGGGTCGATGAACTGGTGCGTCTGGCACCGCGCGAATTGTTGTATGTCGAAACCGCCAACCGTGAGCCACCGCAGCGCATCAAGGCGGCGCTGTCCGGCCTGCAATGCCCTGCCACCGCCCGCACTGCCTGGCCCTGGCGCAGCACCGAGGCGCGTGACATTCTTTGCAAACAGTTCGGCGTGACTTCATTGGCTGGGTTTGGTTACAGCGATGATGACCCAACCCTCGGCCCAGCCGGTGCCATCGTGCATTACTTATTGGAAACCCAGCTCACGCATATTCAGCAAAGTCCCACAACCGATCGCGCCGACCAACCACTGGCCAACAGCCAACGCCCCGCACGATTAGCCCACCTGCAACCGCCCAAACGTCATCAGCCGCAACAATATCTGGTCATCGATCAATCATCGCTGCGCAGCCTGGAAATCGAACGCACGATGCGCAGCGAACAGGTGCAAGGCAGCCTGCTGGGTACATTGCAAGACTGTCGTACCCCCATGGGTAAACGGTTATTGCGTCATTGGCTTTGTTACCCCTTGCGTGATCGCACCACGATTGAAATTCGTCAGGGCATCGTCGGGGCGATGGTGAACGATCGCTTGTTTTTGGATCAACTCAGGCTGACCCTCGACACGGTGCAGGACATTGAGCGAATGGTCGCGCGATTGAGTATTGGACGAGGTCAGCCACGCGATCTGGTGGCGTTGGGTGTCAGTTGCGCAAGCGCCCAAAAAATCGTCGAGTTACTGATGCAGCGTGACTCGGTCAAAACCTATCACGATGAATTGCTGGGGTGTGTCGATGAACTCAAAAACCTCGCAGCCACCATCGCGCGGGCCTGTATCGATACACCGCCCGGGCATTTGCGTGAAGGCGGTTTGTTCCGGGATGGGTTTGATGCGCTGCTGGATGAGTGCCGGGGATTGCAGCGCGATGGTTCCGCCTGGTTGGCCGGTTATCAGAAACAGTTGATTGACCAGACCGGCATCAGCACGCTCAAGGTCGGGTTCAACAAGGTGTTTGGGTTTTACATTGAGCTTTCAGCCGGTCAGCGTGACAAGGCCCCCGCCGATTGGACCCGCAAACAAACCCTTAAAAACGCGGAACGTTTCATCACCGCCGAGTTGAAGCAATACGAAGACAAAGCCCTGTCCGCTGAGCAGCGTGGTATCGCCCGTGAACTCGAATTGTTCACCCAGTTGTGTACTCGTGCGCAACAGGCATTACCGAACTTGCGCACCTATGCCCGCATCGTGGCCGAACTGGACGTATTGGCCTGTTTTGCACGTCGCGCGGTGCGACGAAAATATGTCTGCCCACAGGTGGTCGATGAACCCGTGTTGCACATCGTCGGCGGACGTCACCCGGTGCTGGAAGAAATGCTCGGCGATCGCTTTGTGCCCAATGAAGTCGAACTCGGCGAAAACATTTCGAATTTCGAATTTCGAATTTCGAATTTACCAAACTCGACTGATTCATTGCATTCAAATCCGCAATCCGAAATCCGAAATCCGAAATCAACTCTGGCCCTGATCACCGGGCCGAACATGGCCGGCAAAAGCACCTACATCCGTCAGGCGGCATTGCTCACGCTACTGGCGCACACCGGTTCGTGGGTGCCAGCGGAAAGTGCGGTGGTGGGGTTGACGGATCGCATTTTCACCCGCATCGGCGCCAGTGATGAGCTTCATGCCGGTCAATCGACGTTCATGGTGGAAATGACCGAAACCGCCAACCTTTGTCATCATGCCACCGGTGCGAGTTTGGTGATTTTGGATGAAATCGGCAGAGGCACCAGCACGCTCGATGGGTTGTCCCTGGCATGGGCGATAGCCGAGCATTTGGCGCAGCGCGGCTGTCGAACGCTTTTTGCCACGCACTATCACGAAATCACCGCCCTGGCAGAGGCGTCACCAGCCGTGTGCAACCTGCATGTGACCGTCCGCGAGTGGGGCGATGAAATTGTGTTCCTGCACCGCGTTCAACCAGGGGCGACCGACCGCAGCTACGGCATACACGTGGCCAAAATCGCCGGGCTTCCGCCCCAGGTGGTCACCCGTGCCAATGAATTGCTGGGGCAGTTGGCAGTCAATCACCAGAGGCCAGAGATTTCGAAGATGGAATTTCGAATTTCGAATTTACAGAACAGGGAATCGGACGCACCCGACCGATCAACTTCGAAATCCGAAATCCGCAATTCGAAATTCGCTTCGGATTTACCCCTTTTCACCGAATACCTCGACCACCCTGTTTTGGTCCTGTTGCAGCAAAAAGACTTAAACCATTTATCACCTTTGGATGCTTTTGACTTTTTACGTGACCTGCAACAAAAATGTCTTGGCAAAAATAATCAAAAATGATAAATTGTCCGCACTACCGGTTTTCGTTGGCGTAGTATTGAATGAAAAGCATGCAAGCGACCCATTTGTAACCTGTTGCTTGACGATCTTTGAACAACCCCGCCCCCCTCACGGCCCGCTTGGTGTTCCCCCAGCACCGGCGGGCCATTTTTTTGCGCTGACCTCGTGAATCAACCAACCGACATGTGGCACCGCCGCCCTCGGCGGTGTGCAAAATCATGTTGACTCCTCGCAGCCGGGGGCGGCTGGGCTACATCGCGTGTGCCACTGGCAG
>CAYRTH010000156.1:0-7133 GCA_964427135.1 uncultured Phycisphaeraceae bacterium
ACCCCATTACCCCATCACAAACCATACCCGGGCCCTCGACCTGTCAGTCTCGTTCCCGGCTTGATGTGTTTCATTTCGCACCCGATCAATGACCGGGGGTAAATGGTCATTGAAAGAATCCGTAAAAGTTTCGCCTCAAAGTCCGGTTTTGGCCGATGGATGTGCAAGGCAGCGCGATGGTTGCGCTGCGATTTGTTGTTTCGAAACACAGGGACACCATGGCGAAAAAAAATAAGACAAGCAGTGTGAGTCACGGGAGCAGCCGACGGGTTTGGCCGTATGTGTTGTGGGCGGTGGTGATGGGTGCGTGGGGGTTACTCGCGGCGGCACTGCTGACGTATCACCCAGCCGATTGGCCGGGGTATGCGGTGGCCCCGATGAACGGTCAGCCGCACAACTGGGCGGGGCGAGCGGGGGCAGTGCTGTCGCATCATGCGTATTTGATGTTCGGGCCGGGGGTTTGGATTGCATTGGCGGGAGCAATGGTGTTCATCGTGGCGACATTGATCAAACGGCCGCTGTCGCAGCCGGTGTTGCGGGTGGTGGGCATTTTGCTGATGGCTTTGAGCACCAGCAGTTTATTGGCGGTGATGATGCCGCAGGTGTCATCAAGGCCGGAGGGTTCGGGCGGGCTGGTGGCGATTTTTCTGGCCAGTGAACTGGCGTACCGATTCAACACGCTGGGCACGATGTTGATACTTGGCATTGGTTTTTGGATCGGCGCGATTCTGGCGATGGACCAGGTGGTGCTGACGGTGGCGCGTTGGTTGGGTCAGGGTGTGTTTGCACTGACGCAGATGAAGTGGCCCAAACCGGTGCTGGTGGGTTCATTGGGCGGGCGACGTGAGCAGCCGAGCGTGTTATCACCGGTGACGAACCTGCAACGTCAACAGGTTGCCAAGCCGACCGTCCAAGTGCAAGACGATGATGATGCGTTGGATGACATTGAAGACCCGGATCGTGCCTCGGCGACCATGGTGGTGGATGAAGACGAGGACGAAGCGATTGAAAAGGCACCGGGTGAATTGGTAGCCCGCGATGACGATGATGACGACGACACGGAAGACGATGATGCGGATGGTCACGACGCGCCGGGGGCGTATGTGGCGGAAAAGAAGCAACTGACGGTGGACGATCTGCGTGCGAAGATCAAGCAGTTGCCGATCAATTTTGTGAACCCGACCAAAGCCGGGCCGACGGCTGTGCGGGAAATTGATGTATCGGGATACCAGTTCCCCGGGCTGGACCTGTTGGTGGATGGCGAAAGCAACTTCACCAAGGAAATGGAATCACTGGTACGCGATCAGGCGTTGCAATTGGAAGAGGCGTTGCAGGAATACCGCATCGAGGGCGAAGTGGTGGGTATTCACTCGGGGCCGGTGATCACGCTGTACGAAATCAAACTCAAGCCCGGCACCAAAGTGTCGGTGTTGCAAGGCGTCAGCTCGGACCTGGCGCGCTCGCTCAAGGCTCAGAACATTCGCATTGTGCCCAACACGGCTGGCAAGGACACAGTGGGCATTGAAGTGCCGAACTTGAAGAAGGAGAAAGTCAGGCTCAAGGATTTGATGAGCGCCAACAGCGAGATGATCAACCGCATGAAACTGCCGATGCTGCTGGGCAAGGACGCCAGTGGCAATGCGTTGATAGCGGACCTGACGGAAATGCCGCACATGCTGATCGCGGGGACGACCGGTTCGGGTAAAAGCGTGTGCATGAACTCGATCATCATGTCGTTCATGTACACGAAAAAACCCGATGAACTGCGCATGGTGCTGGTGGACCCGAAAATGGTGGAAATGTCGATGTTCAGGGACATTCCGCATTTGATGTGCCCGGTGGTGACGGAAATGAGCAAGGCGGCGGCGATATTGGAATGGGCGGTCAACAAAATGGACGAGCGTTACGAACTGCTGGCCGAGGCATCGGTGCGCGACGTGGCCGGTTACAACACTTTGACATGGGCGGAAATCAAGGAGCGTTTTCAGCCATCGACGGAGCAGGAAGAAGCGGTCATTCCGAAAAAGCTGCCTTACATCGTGATCATCATCGACGAATTGGCGGACCTGATGATGACCAACAAAGAGGTGGAAGGTTTGATCGTGAGACTCGCGCAAAAGGCCCGTGCGGTGGGTATTCATTTGATATTGGCGACGCAGCGGCCGCAGGCGAATGTGGTGACGGGTTTGATCAAGGGCAACATGCCCTGCCGGGTGTCGTTCAAGGTGGCATCGGGGTTGGACAGTCGCATCGTGCTGGATCAGAAGGGCGCGGAACTGTTGTTGGGTCAGGGTGACATGCTTTATTTGTCACCACGCAACAGCAAGCTGACCCGATCGCAGGGCACACTGGTGGACGATCTGGAAATACGCCGAGTGGTGAAGTTTTTGAAGGAAGTGGCCCAGCAGAACTTTGAACCGCAATTGGTACAGTTGCGATCAGCAGCAACGGGCGAGGAAGGGGCGGAAGATTTTGAAAAAGACCCGTTGTTTGAGGATGCAGTTCGTATCGTGCTGGAAACAAAGCGTGGCAGTGTGTCGCTGTTGCAACGGCGATTGACCATCGGTTACTCACGAGCATCACGGCTGATCGAACAAATGGCGCTCGCGGGGCTATTGGGTGAATACAAGGGGTCGCAGGCACGAGAAGTGACGATTTCACTGGAGGATTGGGAAGCCATGCGCGAGCAGGCGGAAAAGGATGCGGCCGAGGCGGCTGCGGGAACCGTGTTTGACCCACGCAACAGTGATAAGGGCGAAAACGCTGACAAGACGGATAAGGCACAGGGGCAGCCACGTTTGCGGCTGACGGGTCGGCATGAGGATGCGGTGGATGAAGACGACGAAGGCGTGCCCGATGAAATGCCGGGGGAGCATCGGTATTGAAAGCGGGATTTGTCATTGACCGGGTCGGCCAAATCACATGCGTTATAGTGCGCATCCCATAACAATGTAGCACCGACTGGAATGACGAAGAAACCAAACCCCGCTCCCTCACGGTCGCGGCTCGTAAAACAAACGCGACAAAGAATTGGGATGCGCTCTAGCACCGGGTTTGAGGGCATTGCATTTCCGTCAATCACAACCTAAACGAGGGTGTTTGGGGTTATGTTGCGATTGGGTTTACCCGATGATTAGAGTAAGCGGTTACTTGTCATTGAGCCGGGGTCATGCATCAAGTCGGGGGTTGTACGGGCCATGGCAATACCTTCACCCAAAAAAAACACGTATATCGACAGCCTTCGTCTGAGCGAGAAGGAACAGCAGGCAGTACTCAATCGGCTGCGTGAAGAGGAAGCCCGGCAAACAGATCGTGACCGTCGCACGGACAAGCGGTTGGAATATCGCATTTCCGGCGGGCTGATTCTGCAAGTGCGCCACCCCGGCGGGTCGGTGTCCAATTACCTGATCCGCACCCGTAACCTCAGCCGATTTGGATTGGGGTTTTTGCACGGGAACTTTTTACACACGGGAACGCCCTGCATTATTTCCCTGCGTCGCAGTGACACCAACATCGTGACGGTGAGCGGGGAAGTGCGTCGATGTCGGCTGGTGACCGGCCGGGTGCATGAAATTGGTGTTCATTTTGCCAGCCCGATTGAGTTGAGTGATTACGTGACGACATTGTTGGAGGACACCGACCCGGAAAAGCCCAGCGTGGAAATGCCGACGCTGGCGGGCCGGGTGTTGTATGTCGATGACTCGGTGAATGATTTGGAGTTGATCAAGTTTCAACTGCACACGCTGGGGATGCAAGTGGTGACGGTGAGCAATGGGCCTGAGGCGTTGTTACGTACGCAGAATGAAAAATTCGACATGATCATGACGGGGGTTTGGTTGGCGGGCATGACCGGGCCGGAACTGGCGATGAGTCTGCGTGAACGGGGTTACAAGGGGCCGATTCTGGCGCTTTCGGCTGACAATCGCCCGGAAACCCGCAAGCAGGCCCTCGAGTGGGGTTGCACGCAACTGCTGATCAAACCCTATCACTTTGAAGATTTGGTCGGATTCATCCATCAACAGTTATTTGCGGGAGAAGCCGAAGGCAGCGGCAATAGCCCGGTGTTGCGTAGTGCGTATTGGAGTAACCGGACGATGCGACCGCTGATCATCTCGTTTTTGGAACGACTGGCGCAGTACATCGAAACCATGGACAAGCAACTGGCCCCGGGTGGCAACAAGGCGGTGCTGGAAAAAATGTGTTTGGACTTGAAAGGCTCGGCTGCTGGTTACGGCTATATGCAAATCACCGAACAGGCCGATGCACTGTTTCAAAAACTCAAGGCCAAGGCACCCACCGATCAGTTGCAACAGAGCTATCATCAGTTGGTTCAAACCTGTCATAAAGCCATTGCGATGCTAACGCAGGCCGATGCCGCGTGAGGGCGGTGCGGAAGTGGTCAAGTGGCCGAGTGGCCAAGTGACGGAGCATGGTTCGGAAGTTAGCGCCGCGATTTATCGCGTCTGTTATTGAAAAGTCGTCGATGGTATCGGCGGACAGTTGTTTGGCAGGTCGTCAAGGACCCTGGCAGACAAGCTGCAAGTGGGACCCGGCGATTTAACGATTTGCTCATCGGGGGCACTTGACGTTATAATTCGTAGCTCGCTTCATCAGGTTGCTTACAGGCACACCCCATGAAATGATTGTCGAAATTGACCAAACCATACGGCACACAGATTTAAACCCAAGGTGATATATGGCTCATAAGAAAGCAGGCGGCAGTTCACGCAACGGACGCGATTCCAACCCGCAGTATCGGGGCGTCAAGGTTTATGGCGGACAAACCATCACTGCAGGCGGCATCATCGTGCGTCAATGCGGCACACCCTTCAAACCCGGCCTGAACGTCGGCCTGGGGAAAGACTACACCTTGTTCGCCCTGACCGACGGAACCGTCGAGTTCAAGGGTCGCAAGGTGAATGTCAAACCGGCGGCTGCATTGGCGAACTGAAACTTCGTTGATCGTTACGCATAGGCGTAACCTGATGACAACCCATGAATTCACAGGGGCATCGTGATGATGCCCTTTTTACTTGGAACGCAGTTTTTGGAATGGATGAACGATGCTGATCGACTCGGCGGCAATTCGTGTTTACGCAGGCAAGGGCGGCGACGGCAAGGTGTCGTTCCTGCGCGCCAAGTACGTCCCCAAAGGCGGACCCAACGGCGGCGACGGGGGCAACGGGGGCAGTGTGTTTCTGGTGGCGACGGCCGGCGTTGATACGTTGCTGGATTTTTCCGGCAAGACGGATTGGTATGCGGAGGATGGCGTACCGGGTGACATTAAACAGTGTGCTGGTCGCAACGGGGACGATTTGGTAATCAAACTGCCGCCGGGCACTTTGGTGTTCGATGCCGACACGGGGGAACTAATCGTGGACCTGGACGAACCGGGTAAACGATTTTTAATTGCCAAGGGTGGCAAGGGCGGATTTGGCAATGAGCATTTCAAGTCACCCACACATCAGGCACCGCGTGAATTTGAACCGGGCCGACCGGGCGAAGAACGATCGCTCAAACTTGAATTGAAGCTGATCGCCGACATCGGTTTGATCGGCAAACCCAATGCGGGCAAATCGACACTGCTTTCGCGCATCAGCAGGGCGCATCCGAAAATCGGGGCCTATCCGTTCACGACCCTTGAGCCGCAACTGGGCATCGCTGAGTTGTCCAACCAACGACGCATGGTGTTTGCGGACATACCGGGCTTGATCGAGGGCGCACACCAAGGCGCAGGGCTGGGCATTCAATTTTTACGCCATGTCGAACGCACCCGGCTGCTGGTGCACCTGATCGAAATCGAACCGACCGATGGCAGCGACCCGGCGGAAAACTATCGGATCATCCGTGAGGAACTGGCGCAGTATTCACCGCTGCTGGCGGAAAAACACGAATTGATCGTGGTGACGAAATTAGACTTATTGGCGGATGACACCGAACATCGTGCTGCGGTCGAGCTGGTGGAACAGGTGCTGGGTAAAAAGGTATTGGCCATCAGCGCCGCGACGGGCGTGGGGTTGAGTGAGTTTCTGGAAGCGTGCTGGAAGATGCTGGTGGAAGTGCGGGGATGATTTCGAATATCGAATTTCGAATTTTGAATTGAGCGAAAAGACCCGCTGATGAACCCTACGGGTTTTTGAATATCTCTGAGCACTTGACCACTTGTCCACTTGTCCACTTGTCCACTTGTCCACTTGACCACTACTTTGATTCCGTAAAGGACTACCCCATGAACATCAACCTTCTGGCCATCTCCGTCGGCAACACCCGCACCAAAGTCGGCTTGTTCATCGATAACAAACTGGTACGCAGTCTGGCGCTCACCCCCGATCAGCTCGATCCCCAATTGCGCGACTTCGTCGTCGCTGCGTGGAAGGAACTGGCGATCACTTCACAACCAGCGGTGCTCATGGCCACGGTCAATCCCAAAGTGTTCCCCAAGGCGGAGGAAATCGTCAGCGAAGCGCTTTTGGAAGACCGTAACGCACAGGTGTTGCGGGTGGAAGAAGATGTAGCCATCTCCATCGGTCGGCAACTGGACCGCGAAGCGATGGTCGGCGAAGACCGATTGCTCAATGCTGCTGCCGCTTTCGACACACTGAAGCAAGCCTGTGTCGTGGTCGATGCGGGCACAGCCATCACGGTAGATTACATCGACGGCGCTGGCACGTTTCATGGGGGAGCCATCGCCCCTGGTGCGACCCTCATGTTGCGCAGTTTACATGAACACACCGGGCAGTTGCCGGAGGTGACACCCGCTGTGCCCGATGAAGCCATCGGTCACAACACAGTGCAGGCGATGCGCACGGGTATGTACCACGGGCTTCGCGGCTTGGTGCGTGAACTGGTCGAAAAATATGCTGAAACTGCCGGCGGCTTTCCAATGGTCGTGGCCACCGGCGGGGATGCGGAACTGCTTTTCAAGGATCATGATTTGATCGACCGCATCGTGCCCGACCTGACCCTGCTGGGCATCGCCGCCAGTTATCGACAGATGTTGGAAAATGAAAAGGCAGGCTGAGGGTGAAGGTCGGGTGATTAAAAATGTTTAGAGCAGATTCAATTCAACTGTAGCGTCTTCCCCCCTCTCCCTCCGGGAGAGGGTGACGAGTTACGCCACGCAAGTGGCGGAC
>CAYRTH010000157.1:0-7103 GCA_964427135.1 uncultured Phycisphaeraceae bacterium
GGTTAGGGTGAGGGCGTGCCGTCGAATCAATAACTTGGCCACTTCCTTCTTCCCCCACTTGGCCACTTCCAGGCATACCCGAGCCGTCGGCGAGGACGCCTCCGACTCGGCTTGGTCTGACCCCTTGCCCCTTTTCCTTTTCCGTCACTTGACCACTTGACCACTCGACCACTTGACCACTTCTTACCACTTCCCCCCACAACCTCGCCAACTGCACCAGCTCCTCCTCACAACTCACCATCGGAAACATCACCCCCACATCCACTTTTAATCCTCTGTCGCAACAGGCTCGCACCGCCCCCATCACTGCCTGCATCTGCATCCGCGCAATGTCCGGGTACAACAAACTCAACCGACAACCCCGCAGCCCAAGCATCGGGTTGGTCTCCCGTAAACCCGCCATACGATCCTGTAACTTGCGGGCTGACAGACCCAGTGCCTTCGCCAGCGCACGCAATTCAACCCTGTCATCATCGCTGGGTAAAAACTCATGCAACGGCGCATCCAGCAGCCGAATCGTCACCGGCAAACCCTCCATCACCTCCAACAACTTCTCAAAATCACCCTGCTGCATCCCCATTAATTCATCCAGCACCACGCTGCGCTGTTGATGATCATGCCCATCGCCCAAAATCATCTGCCGAACCAGTGCCAATCGATCCGTGGCAAAAAACATATGCTCCGTGCGACATAACCCAATACCCTCAGCCCCCAGTTCCCGCGCTTTATTCGCATCGTCCACGGTGTCGGCATTAGCCAGCACCTTTAACTTTCGCCGTGCATCCGCCCAGGTGAGCAGTGACTGCACATGCCCCTGCACGCTCGGGGCCTTGACCTTCACCGCCCCCGCCAACACCTCACCCGTCGCCCCATCCAGCGATATCGTGTCCGCACTGGTCAACACCCGTTCCCCGACACGCATTTGCCCGCGTTTGCGATCAATATGCACCCCACTGGCCCCCACCACCGCGCACAGGCCCCAACCCCGCGCCACCACCGCTGCGTGACTGGTCATGCCCCCGCTGCTGGTCAGCACCCCCTGACAAACCCGCATACCAGCCACATCCTGCGCATAGGTTTCAGGTTGCACCAAAATCACCGCTTCCCCCGCACTGCCCCGCCGCAATGCTTCCCCCGCACTGAACACCAACCGCCCCACCGCCACCCCCGGCGAAGCCGCAAACCCCTGTGCCAACACCTTTGCCTTGCTCCGCGCTTTCGCCTCAAACTGAGGCAACAACAATTGGCCCAACATCGATGGTTCGACCTGATCAATCGCTTGAGTCTCTTCGATCACCCCGCTTTGCGCCATTTGCACCGCAACCTTCACCGCTGCCTCTGCCGATAACCGGGCGCGTTCCAGTCGATTGACAAACACCTTTCCCCCGACAATGACAAACTCGATTTCCGCCACCCAACCGGTCTGCTTTTCGAGCACTGCCTTGATATGTTGCAATTGCTTTTGCACCTGACCCGACAGCTTTTCAAACCCGACCGCTTGGGGTGAACTCACCGCTGCCCGCCCCTGCCCGCCTGCTAAAAAACGAATCACCCACGGTTCATCGCCACTGCCCGGGTCACGGGTAAACCCCACCCCCGCCCCATCGCCGACACTTGCCTTGGTCGCATCCAAGCGTTGCAAAATGAACGACTGCCCAGCCGATTGACTCGCCCCCGGCTGACCCACACCCCGAACCCCCGTCGCCCTGCGCTCTTGCGCCTGCCCCGCCATCCGCGGCATCGCTTCCAACACGTCTTTGACCGTCGGTTGATCCAACACCACTTCCGTCCCGCCCATCATGCCCCGTCGTAACTGGCTACCCTCTTCAATCGCACGATCCAACCGCAACCACCATCGCCCTGCACCTTTACCATCACCCACCACTTGCATCGCCCGTTGTAATTGCTTGTTGCTGGGCTGCCCCACCATCACCACCCCCGGCAACAAAGCCACGCCCCACGCTGACAAGCACACCAAACCCTGACCCACCAGGCCAAGTGATTGCATCACCCCGCGTGTCGGTAAATCCATACCTTGGCGCAGTGCCACCACCTGCCCTGGTCCCTGCCTCGTTGATAGGCGCAACTTCCCCATGACCGATCATTGTAGTAACCAATGAGGGATGCACCTACGCCTTCGGTGGTGTTGTTGCACGGTATTGACGCCGTGCCCTTCAGGGCCGGATCGATACTTCATTGGCTGAATCCGGGGCTGAAGCCCTCGGCGTCAATATGGTCCCTGGTTTGTTCTGTATCTACAAAAACCCGAAATTCTAATCACACCATTCCCGCCAGATGTCGCAACAGCGCCCAGTTCAGGTACGCCTGAAAACTGGTTCTGCCCCCGATGTCGAATTGATCGATACCCTGCGCCTGCACTTTCATCGCCTGCTGCAACACCGGCAATAATCGATGCGTCCATCCGCCGACTTGGGGTTGAGTGACCGAATGTTGTCGTACCGCTGACAATACCAACGGCGCTGTGCCATGCACCAATTGCTCGCGCAACTGCTGCGCCTGTTTCACCCACGATTCAATTAAATCCAACTGACCTGCCCGCGGGTGATATCGATCCAATTGTGCACGTAGTTTCACCGCCCGGTAATGCAAATAGTTGATGCGCACCAAAAGCGCCTGCTGCCTTGCACCTGACAGAATCGGCCCGGCAAAAACCGTTTGCAGATTCACAGGCAGATCGTCCACCCTCACCCTCGGCCGTTTCACAAAATCGCCCGCTGTCGCTTCGGGTAAAGGTCGCAAATACACCGCCTCCGCGTCCTCACGCCCGAACGTCGGCAGCTCGTGATACGGCAATGCCATGTGCCGAAGCTGCTGCGCCCGCGCTTCATAAATCACCCGGTACAAACTCGCCCGTGTCCGCTCAAACCGCTGGACGATTTTCCGCATCGGCACACCCATGCCAAAGGCTCGCACAATGATCCGCTTTTCATGGGTTGACAAGGGTGTGGTGCGCTCCTTGAAAATCGCCTGCTCTGGGTTCGCCTCATCATGTTTGAGCAGTATCAACCGCAAGGTTTCCACCGCACGACCGGTACGCTTGGCCAGGTGTGCCGCCAGTTGATGCGGGCTGACCTCACGTGCCGATGCAATCCGCCGGGCACGTTCGATCAATCGCTGTTTATCAGGTTCTGACAAATGAGTGAAACCCGCAGCTCGCTCGATCACCGATGTATGCAACTTTGCAAACCGTTCGACCGAACGCTGTGGGTAAACCACTTGTCGTGTTCGGCCATCTTCCGCCAATACCCACCGCCAGCGCAGCCCCAGTTTCCGCCAGCGTGATAATGTTTTGGTACTGACGTTCCATCGATGAGCCAGTTGTTCCCCGCTGAGCACCGGGTCATGATCATTCACCGGTTCATCGATGCTGTAACTGAGCTGGTCAATCAGCAGGCGCAAATCGCGTTGCACTGCCTCACCCACCAGCAGTTCATCCTGCTGATATTCGCTGCGGTAACCGGTGATGCGATAAACGACAAACTCCAGCGGGTACAACCCATCGCCCTGCAACTCATCATGCAAGCGTTCGGTGCGTGTGAGTTGCTCGATCCGCCGTGCCGGTGGGGCAAACGGCAACTGCCGGGCGAGGTCCGCCAAAGCCGGGCATACAAACTGGGGCGTGGTGCGACGGGGCATGAATGAATTTCGAATTGCGATTTTCGAATTTTTATTACAAGCCAAGGACGAGGACGCCCCTCAGGGCGGCCGAGGACTTGGGTATTCTTTAAGTCCAAAGTCCAAAGTCACGGATTGTATTTGACCTTGGACGTTGGACCGGTGACGTTGGACTTGCCAGAATACCCGAGTCCTCAGCCTGTCGGCTTCGTCCTCGGCTTGTTATCAAATCCGAAATTCGAAATCTCTTCATTTCGCCCCCCGACTCGCCGCCGCGGCCACCAGCGACTCCAATCGTGTCAGTGATTGCTGCACCTGGGCGCGAAAAGCGTTGTAGGGAAAAATCACCGCAATCGCAATGATCAGCCCGCCTGCGGTGTTGAGCAGGGCTTCGGACAAACCCACGCCCACCGATTGCGGATCGACCGCCATCGCCTGCTGGCCGAAAAATTGAAACGTGCGGATCAACCCCGTCACCGTGCCCAGCAGCCCCACCAATGGCGCAGCCGTGATCATCGTTGATAACGTGGCCATGAATCGCTCGAGTCGTTGCCTTTGCGTGTCGATGATTTCCAGCGCCAGGGCGTCGCTGTAGGGTTCGTCCAAAAACCTAAGTAACGCAGTTGCATACACATCGTCGGCCCCGGCCAGAAACCCGCGCAATTTTTCAGTTTCACCTTCGCGCAGCCAGCGAGCCATGGTCGCCACCCGCCCATTGGCGCGTCGGTTGGTGCGTACCCAGAACCAGCAGCGTTCAAACAAAATCGTCAGCGATAACACCGACATCATCATCAGCACCACCATGGCCGGTCCGCCACGGTGAAGCAAGTCCGCCAGCACTGTCCATAAGTTCGTGATCATGCGCTGTTCTGTAAAAAACCCACGCCGCGAAGCGTGGGTAATGTTTCATCCATCATACGAATAAACAGGTTTGGGTTAGCGCCGCGACTTGTCGCGCCTGAATGAAGTCCAAAGTCACAGGTTCAACGTCCAAGGTCTAGTTCAATCTGTGACTTTGGACATTGGACTTTTGACCAAGCCATACCCGGTCCCTCGGTCGCTGAAGCGACCTCGTTCCCGGCTTGTTTTTCTGCACTCGACCACTTGACCACTCGGCCACTTGGCCACTTCCAAAAATCACGTCGCTGACAGTTGCAGAAGCGCCATCGCCTGTTTGACGATGTCTTCCGACGACAGTTCGCAGTAACGCAACAGTTCATCGCCGGTCTTGCCGCTCTTGGGGATGCGTTTGACGTACATCTGACGCAGGGTAAAGCCGCCGCCGTCCTCGGCCACCACGTCGGCGATTGCCCCGCCGATGCCGGCTGCATAGTTGTCTTCCACGGTTAAAACCATGCCGTTGTTCTCGTTGGCCAAATCCAAAATCGCTTCCTCGTCAAAGGGCAGCGAATACAAATCGACCAGTGTGGCATCAACACCCTGTGCATCCAGTTTTTCCAGCGCCTTGTTGGCTTCGTGCACCATGTAACCGCTGGCGATGATCAGCAAATCGCGCCCTTCCGACAACACTTCGTGGCCGCCGAGGGCGAACTTGTCATTGTCGTTGTACAAAAACTCAACGTCGCTGCGCACGGTACGCATGTAAGCCGGGCCGTCGTGCTCGACCATCAGCTTGGTGAGTGCATAAGCCTGAAACGCATCCGAGGGTTGCAGCACATAGAACGCGGGCTTGCCCTTTTGGTTGGTCACCTTGCTGAAGGAACGGAACCATGCGACATCGGGCAGCGACATCTGACTTGGGCCGTCGGCTCCGAGGGTGATGCCGCTGTGCGAACCAACAACTTTGAAATTGGCGCCGCTGTTGACGGCCATTTCGATCTGATCGTAAGCACGGGTGAAAAACTTGGAGAAGGTCGAGGCAAACGGAACCTTGCCGCCGGCTGATAGGCCCGCCGCCGCCGACACCATGTTCTGTTCCGCGATTCGGCATTCAAAGAATCTCGACTTCAAATCCGCATCTTTGTAAAAATCTTCCGCAAAGGTCGAGTTCTTTACATCCGCATCCAGCGCCACGACATGGCTGTACGCATGACCTGCCGCCCGCAATGCCACACCATACGCCCTTCGTGTCGAACACTTGCCCTTGCTGATGAGTTTGTCCGTCAACCCGAACTTGGCGCAGGCTTCGGTAAAGCTCATCATCGGGTGCACCACCGGGTCGCCCGGCTTGTTGGGCGACATCAAATCACCCTTGAGCGGCGTGTCCGCCAGGGCGCCCAAAAACCGTCCTGTTTCATCCAGTTCCGTCAGCGCCTTGGCCATTTCGTCACCCTCGGCTGGCTTGCCGTGGTGACCATGCCCCTGCTGCGACGCACTGCCCCAACCCTTGACGGTTTTGGCGACGATGGCCACCGGGCCGGCCTGCGGGTCAAACTGACTTTGTGCATGTTTCGAGAAGGCATCGGCAATAGTGCTGGGGTGATGACCATCAATCACCAGCGCGGTGAAGCCGTAGGCTTCGAGTTTTTTCGCGGTCACTTCCGCTGACTGCTGCGGGCTGACCACATCCGACTGTGCATACACATTGCAGTTGAAAATCGGCAGCACAGCCTTGAGGTTGTGATCCTTGATGAAGTCCAGGGCTTCCCAGATTTGCCCTTCACGACTTTCACCATCACCAATGATGCAGTAAATGCGCTTGTCCAGGTTGTCGAGCTTGGCAGCGGCAGCCAGACCCGCCGCGATCGAAAGGCCCTGGCCCAGCGAACCGGTGGCTGCATCGAAGAACGGGAAGCCCTCGGCTGGGTTGGGGTGACCATCGACCACCGAGTCCATGGCCCGAAGCTGCATCGCATCGTCACGGGTCATGGGTCGCCATTGATCTTTGCTTTTGCCGATCATCACGCCAAGGTCGGCGCAGGCGGCGTACACGATCGGTACCGCGTGCCCTTCCGAAAGCACCAACCGGTCGGAACAGGGATGCGAAGGGTTGGCCGGTTCCCAGCGCATCTGCTTGTACATGAGCACGGACACGATGTGCGCCAGACTGGCCGACGATGTGGGGTGGCCCGATCCGGCAGCGGCGGTCATTTCGTAACCCAGTTTGGCCAGTTGTATCGCTTTGGCATGAATGGTCGAGTCAAAGGACATTGCAGTGGTTCCTGTTGCTGGTTCAAGGCGAAAAAGATCGAGTCATGGATTATCAGGGGAATATCGGCACAACGCAATGGGGTACGCACATTTTTCTTTACTCGCCATCCACGCCTGATCTTGCAAGCGAGTGCGAAAGGTCGCACACGCTTTTCTTGTCTGCAAGCAAGATCAGGATGGTTTGAAAATTGGATCAACGAGGATGTGATGAAAAAAAGAATCCTGAACTTCACGCGGACGTGAAGTTCAGGCGTGACAGACCAATCAGTTCAGGCGTTGATGATTCGAAAATCACCACATCGCAAAACCATACCCGGGTCCTCGGCTTGCCAGCCTCGTTCCCGGCTTGGTGTTTT
>CAYRTH010000158.1:0-7079 GCA_964427135.1 uncultured Phycisphaeraceae bacterium
CGGTATCCGACACGCCTTATGGTTGTAGCCCAGCCCCCGGGGGCGCCCCCGGCTGGGCTGTAAAGCCGCCGATGGCATCGGCGGTCTGTTTGCCCGGTGTGTACTCAATGCCATGAAGTCGGCGGATACCATCCGCCGCTTTGATGATCACCTCGCCGAGGGCGGCGGTGCCACATCGTTGCTTGAAAGCCATCCTGAACTTCATGCGGACATGAAGTTCAGGCGTGTGAAACACACCATCACCCCAGTACCCCCACGCGTTGCCCTGTGTTGAGGCAAAGCGTATCATCGCGGACATGTCGCAAAAGTCATGTTGTGTCATGTTGGCGCTGGTTCTGCCGTGGTTGACGGCCACAATGTCGCTCGCACAGACGGAGTACCGTCTGGAAAACGATCAATGGCAGGCGCAGGTGGTGCACGACCCGGCTTCACCGTTGGGACAGTTGCAGGCTATTCGCCAAGCCCTGGCGGAAGAACGACCGGAGCAAGCACAACGCTTGGCCGATCGCTGGATCGATGACAACCCCAATCACCCGCAACTGCCCCAGGCCCATCTGTTACGTGGTGATGCCTATTCCGCCCAGCGCGATTACTACCAGGCGCTTTTTGATTATGAAGTGGTGCTCCGGCAATTTCCCGGATCGCAAGAGTTCAACCTCGCGCTGGAACGTGAGTTTGAAGTGGCGCGATTGTTTTCGATGGGCGTGCGTCGCAAGTTGCTGGGGCTGCGCATTCTGACTTCGTACGGCGAAGCGGAGGAAATTTTCATCCGCATTCAGGAACGTGCGCCCGGAAGCGTCATCGGTGAAAAAGCCAGCCTGGAACTGGGCGAACATTACGTGCGTCAGGGCGACATGAACAACGCGGCCACGGCTTTCGATATGTTTTTACTCAATTACCCGCGCAGTTTACGGCGCGAGTTTGCCATGTTGCGAGTGATTCAGGCGAACCTGGCGGCGTTCAAGGGGCCGGGGTTTGATGCGACGGGCTTACTGGAAGCGGCGACGCGCCTGCGAATGTATCAAAACGAGTTTCCCGCGGCGGCGGAAAAACTGGGCGCACAAGGATTGCGGACGCGGATTGAAGAATCACTGGCACGCAAGGATTTTCTGGCCGCTCAGTGGTATGAAGTGAAAGACAAGTTGGTGAGCGCCGCAGAGGGGTATCGCCGGGTGATGCGGGATTACCCGCGCACCGCTTCGGCGCAGCAGGCCCTGGCAGCATTGCAGGCTTTGCCCACGGAAATCACCGGCCCCGACAGTGGTGAGCAGGTTGATACGGTGATGACTCCGGAGGGACGGCCATGAGTCGAATTTGTTGTCAATCACACCACGGGGTTGCTGAAATGCCCCCTCTCCCTCCGGGAGAGGGTAGGGGTGAGGGCGTGGCTGCATTAAATTGTCCTTTACTTCAAACTTTCTTCGCACTTCGGCCCTCACCCGGCCTCGCTGACTCGGCCTCCCTCTCCCATGGGGAGAGGGGGTTATCAGAGGCTCCACCCATGAAGATCACGAATCAAGCGGGCTTTGGGCTATTGCTGTTGTTTGTTTTGTTGGTGCTGTTGCCGGGTTGTGGTTACACGCAGAAAGAATTGTTTTCGACCGAATATCGTTCCGTGGCCGTGCCGATTTTCGCCAACCGCACGTTTTATCGAGGTGCTGAGTTTGATTTGACGGAAGCCTTGATCAAGGAAATCGAACTGCGTACGCCCTACAAGGTCGTGGCTGAGGCGGGGTCGGACACGGTGCTGGAGGGCACGATCACGAGTGTGCAGCAGCGCACGTTGTCATGGTCGCGGGACGAAGGCTTGCCGCAGGAATTGGAAGTACGCATCGAGGTTGATTTCGCCTGGAAGAACAGCCGAAATGGACAGATGATTAAAGATCGCAAGGGTTTTGCGGCGGTGGGGCGGTATATCCCCAGCACCCCGGTGGGCGAACGTTACAGCGCTGCCCAGCACGCCGCGGTGCAGAAGTTGGCGACGGATATCGTGTCGGCGATGCAAGCGGGTTGGTGATGGAATCGATTGTTTTGAAATTACGGATTGCGGATTCACCAAGCCGAGGACGAAACCGACAGGTTGAGGACTCGGGTATTCCGCGGGGCGAGTCGGTTAATCAGTGAATTGGTTCACTGGTCAGATCGTAAACCACAAAATATCAATTCACTTGGGCACGATTCAGAATACCCGGGTCCTCGACCTCCCCCGGGGGTCGGTCTGGTTCCGGCTTGGTATTGATTCAATCCGTGTCCGTGCCTTGATCATTGGCTTTATCGTACAAAATCACCGATAATAGCGCTGGCGCTTGCTTTGTGCCCTACCATTACCAATGAGTTTCACCGGCATGATCATGCCCGAAGGTTTCCATGGCTAATTCCAACGACAACCCGAATCAAACACCCAAACGCAACGGCAACAACCGCCCCGACAAGAACGGCGGCAACGGCGGTAAAAACGCGCCGCAAAACTTCATGTCGCGCGGGCTGGTCGGTTGGTTGCTTTTGGGTGGTTTGGTGATCGCGTTTCTGGTGCTGATGAATCAGGCGCAGAACTCGGCAGAGGAAGTGTCATGGAAGCAGTTCCGTGAATATGCACAGCGCGGCGCGTTCAGCGAACCGGTGGTGGTGGAGGACAGCCGACTGCTGGGGTTGTTGCCTGCGGACACCCCGGGCATGGACAGTAACCGTAAGGGGCCGGTGCGGATTGCGGTACCGATTCAGGCTGATAGCCGAGAGTTTTATTTGAACGAACTCAAGGCCATCGGGCAGGATTTCAAACCCAAACCGGGCGGGTCGATTCTGTTGCCGCTGCTCATCAACTTTGGGCCGGTGCTGCTGATTATTCTGCTGATTTACTTTTTCGTATTTCGAGCGATGCGTAACGCCGGGGGCGGAGCGGGGATGCTGGGTTCGTTTGGTCGCAGTCGGCACAAAATGCTGACCAAGGAACACTCCAACATCACCCTGGCGGATGTGGCGGGCATCGACGAAGCGAAGGAAGAAGTTTTTGAAATCATCGAGTTTTTGAAGAACCCCAAAAAGTTTCAACGGCTGGGCGGGCGTGTGCCGCGCGGTGTGCTTTTGATCGGGGACCCTGGCTGTGGCAAAACGTTACTGGCCAAGGCGGTGGCGGGCGAGGCGGATGTGCCGTTCTTTTCGATCAGCGGCAGCGACTTTGTGGAAATGTTCGTCGGGGTGGGGGCGTCACGGGTGCGCGATTTGTTCAAGCAGGCCAAGGACAGTTCGCCCTGCATCATTTTTATTGACGAGATCGATGCCGTAGCCCGGCGTCGCAGCGGCGGTCTGTCCTCCGGCGGTCACGATGAACGTGAGCAAACCCTCAACGCCATACTGGTCGAAATGGACGGGTTTGAAACCAACGATCAGGTCATCGTCATGGCGGCAACCAACCGCAACGATGTGCTGGACCCGGCCTTGATTCGGCCTGGTCGATTTGATCGGCAGATTCACGTGCCCTTGCCGGACCTGCGTGGGCGGATGGAAATTTTGCGGGTGCATGCCAAGAAGGTGAAGATGGGGCCGGATGTCGATTTGGAAAAAATCGCACGGGGCACGCCCTTGTTCAGCGGTGCGGACCTGGCGGCACTGATCAATGAGGCGGCGATTGCAGCGACGCTGGCGGGCAAGGATTTTGTGGAAATGTTTGACATGGAGGAGGCTCGGGACAAGGTCAAGTGGGGCCGGGCGATGAAGAGTCGAAAGATTGATGACCGTGAAAAGCGGATCATTGCGTATCACGAAGCGGGTCATGCTTTGGTGATGTACCACGATTCGGACAGCGAGCCGTTGCACAAGGTGACGATCATTCCGCGTGGTCAGGCACTGGGGGTGACGTTCATGCTGCCGGAGCGTGACAAGCACATTTTCACCAAACGGCAGATGATGGCGCAGTTGCGGGTGACCTTCGGCGGACGCATCGCGGAGGACATGTTCTGCGGGGATATTTCCAGCGGCGCAGCCATGGACATTCGTCAGGCGTCAGCGATTGCACGGGCCATGGTGACACGCTACGGCATGAGCGAAAAACTGGGGTTCCTTCTGTACGGGACGGACGAAAGCCGAAACCCGTGGGAACAACCCGAGCGGCTGATCAGCGATGAAACCGCCCGGCAGATCGACGATGAAGTGAAAAAAATCATCGACACAACCTATGAGCAGACCCGGCAACTGCTGGAACAACATCGCGATGAACTGGAGCGACTGGCGCAGGCGCTGCTTCGCTATGAAACGCTCAACAGGGATGAAGTGGACAGATTGATGAAGGGACAAGTACTGCTCAAACCGACGGTCAGCGACCTGCTCAAGGCCGAGGCTGACAAGGCGGCGAGTGCCAACGGTAGTGCCAGCAATGCCGCTTCGGGTGGCAATGCCGACGCTGGCGCTGGGCCTGGAAGTTTGCCCCAGCCGGCGTGAAATCATGAAATTGTGCGTGTGGTAACCGCCATGGAATGCACGCCTGAACTTGCTTGTTTACAAGCAAGTTCAGGATGGTTTGTCAACGTGAGACAACATCCTGATCTTTGTCATCAAGGTCGATGACAAAGATCAGGCGTGAAAAACAATCACCAAGTCATGTGAGACTTTGTCTTGGCTTCGATGCAACAGGAAATAGAGCGGCGGCGGACCTTTGCCATCATCAGTCACCCCGACGCGGGAAAAACCACCCTCACGGAAAAACTGCTGTTATACGGCGGAGCGGTGCAACTGGCCGGGTCGGTCACAGCTCGCAAAAACCAGCGGGCCACGACCAGCGACTGGATGGAACTGGAACGCAAACGCGGCATATCGATCAGTTCCACCGTGCTGCAATTCGACTACCGGGGCTATCGCATCAACCTTTTGGACACCCCAGGCCACCGGGACTTTTCCGAAGATACGTATCGCGTGCTCACGGCGGTGGACGCAGCGGTGATGGTGATCGACGCGGGCAAGGGCATTGAATCGCAGACCCGTAAGCTTTTTGAGGTTTGTCGGCAGCGCGGCGTGCCGATTTTCACCTTCATGAACAAACTCGATCGCCCGGCCATGGACCCGCTGGGGCTTTTGGATGATTTGGAAAACGTGCTGGGCATTCATGCCTACCCGATGAACTGGCCGCTGGGCCACGGGGTTGATTTTCAGGGGATTTACGATCGACAACAGAAGCAGGTGCACCTGTTCGAACGCACCGACCATGGCATTTTTCGCGCCCCGGTCAGCATCGGCGGATTTGATGACCCGGTCATTCGTCAGCGCATGAAACCGGAAGTGTTCGAAACCGTGCGTGAACAGAATGACATGCTCGACATGGCGGGGGCGGTGTTCGATATCGAACAGGTAAGCGCGGGCAAACTGACCCCGGTTTTTTTCGGCAGTGCGATGAACAACTTCGGCGTGCAGATGTTGCTGGACAGTTTTTTGGATTACGCACCGCACCCCTCGTCACGCAAAGCCACCGACAGGCTCATCGACCCGGCCGAGGATGATTTTTCCGGCTTCGTGTTCAAGGTGCAGGCCAACATGGACCCTCGGCATCGGGACTGCATTGCCTTCATCCGTGTGGTGTCGGGCAAGTTCACCCGTGACATGACCGTGACGCATGTACAGTCGGGGCGAAGCATGAGGCTGAGCAACGCACAGGCCTTGTTCGGACGCGATCGTGAAACCATTGAAGAAGCGTACCCCGGCGATGTCGTGGGCGTGGTGACCACAGGGGGGCTTGGTATTGGGGATACGTTCACAGCGGACCCGAAAATCGTGTATCACGAAATACCGCGCTTTGCCCCCGAGTGTTTTGCGTATTTGCACAACCCCAGCCCGGCTCAATTCAAACGCTTTGATCAGGGCATCAGCCAGTTGTTGCAGGAGGGTGTGGTGCAAAGGTTTGATCTGCCGAGGCGCAAGCAAAAGGTGGTGCTGCTGGGCGCGGTCGGGCCGTTGCAATTTGAAATCGTGCAGTACCGGTTAAAGAACGAATACGGGGCTGATTCGCGCTTGGAAACAACGCCCTGGACGATGGCACGGTGGTTCGAGGACCCGGCGCAGGCGGCGACACTGGACGACATCGCCCTGCCGGGGGGTGTGGAATTGGCACAAGGGCCTGAGGGTGAGCCGGTGCTCTTGTTCCCGGATGCCTGGCACGAACGCTATTTCCGGGATCAGCAGGCACAGGTGAAGTTGCGCAACACGGCCACGGTACAAGGCGAAACAACGCATGTGGATGTGAAATAGATCAAGTCCGACCGATAATCGTACAACCGAAGCTCATTTGTCATCGTATGATTGATGAGGATACGATAACAAGGGCATCAGGATGAAGGACCTGAAAATCGAATTCGTGCTTCACGACAAGGTGGGTGACGTTGAAGTCACCCCCGAGGCTATCAGTTTGGCGAAATTCAACAGTTTCAACCAGCTGGTCCAGGAATTCATCGTTGGTTCTGAGCGTATGAAATTGGAAGATATCATGGTCCGCGTGGGAAACGGTTCCTACATGCTCACGGCAGTCGTGGTGGCTTTGGTGTCAACAAACCTTGCCGCCGATCTGATGAGCCTGCAAGCGGATCAGTCCATGGACCGTATCGACCCTAAACGCGCTGCGGTGATGTTGAAGCTTCAGGCTGAGAGCAAGCGATATCCCCATCAACGCTACATGATTCGATCCGAAGGTCGTGGACAGCGACCAATTGAAATCAATCACACCACCAACTATCGCAAAGGCGATGACGCGCCTTGGGTTCGCGTGGAGAAATATCTGCTTGGCACGATTATGGACATGGGGGGCACAAACAAGGCCAATGTGCATCTGCGGCTGCACGACACAGGCGAATTGATCGTTGTTTCTTCCGATCAAGACTACCTGAAAAGCCAACAGCAAAATCGTCTGTATCAAAAAGCGCTGTTACGTATCGTGGCCGAGCAGAATATTCATACCAAGCAAATGCGAAATTACCGACTCATTGCCTTTGAGCACTACGCCCCCAAGTTTAACTCTGCGGCATTGGATCGATTTGCAGAAGAAGGCCGTCGCGCCTGGGCGGATGTTTCAGACCCAGTGTCATGGGTGCGCAAGCTAAGAG
>CAYRTH010000159.1:0-7077 GCA_964427135.1 uncultured Phycisphaeraceae bacterium
GAGGGCGCGGCTTGAAATAAGGTGTTCTCTGTTTCGCTCATATCCACAGACGCCCTCACCCGGCCTCGCTGACACGGCCCCCCTCTCCCGGAGGGAGAAGGGGGCAAAATAATACGCGAATTGCTCTATTGGTTTATACATCAACCATCATCCATGACTCACTGCCGAGGGCAACCGTGCCACATATCCCCCATTCGCTGGTGATAAGCCGGGTGCCCCATCATCATTCCGCTGACAACCGCGGGCGGTGCTTGCTTGTGACCGTACCCCCCTCTCGCTAGACTTCTTTTGCACAAGGCCGACTCTCCCGTGCTCACACGGAACCACTCGCACCCACGGCCTTGCAACACGAAAGGTTGGTTGTCTCACATGAAAGAGGTACGTTTCGGCGTCATCGGCATGGGCAATATGGGCAGTAGTCATTCAGGGAACATTACCAAAGTCGCACACTGCAAATTGACAGCCGTCTGCGATCATGACCCTGCCAAACTCGACGCAGCCGTCACCAAAACCGGCGTCAAAGGCTTTGCCAAGGCAACCGACCTGATGGACAGCGGCTTGGTCGATGCCGTACTCATCGCTGTGCCACATTACGATCACATCGACCTGACCATCAAGTCCTTCGAACACGGCCTGCACGTCATCACTGAAAAACCGATAGCCGTCACCGCCAAGGACGCCAAGCGTGGTATCGAAGCCCATAAAAAATACAAGAAATTGCTTTGGTCCGCGATGTTCAATCAGCGCACCAACCCTGCGTATCAAAAAGTTCGACAGCTTGTGAAGAACGGCGACATCGGTGAAATCCAACGCACCAACTGGATCATCACCAACTGGTTCCGCAGTCAGGCTTACTACAACTCCGGCGGCTGGCGCGCCACCTGGGGCGGCGAAGGCGGCGGCGTCCTCGTCAACCAGTGCCCCCACAACCTCGACCTCTGGCAGTGGATTTGCGGCATGCCCAACCGTATCACCGCCCACATCGGCATCGGCAAATATCACAAAATCGAAGTCGAAGATGAAGTCACCGCTTACGCTGAATACCCCAACGGCGCCACCGGCCTGTTTATCACCAGCACCGGCGAAGCCCCCGGTACCAACCGACTCGAAATCACCGGTGACAAGGGCAAAATCATCTGTGACGGCAGCAACCGCATTGAAATCATCAATTCCGATGAGTCCGCCAAGCACATTTGCGCCACCACGCCCGCGTCATTCCCGCATATGGTCACGCACAAGCACACCCTCGAGGTCGGCGGCGAAAAACCCGAACACATCGGCATCCTCCGCAACTTCGTCGAAGCCCTGGTCGATGGCACCCCCCTGCTTGCCCCGGCGGAGGAAGGTATCAACGGCGTTGAGTTGTGCAACGCCATGCTGATGTCGGGCCTGACTAACAAACCCGTCCCCGTGCCCACCGATCACGACGCCTACGACAAGCTGCTCAAAAAATTGATCAAGGGTTCTACCTTCAAAAAGACGGTCGCCAAAGCTGAAGTCAATATGGGTTCATCCTTCGGTTGAATTTTGGCGATATCAAACACCTTGATTGGTTACTCAACATACAAAGCCCAGGCATTGCCATGCCTGGGCTTTTTTATGATCAACAACTCATACAACCCAATACCAAGTCCAACCACGCCTGAACTTCATGGCTCGGCATGAAGTTCAGGATCACGGCAACACACTGAAGTACAACCACGTGATCACTTCCGGTGGTGGGTCCGCTCGCGGACTCGCTTGACCCACCCTACCGCACTCGGCCACTTGGCCACTGGACCACTTCTTTCAACCCCTCACCACGTATATTTCACCGTGTAGGTCACCACTTTTTCGCCCTCGGCCGGCACATCCACCACAAAATGCACCGTCCGCGCATCGACCTTTTCAAACTCATCGCTTTTCTGCGTGATCTGCCAATTGACCCAGCGATACAGGTTTTCACGCACCACCACCTTCTGCGCTTCCTTTTTGGCATTTCGTAAGGTGATACGGAACGTTTCCTCCATCCAGTCACGCGCGGTATCGACCTTGAAATCGGTCTGCACTCTTTCACCTGTGACATCGAAAGCCTGTCCGATTTTCACCAATACCTTTTCATTTTTCGCCGTGTGATCGATCAAATCTTCCCCCACGAATTCAAGCGACCCCACCGCAGCCGAACCGCCCACCGGTTTGCCCGTCGCATCCAGTTTCACCTCCGCCTGGCTTCGCGTGTCCGCCTTGAACACCCGCACCTTCCCCTTGGGCAAAGGCACACCCAGCCCGTCGGCTTCACGGTTGTGAAATTGCAGATACACATCGACCTTTTTGTTCCCCCCCTGCCCCAGGTTGCGATCCATCATCGGGCTTGGAAACACCCACCGGCGTGCATCGCCGGGCAACCCGTAATACACCAGCATTTTTTCCACCTTCACGCCCCGCTTGGTTTCAAAAAGCGCAATCTGCTGCGTGCTGTTCTGATCGATCGTCGCAGCCCGTGGCAACGTGTACAGGTGATATTCAAAAAACGGCTTCTGCTCAAACGCCGCCCCTGCCATTTCATCCGCAACCATCATCCTGCTGCTGCGCGCCATCATCGGCCCGGTGACAACATTGGGTTGTATCCGTTGCACATCCCCTGCGATCAACTTGAGCTGTGCATCGGGGTACGAGGCACCGCTCAAATTCATGATCGTCACCCACGCGCCCAGGTCCGCCGAGCGATCATCTTCCGCCAGTATCAGGTTGTAATCGGCCCGCCAGGTCAGCCCCGCCGTCTGGTAAGCGGTGCGCACTTCACGCTTGCCTGCCGCCGGTGCCCAAAGCTGCCACTGCAACGTCGGCTTGGTGATCAAACCCTCCGGCAACTCACCCAGTTGAATATCACCGTGTGCCGGCAGCAGCCGCAACCCCTGCGCTGTTCGCAACACGATCTGTCCCTGATTGGCCGACAAAAGCGTACCCGTGATCGCTTCGACTTTGCCGTTGCCCAGGTTGTGGTTCACGGTGATGTTCTGGTCGATGTACCGTTCCATCAGCTTGGTCGGGCTGACCAGATCGAACGCGAATTTTTGTTCCAACACTTTCAAACCGGCTTGTGCCGCTTGTTCCGCAGTCACCGACAAATCCACCAGGCTCACCGTCGTCGGGTCGATGAACTCGGCTACATCGGTGAATTGCACCAGGTTCAGCCCGCCGGTCAGATCGAGCTTGCGGGTATCGCGTACCACGGCAAAACCGGGCACCTGCCAGGCAAACCCGGGGTTGAAACCATGACGCTGCTGACTGATGAATTGCTGTGGGTCAAACGATGCCGGGTCCGCTGACGAGTAAATCGTCACGCCCACCTGCTTGTCCGTCTGCGCCTCAACCAACGATACGGCCATCAAACATGCCGCCGCTGCAACCGCCGCTGTTTTGGTCATCTGATTCATAAGTCAACTCCTTGGTAACGGGTGATGACAGGTTGGACGCACAACATCGGCGACGGTTCCCTCATGTTATCCGGCAATGATCGTGTGGTTGACCCATGCACTGCAAGGACGCAAAAAAGCCCACATCGCGGGATGTGGGCGATTGGCAACATTGGTTGTCATCATGCCAGGGTACAATGGTTCATCCACCCTGATGCCGGCGACGAGCCAATCCCAGCAGTACACCCAAGGCCATCGGACCGAGCATGGCTGGTTCGGGTACCGGCGTGGCGGTCCATGTCCAGGTAACTTCCTGTGAACCGTAGCCCGCCAAGGGAGCACCAGTGGTGGCATCGCCGATGTAAACAAGATAGCGTGCTTCGTAGGTGTCCATCATCGGGTTGAGCACCGTGTAGGCGTTGTGCTGCATGCCACCGGACCATTTCCAGCGATAACCATCGCTGGTGAAAATCTCCGGCCAGGTAGGCCCGTGAACCCCAGCGTTGTACATCATGGGACGTAAATAAACCTGCAAGCCGTCATCGTGATGCAGCCGCTCAACCCAGATACCGCCACCGGTGGGTACCGTAATGAAACCACCGGGGTTCCAGGCGTACTGCCAGTTGTACGCTTTTCCCGTCAGAATCGACCACGGTTGTGCAGGGTCAAACTCATCGGGCGGAGTGAGCGGGCGCAGCATCGGCACGCCATGGGATTCATCAGTATCCACCGAAATATTGGTTCCATCAAAAAAGATATCCGAGTGAATCATCGATCCCATGACCTGTCCGCCGCTCATCCTGGGGCTGACGTACGCCGCCCATGCGGGTTGCACGCCGACCAAAGCCAGCAGCAGGGTGGTGGGTATCGCCGTGAAAACAATCCTTTTCTGAATCATGGTCTATCCTTGATTTGAACCTTGGACAATTACCGGGCTCGCCCGGGATGCCAAAGGTCCTTGTTGTTTGACAAATCGAAAGTCCACTCAAAACGGTGGCCGGCCCCGTGTCCGTCCACAAAGACATAGTTGCTGATCGCTCCGTGCCGCTTCCTATCCACTTCCGGGTAGCCGCCCATGTACCAGAAGTGGGCCATGATGTGATCCGCCATTGAGCCGCTGCCCAGTTCACCAAACATCACCGTGACCGAAGGATTGGGCACACTCGCCAGCCGTGGGTAGGTCGGCCCTGTTGCCAATCCTTCGATCTCCCCGGTTTCACCAGCGGTGAGTTCGAACCAGACGCTTTTCCCGTAACTCCAGCGATCCTTGCGCGTATCCGCTGGACAGCGATAGTGCGTCTGAAACAAACGATCCCAGTCAGGACCCGGCCCGATGTAAACCTGATGTCCCAGATAGGGCGACAAGGCATAACCCCAGGGCTTCTGACTGTAAACCAGTGCGGAATGAGTGCTCCGCGGGAACAGGTCCTGGTGATCCTGGGCGTACAACTGCACAGCCATACCGATCTGCCGCATTTTCGACAGACACTGCGTGGCCCTGGCTGTCTCTCGCGCCCCAAGCAGGGCGGGCAAGAGCAAGCCGATCAACACCGTCATGATCGCCAGCACCACCAGCAGTTCGATCAGGGTGAAAGCGCAGCGAACGCGCATGGAAATTACTCGCTTTTCAGGTTGGTAGTTGACATCGCCTTGGGCTGGGGTCCAGCTCAGACGAAAATCGATTTCACAAGGGCAGAATCACAGGCGGATGATGTGCGGGGGTGCCCGGGCATCGCCGGTGTTTGGATGCTCAATCTGCTCAACCAGATCACAGACAAGTGCCGGGATAGATACCGCCAGCAGCCCAAGCTCAGGCAGCGTGATATGCAGCACCGGCACCTGCGGGAGCAGCATGTTGATATGACACACTGCACAGCGTTTGGGGTTGGGCGCGGGTTTTTGCGGGGTTGTATTCGACTGCGTCGGGCCGTCTGCCAATACCCCTGCCTGGGCATGGGCACAGCAGGAAGACACTGGCTTGGTTGCCGCCTGTTTGAGCTGGGCCTTTTGCCAGGCGGTCATGGGCAACTCAATCGCACCCCGCTGATGCGCAGGGGAGATGACCACGAACCAGAGGATCGCCCATCCGGTCACCAGCCAGTATTGCCAGCCACCCTTACGCATCGTGCGCAATGATAGGCATGAGTCTATATGATTTTAAAGTTGTAATCGCTTTATGCTGTCTAGCCCCAACCGCAAACTCAGCTACAATCGCTGCAATGTTCTGCGACCTGCACATGCACTCGACCATCAGCGACGGCACCGACACCCCCGCGCAATTGGCCACCCTTGCGCATCAGGCCCGGCTGTCGGCCATCGCCCTCACTGATCATGACACTACCGCCGGGCTTGCCGAGTGTGCCGCCGCCTGTGCCGAAGTTGGCATCAACTTCGTACCGGGCATCGAACTTTCCGCCGACCGCACCGCCCTTGATTATCGCTCGTTGCAAACCGACCGTGACCCGACCCACGGGCCGCGCGGCACGCTGCATATCCTTGGTTTATTCATCCGCCCCGATGACCCGCAGCTTTTACAAATTCAACAGCAAACCAAACACGCCCGCGCCCAGCGCAACCCGCAAATCATCGAACGACTCAACCAACTGGACGTGCGCATCAGCTACGATCAGGTGCTCGCGCTGGTGCAATCGCAAGACGGCGGCGTGGTCGGTCGGCCACACATCGCACAGGTTTTGGTCAACCTTGGTTACGCGAAAACGGTGCAGGACGCTTTTCACAAATACCTGGGCCATGGCCGACCCGGTTATGTTCGAAAAGACCACTTGCCACCGCAGCAGGCCATCGACGCCATTCATCATGCCGGCGGGCTTGCCATTCTGGCGCACCCGGTGCAATTGCGCTGTGCCGATGCCGATGAACTCGAATTGGCGATCAAGCACCTGACCGCCATGGGTATCGACGGCCTCGAAGCCTATCACAGCGATCACACCCCCGCCGATGCCGAACGCTTCATCCGACTGGCACAACAGTACGACCTGCACATCACCGGCGGCAGCGACTACCACGGCCTGCGCAAACCCATCGCCATGGGTTCGCAAAACGTACCCCTGCATGTGTACGAGGCCTTGCTCGATTCGATCTCCGTGTGATGATTCATCAACAAAGCACAGGCATTGTGTTTTTTCTGCTCTGCATAGCCGCGGGTGGCAACCCACGGTAATAACTGAACATCAGCAAACCCTTCATGCAGGGCAAATCAATTTGAGTTTGGGGAAATTGGTGCGAAACCGCTGGGGGTCGCGTGTCAACAGGGACAACGATTCCACGCATGCATGTGCCCCGATGAAAAAGTCCGGCAAAGGCATCAGCTTGCTACCGCCGCGCCGCCGATAGTTGGCAAACACCTTGCCCGTCAGAAACGCTGCCTCACGCGGAATGGGGCGATAGTCAAAAAACATTGGCTCAAGTATCTCTTCCATCGCTTCGATGTCGGTAAAACTGACTGATAATTCGGCATAAATGATCGGGTTGATGATCAATCGCCCCTGTTCTGCCGCATGGGCGACCGCTCGGGCCGACCAGTCAAACCACTGCGGGTCAACGGTGACCAGGTCCAGCAACACACAGGTGTCCACCATCACATGGCTCATGTTACCTGCCGCGGGTCAGTTGCATGATTTGATCGGTAGTCATACGCACCTGCGCCTTGCCGCGCAGCAAT
>CAYRTH010000160.1:0-4126 GCA_964427135.1 uncultured Phycisphaeraceae bacterium
TGCTTTAATCATCGGCTATCAAGCCGCGTGCCAGAGATTGTTCAGAGGACTCAATTCAGTAATGCGTCATCATGTTGTGTATTAATACATGTTCACGTCGGTGGCGGCAGTTCATCCCACCCCGGGCCGGATGTTGATTCATCCCTCTGATCGAACAGATCTTCAAGAGTCCTCACCTGACCCTTGCCCTTGGTAGCTGAGTCATTCCTAAAAGCCTCGCCATGCAGCCGATCGAGTTCCATATCCTCAGCGAATCGGGCAAGCCTCCCGGTCCACTTGCGGGCAGTCGGTCATTTCCGCAATTAGATTGACATGTCGGTAGACATGCTCCGCCACCGCCGAGATCAAATCCTCATCCAGCGGAATGTCCTCCCATTTCCTTCTTTTGGAGCAATAGCTGTTACCTGCATCGCCATCCTGATCTTGATCCTCCCCTGGGGATTCTCGTTCCATAAAACCCTCACTCCAAAGCCAGAGCAGTGCCTGGGTGGGCTGATCGGTTTTCTCCACAACCTGGCAGCAGGTGGATTTGATCACCTCTTCCAGATCTTCGAACATCACACCCTCCCCTTCCTGGATTTGGTAGACATAATCCCGCCACAATCCCGGAAGTTTCTGCTTGAACCGCCCAATGGCCCGACGAGCCATCAGGTCATACAAACGATGCACAATGCAATCCAGATACCGGTATCGATCCTCTTCGAAATAATTCATGATGCGCCCCTTTGCTAATGGTCCTCCCCACGTTTGGTGGGCGCGCGACAGGATAGCATGATGGCTATCCAAGGAGCCCCCATGGCAAGACGGAAGTTCACTCGTGAGTTCAAAGAATCGGCGGTTCGACTGGTCCAACAGCAGGGTTACAGCGTACCTCAGGCGGCCCAGAGCCTGAGCGTTGCGCTACTCCTGCCAGTGCGCCAGTTCGTCCACCAACTCCTGGACACCGCCGGATGCGCCGCCGCCTCCGCCACGGCTGCACCATCATAACGATACCCCGCATAGAGCACATCCCAGGCGTAGCTTCCACCCGTGGTGCGGGACGCGAAGCTCCCATCCAGGAACGTCGGCTGGCCATAGGCATCGTAACGGTAACGTTCCGTCACGCTCCCGTCCCCAGGCGATACCAACGCTGTCACGTTCATGGGTGCGGATAAATCGCTGCGGAGCATCAGGACCAGCGATGCTGATGCGTTCAAGAGTCATCTGATCGAAAAGAAGTTTGCCAAGGCGACGATTGCCAAGCGGATCCGTTACGCCCGGCACTTCATGGAAGTGGCACTACGCCGTAAACTGATCGAGGCCAACCCCTTTGGGCATATCAGCGGAACTGTTGTTGGCAATCCTGAACGCCGGGTGTTTGTGCCTGTGGATGTCATCGAGAAGGTGATCGACGTGGCCCCTGATCCCCAGTGGAAGCTGCTCATCGCCCTGGCCCGCTATGGAGGATTGCGGATACCGTCGGAGGTATTGACGCTTAAGTGGGGTGACGTGGACTTTGCAGAAAAACGGTTTGTGGTGAGAGCGGGAAAGACATCGCATCATGAGCATGGCGGAGTACGCATCGTGCCGATGTTCCCCGAACTGACGGTACACCTGCAATGGGTATTCGATGAGGCCGAGCTGGGGACCGAGCATGTCATCTCCCGCTATCGTGAATCAACGGTCAATCGGCGGACACAATTCCAGCGTTACATCACCGTAGCAGGAGTCAAGCCATGGCCCAAGCTCTGGCACAACCTGCGGGCATCGAGGGCGACGGAACTGGTGGATCAATTCCCCAGCCATGTGTGCGCGGCCTGGCTGGGGCACACCGAAGCGGTGGCGATGGAGTTTTACCGGCAGGTGACGGCGGAACATTTTGCCAAGGCCACCATCATCCATTCATCCGGTTTATCAGATCAAAGCGCGGCACGAATTCCGGCACAGAAGGCGCACGCAGCAGGCCGCACCTTGCCGCAAGCGGAAAATGACGATGAACCTAAATGCCCGGAAATACAGACGTTTGCGGACGCATGCCAAAACCTGCGAAACGGGGAAGTGGACCGTACAGGACTCGAACCTGTGACCTCCTCTACGTCAAAGAGGCGCTCTAGCCAACTGAGCTAACGGTCCCTCTGCGGTCAGGCATTATATCACAAGCTTAATGGGAAGTGGTCAAGTGGCCAAGTGGCCAAGTGGTCGAGTGGCCAAGTGATGGTATTTGCGGATTTGACGCCGTGCCCTTCAGGGCCGGATGTTCCTGGTGATGGTGTGAATCCGGGGCTAAAGCCCTCGGCGTCAATGGTTGTGCGGTTGTTCTTATTTTTTTGTTGTTGGCAAAACCATCTTGATCTTCATGAATGAGGAAAGCGTGTGCGATCCACACGCTTATGAAGATCAGGCGTGGGGCAAGCAGGTGGGGGGGAAGCAGGTGGGGGGGCAATACTTCGATTGTGGAGGCGATGCGGATTTATTGCCTGCACAGGCTGGCGAAAATCGCGGTTGCGCCCTAGACTTGCCATGCCCCGGCTGGGCGGGTGAATCTGTCATTTGAATGCTTTAGAGAAGGATGTGCGGCATGAGTCCAAACGCAGTACTGACCAATGAAAAAGCAGTGCTTCAAGTCGGTGGCAAGTCCATTGATTTGCCGGTGGTCATCGGCACAGAGAACGAAAAAGCGGTTGATATCACCAAGTTGCGCAGCGAGACCGGCTACATCACCCTCGATGAAAGTTACGGGAACACCGGTGCGTGCAAAAGTGCCATCACCTACATCGACGGCGAAGCAGGCATCCTGCGCTATCGGGGTTTTCCGATTGAACAGATCGCCCAGCATTGCACGTTCCTCGAAACCGCCTGGCTGCTGATCTATGGTGACCTGCCTAATAAAGTGCAACTCAAACGCTGGAGTGCGCTTTTCACCGAGCACGAAATCATTCACGAAGGTCTGCGCAAGCACTACGACGGGTTTCCGTTTTACGGTCATCCGATGGCGATTCTTTCAGCCATGATCAATGCGTTGTCATGCTATCACCCGGATGTGCTGAAGATGGAGGACGATGCGACGTTTGAAAGTGCAGCAGCACGATTGCTTTCAAAGGTGCGCACCATCGCGGCAGCGGCGTACAAAACCTCGATCGGTCGGCCGATCATGTACCCGATGCCTGAGTTGGACTATTGCTCCAACTTCCTGCACATGATGTTCAGCCTGCCCAATAAGGATTACATCGCGCCCAAGGAATTGGTGAAGGCTCTGAATCTGATTTTGGTGTTGCACGCGGACCATGAGCAGAATTGTTCGACCAGCACGGTGCGCATGGTGGCATCGAGCCAGGCGAATTTGTTTGCTTCATGTGCGGCAGGGGTGTGCGCGTTGTGGGGGCCGTTGCATGGCGGAGCGAACGTGGCGGTGATCGACATGCTGGAGGAAATTCACAAGTCGGGCGTGAATGTGAAGGATTATGTGAGTCGGGTGAAAGACAAGAACACCGGCCACAAGCTGATGGGCTTTGGTCACCGGGTGTATAAAAATTACGATCCGCGCGCCAAGATCATCAAGCAGGCCTGCGACACGGTATTGGCGAAATTGAACGTGTCGGACCCGCATTTGGACATCGCCCGACATTTGGAGGAGGCAGCGTTGCATGATGATTATTTCATTGCCCGCAAGCTCTACCCCAACGTCGATTTTTATTCGGGCATCATCATGAAAGCGATGGGCATTCCCGCCAATATGTTCACGGTGATGTTCGCCATCGGTCGAATGCCGGGGTGGATCGCCAACTGGAAGGAAGTACACGACAACAAGGACAGTCGAATTGCCCGCCCCCGGCAGGTGTACACCGGGCCGGCGCTGCGCGATTACATTGCCCTTGAAAAACGCGGGTGAGGGTTGAGTGGAAGTGGTCAAGTGGTCAAGTGGTGAAGTGGTGAAGTGGTGAAGTGGTGAAGTGGTGAAGTGGAATATTACACGCCTGATCTTCATCGTCGGCGATGAAGATCAGGATGGTTTTCAAGTCACGACAGCGGTACCCTCACGAATGCAAACAACAATAGACGCCCAGGGCTTTAGCCCCGGATCGTTCGATTCACATTGATACAAGAATCCGGCCCTAAAGGGCACGGCGTCCATGGAGCAGGCCCCGGG
>CAYRTH010000160.1:4226-6951 GCA_964427135.1 uncultured Phycisphaeraceae bacterium
ATTGATACAAGAATCCGGCCCTAAAGGGCACGGCGTCCATGGAGCAGGCCCCGGGCTGGGTGGCAAAGCCGCCGAGGGCGGCGGTGCCACATCAAACTATTGCACCCGTCGCGCCACTTCTTGGGCCAAGGCTTGCCCGATCACCCGGTTGCCCGCAGCGCTGGGGTGAATGTCATCTCGATACAAGACCTGTCCCTGAGCCATGGCTTGTGTGAAAGCCTTGGAAAGCTCCATCATCGGCAGATGACGTTCCCGTAAAACCTCACGTAATTCCACCCCCGCTGGATCAAGTCCCTGAGCCTGTTCCGTGCGTGATAAATGCAGGGCCACCATGACCGGCACATCCGCAGCAGCAGCGATGCTCGCCAGTTTTTCAATCGCCTCGATACTGATTTGTCGATTCGCAGGAGTCTGTGATTCGTTGATCGGATCGCCCTCATTTTTCTTACTCACCAGCCACCCCGGTAAACGTCCTGGTAAATATCGAAAGATCGCCTCTTCGAGCGCCAGCCAGGGTTTTCGATTCGGGAAACTCGCATTCACCCCCACCAACGGCTCGAACGTCGGCACATCATAAAGATCGTGACTCGACAGCACGAGTACCACCATATCCGCGTCCATCAAGCCATATTTTTCAACATAGGCTGCCATATTCGCCGGCCCCCAGCTTCCCGCAGAGACATGTCCCACCACCACAGGTCGGCCAAGCTTTTCTCGTAACAGGCCCTGCATCACCTGCGTGGCAACATCCTTCTGGTCCGTCAAGTTCCCCCCATTGACCACACTGTCGCCCAGCACCATCACGCGCAGTTCCTTGGGGTCGCTTTTGGTTTTGGGAAAATCATCAGAGCGCATCGAATAAGCGTTGTACTGGTACCGATTGCCAAAACGGTAACCCGACTGATTGGGTTGAAACAGGTATTCGATTTTGTCATCGGCCATGACCAACGGCGGATCGCCCAGCCCCAGATAAAACCGTGCGTACAATTCCGCTCCCAGCCCCAAAAGCAGCAGCACCACCAACCCGCCCATCACCGCCTTGCAGCAACGGCAGCCGCCTTTGTCACAACCCTGACCTCCCTTGCGGCAGCAACATCGGCTGACCTTTGCCGGGTCGGTTGATGGGCTTGAAACAGGCGGATTGTCAGCGGTTGGTTGGGTCATGATGATTCCTCCGAAAGCGTATTAGAAGCGATTTCTTACGAGCCGCGACCGTCAGGGAGCGGTTGTTGGATTGCTGGAAGCCCATCGTTTCTTGTTCTTTTTTCCGACCGCTCGCTCACGCTCGCGGCTCGTTACAAACTTCTGGCTCACAAACTCCTGCTTCGTGCGACGGAACAACTCGCTATCATAATCGATCACTCCCGCACCAAGAGTCCGCCTGATGCGTGTCACGCACATTATCCCCGGCATCGACCCCGCCGACGGCGGACCCACCGCTGCGCTCATGGGTTTGGCCACCGCACAAGTCCGAGCCGGGCTTCAGGTTCAGGTCATTGCCTGCTGGGTGGGTTCGTCACCGCCGCCCACGATTGACACCCTGCAACAAGTCGGCGTCCAGGTTCACACCATCGGCCCATGCTGGGGCAAACTACGCTGGCATACTGATACCATCCGTATCCTCACCGGGCAATTGCCCCAAACCGACATCATGCACATTCACGGCTTGTGGGAAAACATCCATCATCAAGCCGCACGCCTGTCACGAAAGTATCGCAAACCCTACATCTTCCGTCCCTGTGGCATGCTCGATCCCTGGAGCCTGGCGCAACATTCTCTACGCAAAAAAATGTATCTGGCGCTGCGCTTGCGTCACCACTTAAACCGAGCCGTGGCGATGCACTACACCGCTGACTTGGAACGTGATTTGGCTGCACCCTTGCAGCTCAAAGCACCGGCCATGGTCGTGCCCAACGGCATCAGCCTTCATGAATTTGAAAAACTTCCGCCCAAGGGTTTTTTACGCCAGCGTCATGCAGCCATCGGGGATCTGCCCGTGGTGCTGTTTCTGAGTCGTGTGCATCCCAAAAAGGGGTTGGACCTGCTGATTCCCGCCTTCAGCCGAATGCAGAACCAGCAGGCGGTATTCGCCATTGCCGGGCCGGGGGAGCCGCAATATGTGGATGCGCTCATGCAAACGGTGCGTAGTTTGAACCTGACTGACCGGGTGATTTTCACGGGTCCCCTTTACGGGGCGGATCGCATCGCCGCGATGGTGGATGCCGATCTTTTCGTGCTGCCCAGCCACCAGGAAAACTTCGGCATCGTGGTGGTCGAGGCGCTGGCGGCAGGCACCCCGGTGATCATTTCCGATCAGGTGAACATTCACCGCGAGATCACCCATGCCCAGGTCGGCGGCGTGGTGCCCTTGGACATTTCACGTATTGCCCACGAAATCGACCGTTGGCTGGGCGATGACAAGCTGCGTCAGTCGGCTGCTGCCAAGGCTCGACCCTTTGCCACCGGGCATTACGATTGGAACCAGATCGCCAGGCAATGGGCGGGGCATTATCAAACCCTGACGGCCTCGGTGTGATGGTGCGGAACTTTGGCCCCAACATTGATTCGATTCGCCATGCAACTTGGTCGGCGATATTGCCGATTTATGAAAAGTTAGAGAAGTTTGAGTCATTATTTGATGAGTAGTGGGGGCTATTCCGTCCCCTCTCCCTCCGGGAGAGGGTTAGGGTGAGGGCGTGTCTTAGAGCCTGTATGAAAACCGCTA
>CAYRTH010000161.1:0-6850 GCA_964427135.1 uncultured Phycisphaeraceae bacterium
GGGGCGCGCTGACATAGGGAGGCATTTCGGTGTACCACGCTCCCGGATCATCTGTCGTGGCAGGGTTACTCACAGCCCCTTCATGAGCTAGAAAATTGCGAAAATCCTGTGTATAGGCTTCGTTGGCAATCCCCCATTGACGAAAATTGCTACCACATTGAACCGTCCACGCGGTTTCACGACTGCGTCCCAACACCGGCAGCAAAATACCAATCAGCAGGGCTATGATGGAAATCACCACCAGCAGTTCGATCAGGGTGAACGCGGAACGAGTCGGCGTCGGCATGGTGTGCGTCCGGGCACGAAAACAATCAGAGTACAACGCTCGGCTCATCTTGGAACCCTCGCTTTTCATCAGCCCCGGATGATAAAAAACAAACACCCCAACTCACTGACGAAATACCTTAGCCCACGATCTGTCGCTTGGCATCGGTAAAACATTGAAAAATGGTTAGGGTTTTGCGATTAGACAAGTAATCAACAGAAACTTCTGAAAAAACCTCTCCCCTTGGGAGAGGGAGTTTTCAGAGCCCCCAACAATTCATCATTGCAAATGGTTGCACACCATCTATCAGGTGATCAAGGGATTGAATGGTCAAGTGAAAACACCATGGGATTTTGATCACGTGTGATCTTGCTTGGTTGCAAGCAAGATCAGGATGCTTTCCACAGATCTTTTTCACGCAACATCCACCGCACAAAACGAAAATAAAACCATCCTGATCTTTGGGCGGCCCCAAAGAGCAGGCGTGATTGTTGGTGTGCGATCACACAGGTTGTCAGAGGGCAGCCCAAAGATCAGGTGTGCCTTGGCTTGCTCTCTCAATATTCGAAATCCGAAATCCGAAATTCGAAATCACCCCCGCGTTCCCATCAGCAGATCAAAGGTCAGTTGATCCAACTGTTCATACGGCAACGGCCTGTCGGCCAATTCCACCCGGTCCAAATCCATCGCCAGCAGCGCCTTGGCGTTACCCGCCGAGTATTTGCCCAAAATGCCTTCGAGCTTTTTGTCACTGCGCACAATCTGTTTCACCAGTCCCTGAATATCCTTGTCCGCGTTCCACTGCGCCACCTTGGCTTCCAACGTTTTGTAGGTTCGCATCGAACCACGGGCAAAGGCGATCACATCCTTGCGGTCGGCTGTGCGATACGCATGGCTGTCAAAATGCTTGGGGCCTTTATACCCATTGTCGATCAGCAACTTCACCAAAAAGAACGCATGTTTGTACGATTGGCTGCCGAAGCGAAGGTCCTGGTCAAAGCGGCCGACTTCCTGATCGTTGAGGTCGATGTGAAACAGTTTGTTCACTGCGATCGCCTCGGCCACGCACTGAATAAAATTAAGCCCGGCCATCTGTTCATGGGCGAATTCGGGGTTGACGCCGACCATTTCCGGGTGATCCAGCGAGCTGATGAAACCGAGCATCGACCCGGTGACCGGGCTGAAAATGTGGCCGCGCGGTTCGTTGGGTTTGGCTTCCAAAGCGAACTTGTAGCCCAGCTTGTTTTCCAGGTTGTACTTGCACAAAAAGTTCATGCACTGACGGAACCACAAACACGCTTGAACAGGGTCCTTGGCGGCATTGGTATCCGTGCCCTCGCGTCCCCCCCAAAACACATAAACCTTGGCGCCAAACTCAGCGCCCAGGTGCATCGCGTGGATGGTTTTCTGCACCGCATACGCACGCACACTGGCATCGTTGCTGGTGAAGGCTCCGTCCTTGAAGACGGGATCGGAGAACAGGTTGGTGGTGGCCATGGGCACGACCAGTTTGTTGCGCTTCAGGGCAGCCTTGAAATCTTTTTTGATGCTCGCGGCTTCGGCAGGCGTGGCGTCGATGGGTATCAGATCGTTGTCATGAAAGTTGACGCCGTACACCCCGCCGACTTCGCCCAAAAGGTCCACGATTTCCGCGGGGGACAAGGCCGCACGTGTGGGCAGACCAAACGGATCACGCCCCGGGTTGCCGACCGTCCAAAGGCCAAAGGTGAATTTGTCCGCAGGGGTGGGCGAAAGATCAAACTTGACCATGACAACGCATCTCCAAATAAAGGGTTTTGCAATGAGTGGAGTCAGTGTTACCAAGCGAATCGGGTTCGTCAACTTTTTGAGATCATCCTGAAGTAGTGATCAAGTGGTTGTATTGGTTAGCGCCGCGACTTGTCGCGTCTGGCCAAAGATGAAGCACCGCGGGTTGCCACCCGCGGCTACGAAGAATCTACGAATTGTTCTGTCTAGCCGCGGGTGGTAACCCGCGGTTCATGATTGATGGTAAGCCATGGCACAAGCAAATGCATGGTCAATAATCATCATCAGCGATGCACTATAAAATGCACGCAATGCAACTGCACCTGCTCATGCTGCTCCTGGCGATCGTGCTGCACGATCAGTTGGGTTTGTCATCGACCGATGAATTGCAGGGTTTATCAGCCACGCAATTCATATTGTGGGTGCTGGCACCCCTGATGGCCTGGGTGATGTACACACTGTCATGTCGCAGGGCGCTTCAGGCCCTGGGCACACCACGGACCAACACCGTTTTGCGGCGCACTGATCGACTGGGGCAAATGCTGCGGCTGTTGACTATCGCAGCGTATGTCGCCGCCTTGCATGAGGGCATGTTGACACAACTGCGTCATCTGCTGGGTGATTTGATTTTGGTGGATGAGCTGGTGATGGTTGGGCCGATGGTGCTGCTGTTGGTGGGCATGTGGGCGGTTTATTACCCGATTGATCGACGCATCAGGCAGGCCTCGCTGATTGGTCGCATCGATGCTGGGTTGCCGATTTACCCGGTCTGGTCGCTGCGGGAATATTTACTGGCTCAGGTGCGTCATCAAATGCTGCTGATCGGGGCGCCGTTGCTTTTGATTTTCGCCTGGCAGGAAACGGTCACACACCTGGGGCCTGCTGGTTGGCAATGGGTCGGTGGTCAAACGCAGATGATGCTCGCCATTGCCGGTTCATGCAGTGTGTTTCTGTTGGCACCGGTGATGATTCGTCACCTGTGGGACACCCTGCCCCTGCCCGAAGGCGAACTGCGCCAAACACTCACCAACATGTGCCGGCAATATCGTGTTCGGGTGCGTGAAATTTTGCTTTGGCGCACCTTCGGCGGACTGACCAACGCAGCCGTGATGGGCATCCTCGGCCCGGTGCGCTACGTGCTTTTATCCGATGCGTTACTGGACATGCTGCCGGGCAAACAAATCCAAGCGGTCATGGCCCATGAACTGGCGCACATCCGCAAACATCATATTTTAAGCCTCGTACTGGCAGCCCTGGCGACGCTGGAAGGGTTGTATCTGTTGGCAACGCCGCTCTTGGGTATGGTGGTCGATGATTCTGGGACGGGCTTGAAAGTGGAGGCGATGACCTGGCAAAACCGTTGGCAGCTCACGGCTGAGGTGTCGCTGCATGTGATGGTCATCGGTTTATGGGCGGTGATTTTTGGTTGGGTGTCACGACGCTTTGAACGGCAGGCTGACACGTTTGCGGTGCAACATCTGGCGCGACAAGCGCAAGTTGACTCACACATCGACCCTGAATCGGTGATCACCATGACGCTGGCGCTGCAATCGGTGGCGGACACCAATCACCTTTCGATTCACAAACGCAGTTGGCGGCATGGTTCGATTGCCTGGCGACAAGGTTACTTGCGCCGTTTGATTGGGCAGCCGATTGAAAAACCGCCGATTGATCGAACGGTGCGTTTGATTCAGGGGGTCAGCGGGTTGGTGCTTTTGGTGGCTGTGGTGTGGGAGTGGTATCACTGGGGGTGAGGGATTGAAGTGAATGTTTACATCCACGCCTGATCTTCGTCTACGACGAAGATCAGGATGGTTTGAACAATCAACATCTTCTTCCTCATACTCAAACCATCCTGATCTTGCCGGCGGACTGGCAAGATCAGGCGTGAAGATGAATCCATATCGCTTTCACTTGACCACTCGACTACTCGACCACTTCTTTTAGGCCGATAACCCCGTTTTTAATTTCAGAAATAACTTTTCCGCGATTTCCTCAAGTTGACGAGTAAGCCTGCCGAAGTATATTCCCGTCGAACGTGGAATTATGTTTTCCACGATTGCGGAGAATGGGCCTGTTTGTTTCAGGGACGGACAGGCTGATCGGACACTTTTTTTTGCTACGGAGGCTCTATGTTCAGTGCACTGCAACATCGTCTGACCGGTTGGTTCTTCGTGGGTGTGCTCCTGTTGAGCACAGGCTGGGTATGGGCGGAGCCGTCCACGGCTGGCGCATCGTCCGGCGCTCCTGCCGTGGTGATGGTTTCATCGGTGGAAAAATCGACTGTCACCTCCAGCGGGAAATATGTTGCGCCGGAATTGAAGATCGTCACCCGACCGGGATTTGGTCCCAAGGCGGGCAAGGCTGCCGAGTATGAGTTCCCCAAGGAAGAAGCGATCAGCAGTGCGAAGATCACTTACCTGTTCTGGGGGGCGACGGCTGCAGTGCTGCTGCTCACCGTGCTGTTGGTACTCAAACTGGCGGTGATTCGCAACGCCGACGGCAGCACGACACGCGGCTTCACCCTGGGCGCAAAGCTCACGGCCGGCTTCGGCGTTCTGGCGACATTGATTCTGCTGGTCAGCGCCATTGCCGCCGGAGCGCAAGTTGCCGGCAGCAACTCGATTTCAGCCCTGCGCGACAGCTCCAATGAAACCAGTGTGGTCAATGACCTGCTCTCCGATGCGCTGATGGTGCACATGAAGATGAAAGATTTTCTGATGGGCAATGCGCAGGAGGATTTGGATCAATATTCCAACTGGGCGGCTGGGGCGATGAGCAAACTCAGTTGGCTGCAAAAACACAACAATCAGCAGGAGATCGTCAAACTCACCACCGAATTGCAAAAGCAATTGGATGAATATTTTGCCACCGTGGAACAGGTGGTGAAGGTGATCGATCAGCGCAACGGGATCATTGACAGTCAGATGACCCCTGCTGTGGAACGAATCACGGTGCTGATCAATGAAACCATGAACACCGCCCAGGCCGACGGCGATCTGACGGTGGCTTATGAGGCTGCCAGCGCGATGGACCGTTTGCAGCGGGCACGCGTTAACTTTTTCAGATACATGCGGACGGGAGATGTGGCCGACGCCAAGCGCGTGATGGAACACGCTGAAGTCGGCAGCAAGATCATGAACCATCTGACGGAACTGGCGAAAAACCCCAAGCGTCAACTCTGGTTGGCTGAAGCGGAACAAGCCTTTGGGTTGTATGGTTCGCTGGTCGAATCGAACATTGAACTGGTCGCCAAGCGTAACGAACTGGTGGTCAATCGGCTGGATAACATCGGCCCGGCCATCCGCAAAGTTGGCCAGGAACTGGTGGCCCTGGAACGGGATGGCGATGTCAAAGTGACCCAGGCGGCACGTTCGGATGCCAATGCGGCGCTGGTGAAATCGATCGCTGCCAGCCTGATCGCGGTGGTGGTGGCGATCATCGTGGCGGTATTGCTGATTCGCTCGATCACTGCGGCGGTGAACAAGGTGCTCAATGTGTTGCGAGCCATCGCAGCTGGTGACCTGACGCAGGATCAACTGCGTATGACCAGCAAGGACGAAATGGGCGAACTGGCACGGGCGACGGATCGCATGAGCGATTCACTGACCGAACTGGTGACGCAGGTGTCACAGGCGACGCGCGAAGTGGCATCAGCGGCCACCCAGATCGCCGCCAGCAGCGAAGAGATGGCTACCGGGATGAAGGAACAGACCGACCAGGTTTCGCAGGTGTCGGCTGCCATCGAAGAGATGAGCCAGTCGATCGTCGAGGTCGCCAAGAAGTCGGGCGAAGCTGCCTCCAACGCCGGCGAAAGCGGCAAGACCGCGCAGGATGGCGGCCAGATCGTGGACAAAACCATCGACGGTATGTCATCGATCAGTCAGGCGGTCACCGCCAGCGCCTCAGCCGTACAGGAACTGGGCAAACGCGGCGAACAGATCGGGGCGATTATCAAAGTCATCAACGACATCGCCGACCAGACCAACTTGTTGGCACTCAATGCAGCCATCGAAGCGGCACGAGCCGGTGAACATGGAAGAGGTTTTGCGGTGGTGGCTGATGAAGTGCGCAAACTGGCGGATCGCACCACCAAGGCCACGGAGGAAATCGCTGGTTCGATTCAGGCTATTCAAACTGAAACCGGACAGGCCGTCGAACGCATGAACGCCGGGACCAAGGAAGTCGAACAAGGCGTGCACCTGGCGACCGATGCCGGCAAAAGCCTGGCGCAGATCGTCACGGCTGCCCAGAACGTGGCCACGATGATTCAGTCGATCGCCGCGGCAGCCGAGCAGCAGTCGTCCGCCAGTGAGGAAATATCACGCAACATCGAAGCGATTTCAGCCGTGACCAAACAAGCCAATGAAGGTGCGGGCCAGGCGGCGGCAGCAGCAGCGCAACTTTCATCCAAGGCTGAACAACTGCAAGTATTGGTTTCACGTTTCCGTATGCGGAATCAGGATCGTGTCAACACCCCGACCACACACCCCACACCCACACGGTCGGGCAACCCAGGCTCCACCCAGGCTCCGTCACACCGCAGCCAGGCACAAGGAGCCGTACGACACGCCGCCTGATTCTTCAAGGGGCAAGGCTGGTCAGCGATGGTCCTCCCTCCGTCGTGACCGGCACACCCCGCCCGACATCCGCAAGCTGCAAGGTTCCCGGATGAACCACGCAGCCGAGGGTGAAGGGACAACCTGCGGGGCATCGACTTGACCATCGATGCTCCGATTGATCGAAGAGAAAGTGATGAGAAAGACGCCGAGGGCTTTAGCCCCGGATTGTTTTCACAAACCATCCGGCCCTAAAGGG
>CAYRTH010000162.1:0-5525 GCA_964427135.1 uncultured Phycisphaeraceae bacterium
CAAACCCGCCAACCGCATCACCGCGCATGACAGCCATGGCTTTCATGTACGCCAAGCCGGACATGGGTACGATCGGCCCCGATGACAACGATGGCAAGGTTGAAGTGAACGATATGCCGGCCATGACGGTGCTGTCGATCGGCGTACGCGGCAGCTACAACGACGCACATTTTCAAAGCGCACTGACGCAATTGAATGACTACATGAGCACGCACCCGGGTCGATATGAAATCATCGGCCCTCCGCGTTACCTGGGTTACAACAGTCCGTTTGTGCCCTGGTTTGCCCGCTATGGTGAAGTGCAGATACCCGTGCGTGTAAGCCAGTGAATTTTGGTTACGCTGGTGGCATGAGCAACATCAAACCGCCGATACCCTGTCACCTGATCACGGGGCCGCTGGGCGTGGGTAAAACCACGACGGTGTTGCATTATTTGAAGCAGCAGGCGGGGCGCGAGTTTATTGCGGTGCTGGTCAACGACTTTGGCCCGATGGGTATGGACGATGCGATCCTTGAAGGCGAGTTGGGCGACAAGGTGCGCGCGGGGACGGAATTGCTGATGGTGCCGGGCGGGTGCATTTGCTGCTCGGCAGCACCGGGCATGATCGCGGCCTTGCAAAAATTGGCGACGCTGCCGAGGGTCGATCGCATTTTGATTGAACCTTCGGGTATGGCCATGACCGGCGACATGCTCGATTTGTTGTACAGCTTGAAGCAGCAACATCACCTTGAACTGCGCCCGACGATCACGTTGCTGGATGTGCGTGAGGTCGATAAACAGGCGTACCAGCGTATGCCTTATTTTTACCGAATGTTCGAGGCAGCGGATATTTTGGTCGGTCATCGTGCGGACCTGGCGACGCCGATGCAGTTGGAAAAGTTCACGCAATGGGCGGATTCGTTGTACCCGCCGAAGCTGCGCATCATCACGACGCACCATGGTCAGTTACCCACCGAAGTTTTTGAATTGACCAAAAAAGAGGAACCACAGGCGACGGGGTTTCAGGTGTTATCACTGGCCCCGGGGCATGAGCCGCCGATGAAAATGAAGTTGGGGACCAAGGCTGCGACCCAACACACCGTCGAGGGCGGCGGTGCCACATTATCGCCGTTGTTGTTGATGCAACCGCCGATGTTCAAACATGAGGGACAAGCCGGGGGCGTGCGGTGGGATGCGACGTTGAGGTTTGATGCCCAGGGCATGTTGGAAGCGTTGCACCAAATCGTGCGCGAGGGTTTTCAAGGGGTGAAAGTCGAACGGCTTAAAGGGGTGTTGAATACTGATGAAGGTTGGCAATTAATGGAAATTGCCCGGGGCGATGTGTTCAGCAGGCCGACGGACTACCGACGCGACAACCGCATTGATTGGATCACCCTCGAAGGCAATGTCGATGCGGCAGCGTTCAAGGCGCACTTGTTGTCACTGGCACGCCCACCGGTGTATTGAATGATTGTGGAAGGTGAATTTGAACCACGCCTGACCTTCGTGGCTTGGCACAAAGGTCAGGATGATTGGTGGGGTAGCAGGTTGTCTTTCATCGAAAAGAATGCTGATCTTCGTCGCGGACGACGAAGATCAGGCGTGGTCATGGGAAGCGATGAAGTTCATCAACGGCGTGATGGCTTTGCATTACAATGCGCTGTCTGTTCACCACCAACCTTTCAATATGGAGCGTTCGATGACCCGACCCAAACCTGCGGTGCTGATTGTGCGTGACGGCTGGGGACGCAACCCCAACCCGGCCCACGACAAGTTCAATGCGGTGAAACTGGCAAGCACGCCGAGCTGTGATGAACTGTTGAAAAAATACCCCTGGACGCTGATCGCCACCAGCGGCGAAGATGTGGGCCTGCCCGATGACACCATGGGCAACAGCGAAGTCGGCCATCAAAACCTGGGTGCGGGGCGCATTGTGTATCAGGATTCGGTGGCCATCACCCTGGCGATTCGCAAAGGTTCTTTTTTTGAAAACCATGTGCTCTGCGATGCGATTGAAAACGCCAAGCGTCACGGTCATGCGGTGCATTTGCTGGGCATCGGCTCAGCGGTGGGGGTGCATGGTTTATTGGATCACCTGTACGGGTGCCTGGAGTTGTGTAAGCGTCGGGGCATGAGCAAGGACAAGGTGTTGATTCACTGTTTCACCGATGGGCGCGACTCAGGCCCGTTCACCGGCAAGGGCTTTTTGGCGGACATCCAAAAGAAGTGTGCCCAAATCGGCATGGGTCGGATTGTGTCGATTGTGGGGCGGTACTACGCCATGGACCGGGACAATCGCTGGGAACGGGTGCAAAGGGCGTATGACCTGCTGACCGGTCGAAGCGCGGAGGTGAAGGTGTTTGCGGAGGTGCCCGGGGCGATGCAGGCATATTACGATTCGCCTGATAACCCCAGTCAGCAGGGTGATGAGTTCATCACGCCGCGGGTCGTCGGCAGTGATTGGCAAAGCACCCGCATCAAAGACGGCGACACGATTCTGTTTTACAACTACCGGGGTGATCGTCCGCGTGAAATCACCCGTGCGTTTGTGTTCCCCGATGACAAGTGGGCCAAGGTGAAACCTTCGCCGGACTCAGGCAAAAACGGGTTTGAGCGCGGGAAGAAACTGAATGTGCGATATGTGACGATGACGGCTTACGAGGAGGAACTGGGGACCTATGTGCAGGTGGCGTTCCCCAAGCCGCCGAAGATGAACGACATCGCGGGGGAATATTTGTCGAACAAGGGGCTGACGCAGTTTCGCTGTGCGGAGACGGAAAAGTTTCCGCATGTGACGTTTTTTTTCAACGATTACCGTGATCAGCCGTTTGCGGGCGAACAGCGGCAGATGGCCCAGTCACCCAAGGTGGCGACGTATGACCTGAAGCCGGAGATGAGCGCCCCGGAAATTTGCGAACTGGTATTGAGCAGAATCACCGCAGCCGACTGCGAGGATTTTATTTTGGTGAACTTCGCCAACGGGGATATGGTCGGTCACACCGGCAAGCTCGATGCGGCGATCAAGGCCGTCGAAACCGTGGACACCTGCGTGGGCAAAATCGTCGATGCGACATTGGCCAAGGGCGGGGTACTGATCGTCACGGCGGACCATGGCAACGCGGAGCAAATGTTCGACCCCGATACCAATGCCCCGCACACGGCGCATACGACTTACCCGGTGGAGTGCATCATCGTGGACCCCGCAAAGGTGTCGTCGGCCACGGGTGACCCGCTCAAACCCAGCGCCGCGTTGCGCAGTGACGGGAGATTGGCGGATGTGATGCCGACGATTCTGTCATTGATGGGGCTGGACAAACCTGCGGCCATGGAAGGCCAATCGCTGGTGAAGTAAGCTCCGTGCGGAACAAACATGCACCGCAGAGAACGCGGAGATCGCAGAGGTTCAAAGTGGCTAGTGGCTGGGGGCTTGGTAGATTCAAAAAGGATGCGGTTTGACCCAGCCACCAGCTCCAAGCACCCAGCACCTCTCCGCTCTGCGTTCTCTGCGTACTCTGCGGTAAAATTCGGTTCGATTTCCCTGTTGAACCATCACTACGAAAGAACACGTCATGCGGATTTTGTACATCGACATCGATTCATGCCGGGCGGACCACCTGGGTTGCTACGGCTACCCGCGCAACACTTCGCCGACGATCGACAGCATCGCGCGTGACGGGCTGGTGTGTCGCCACTATTTTTGCAGCGACGCCCCGTGCCTGCCTTCGCGCACAGCGTTTTACAGCGGTCGCTTTGGCATACAAACCGGGGTGGTGGGTCATGGCATGACGGCTGCGCAGCCCAAGGTGCAGGGCACAAGCCGAGGGTTTCGGGATTGGTTTGATGAGCAGGGCCTGGCGCGACAATTGCAAAAGGCGGGGTATCACACGGCCATGATTTCGCCCTTTGGTCAGCGTCATGCAGCCCACTGGTTTTACGCCGGGTTCATGGAAATTCACAACACCGGCAAGGGCGGCATGGAAAGTGCCGAGGAAGTGATGCCCGTGGTGAAAAAGTGGTTTGCGGACAACCTGAGCAAGGACCAGTGGTATTTGCATCTGAATTTTTGGGACCCGCACACGCCCTATCGCGTACCCAAGGAGTTGGGCAACCCGTTTGCCAACGATCCGTTGCCCAAACATTTGGACGATGATGCGCTGATCGCGCACCACTTGAAAAAAACCGGCCCGCATTCGGCGCAGGATTTGGGCATGTTCAAACCCGGAGACCCGTAGCACTGGCCGCGTGAAGTGCCGACGATCAAGGACCGCGCGACCATGAAGCAGTGGATTGACGGCTACGACACGGGCATTCGCTATGTCGATGATCAGATCGGCTGGATTGTCGAGCAATTGAAAAAAGCGGGGGTGTACGAGGATACCGCCATCATCATTTCGGCGGACCATGGCGAAAATCAGGGCGAACTGGGCATTTACGGCGAGCATGGCACAGCCGACCGAGGCACCTGTCATATTCCGATGGTGCTCAAATACCCCGGTGGCGTGAAGGGCAAGGTCGATGATGCCCTGCATTACGGCTTGGACCTGGCACCGACGCTGATGGATTTATTGAAACTGCCCAAGTGCGACATTTGGGACGGAAAGTCGTATGCGACGACGGTGCAAACCGGGCAGTCAGCCGGTCGTGAGCAACTGGTGCTCAGTCAGTGTTGCCATGTGTGCCAGCGTAGTGTGCGTTGGAACGCGGACGGCAAACAGTGGTTGTACATGCGCACCTATCACGATGGGTTTCACCTGTTTGCGCAGGAAATGTTGTACGAACTGGGCAGCGACCCGTTTGAACAAAACGATGTGGCAGGCACGCACCCGGACATTTGCAAAGAGGGGGCCTGGCGTTTGGCACAGTGGCACGATGCACAGATGCAGAAAATGGCGACGACCAGTAATGATGTGACCGACCCGTTATGGACGGTGGTGAAGGAGGGTGGGCCGTTCCATGCGTTGCAGGTGGACATTCCCGGACGCAAAAGCCCGCTGGCGGATTATGTGCCACGGTTGGAGGCGACGGGGCGTGCCGATGGCGCAGCGGCATTGCGGGAAAAATATGCGGGGTACTTTGCGAAAAAGTAAGTTGGTCGGATGAAAGCAAATCACCACGGGTTGCCACCCGCGGCTATGAAGAAAGAGAAATTGTGGCATCGAATCATTCACGCCTGAACTTCACGTCAGTGTGAAGTTCAGGATGGTTTTCTCAAATAAGTGTTGTAGCCCAGCCCCCGGGGGCGCCCCGGCTGGATGGAGTACGGAAACTCTTTGTGGGTTTGTACATCATCCATTATCCATTACACATCATCCATGACTCAACACCGCCGAGGGCGGCGGTGCCACAACAAACGCGACAAGTCGGGCTCTAACCATACAACGCCGACGCAAAGCGCCGGGGGCCGCGCTAAACATCATCAAACACAATCACTCGACCACTCGACCCATACCCAAGTCCTCGTTCACCGCCGATTGCGGTTCACTCGTCCTTGGCTTGTGAAATCCGCAATCCGCAATCCGAAATTCGAAATTCGAAATTCGAAATT
>CAYRTH010000162.1:5625-6801 GCA_964427135.1 uncultured Phycisphaeraceae bacterium
CGAAATTCGAAATTCGAAATTCGAAATTTTCTTCAATTCCCTATTCCCCCCACGGCTTGATCACCACGTCCCATCCCTGTTCCTTCGGCTCGTCCGTATTGATCACCGTCGTGTTGATCGCCTCGTTCACCTGCACCTTCGACAAATCGATCATACTCACATTACCCGCCTCCGCATCCTCGCTGCGCACCCGCATCGGCAGCAGGGTTTCTGCGTCGTACCACAAATCAATTTGCGAAGCGTTCATTCGCTGCCCGGCTCGCGGCACCAAACGTAAATGAATACTCGTCATGTTCGCCGGGTCCGCGTTGGTATCCGCTGCGACCAGCGTCACATCGAACCGTGCAAGAATGCGTTCCTTGTTGAAATCCAACGGCACCACAAACGGCCCATCGCCCAACGCCAGCGGATTGGGCCGACCTGCTTGCGCCGGGCTGGCATCCATCCCCGTACTCGGCGGCGCGATCTGACGTTTGACGAATTGTTTGGGTTTTTGATCCGCGATTTTTTCCACCAGCCAGGTGCCATCAAAAATGTACCAGCGATCCATCGGTTCCAACCGACGGTCGGCCAGTAGTTGATCCAGGTGCGCCGCGAATTGAGCAGGGGGCCCGGCCAGATAATAAAGCGTGCCAAAGCGTCGCTGCCGATCACCCTGCAATTCCTGAATGCGGTCATAACGCACCCTGGCCTGCAAGGTTTGAATCGTGGCAGCCTTGGCGGCGATGCGGTCAAGTACTTCATGCACCTGCGGGTCAGCAGTGGTGGTTGTGTCACCCGCTTGGTTCGGCTGTGCCACGGCCACCGGTACTTGCGTCACCACCGCCGGGGTCGTTTGCCCTTGCGGTACAACCACACCCTCCGCACGGATGGTTCCGCACACCAGGGCAATCATCACCACAACGCATATCAAAATGTTTGGCATACCACTATTTTAGTCGCAATCAATGCCACATCGAAATCCCGGTGATTGGCGGATGGATACATGCCCCACGCCTGAACTTCACGTCGCGTGAAGTTCAGGATGGTTTATCGAATAACAATCAATGATGTTAAACACTCAATGACGCCGAGGGCTTTAGCCCCGGAGCATTGACATCATGAAAACGCCAATATCCAGCCCTAGCTGCTACGGACATTCAAGCTTGCCATTGGGATCCGTCGATAAGGCGCATC
>CAYRTH010000163.1:0-6745 GCA_964427135.1 uncultured Phycisphaeraceae bacterium
CAAATGACAAGTCAATCAATCAGGGTACCCAGCCAGGCAAGTCAAAGCCCCGGCCAGGTGGGGGAACGCAACGGGCACGAGGAATGACCAAATCATGACGCAAATTGTTCTAACCAATTCATAACCATGGGGTCTATCGCCGGTGAAGGGCTTTTGTCACAATATTGTAAGTTTGACACAACAGCCAAGTTTCATCGTTTGACAACCGGTTGGCAACCAAACCCTCATGAGGGCACCGCATGTCACCATTGCGCACACCTGTTCGCCGACAGCGTCGCGTCAAACCCGTCAACCCATCGCTCTTGTTTTTGCGCAAGTTTTTGCAGCAAGGCGTGCGCGTGGCCAGTGTGGCACCATCCAGTCGCCCGCTGGCGGGTGCGATCTGCCGACATGTCGATCAGTCGCGTCCGCAAACCATCATCGAACTTGGCGCAGGCACCGGGCCTGTGACCGCCGAGGTCTGTCGTCGCATGCACCCGGACAGTCGCTTGCTCGCCATTGAAATCGACCCCGATTTGGCCAAGTGTGCTCAGCACAGTTGCCCTCAAGCTCAAGTGATTTGTGCGGATGTATGCAACCTGCCCGCCGTACTCGCCGAGCATGGCATCACGCAGGTTGATTTGTTGCTCAATGGTTTACCAACCCCCAGTCTGCCCCGGCCGATCAATCAGGTGGTGCTGGAAACCTTTGCGACGCTCGCACGGCAAGGCTGGTTTTCACAACTGACGGTCATGCCCTATGTGTACATGCCGCTGTATCGGCGCTTGTTTGAGCGGGTGCATTTTGATCTGGTGGTGCGCAATGTTCCGCCCGGTGGCGTGTATCACTGTCAACATCTGCGCCGTGATTACGCCGCACATTTACCCGGCCACAAACCGCGACGAAAACGAAAATCCGTTTGAGCAACAAGCGTTTTTTGACCACGCCTCAACCTCGCTGTCATCATCCACGCCTGAACTTGTCGTTGCGACAAGTTCAGGATAATGCAGTCACAATATCAATCGAAGAATCCGTGACTTCATGCGGACATGAAGTCACGGCGTGGTGTCGATTTGTTGCATCAGCCTTGGGGCACGCACTCCACCACTCTCGCCACCATCGCATACAATGCCCCAGACATGTTTGCCGGACGTTCCGGTGATGTGTTGTTGTTGAGTGTTTATGGGTGGAGTGATGTATGAGTACAGCCGCACAGCCGCAGGTGGAAATGGTGACTTCCGAGGGCACGATTCGCGTCGAACTTTGGCCCGACGTGGCCCCCAAGCACGCGGAAAATTTCCTCAAACTGGTGAACAAGGGTTTTTACAACAACCTTTCGTTTCATCGCATCATCCCCGGCTTTGTCATTCAAGGCGGCTGCCCCAAAGGCGACGGCACCGGTGGCCCAGGCTGGACCGTCAAAGCCGAGTTCAACGACCGTAAACATGACAAGGGTGTTCTGTCGATGGCGCGCTCAGCCGACCCCAACTCGGCGGGTTCACAGTTTTTCGTTTGCCTGTCCCGTGAGTACTGCCAGCATTTGGATGGCGAATACACCGCCTTTGGCCAAGTGATTCAGGGCCTGGAAGTGGTCGATAAATTGGCAGCAACCCCCTTGAAAGACAAACGCAGCGGCACCCCGGCCACCGCGCCGAAAATCATCAGCGCCAAAACCGTGACGCAAGTGTGATGAAGCAAGTGGTCAAGTGGTCGAGTGGTCAAGTGAAAAAAACTCAAGCCAAGAACGAGGCCGACAGGCAGAGGGCTTGGGTATTTTTGGCTCAAAACAAGGTGAGTTAGCGCCGCGACTTGTCGTCTGAAATCAGGGAATCACCCACGCATGCACATTCAGGAAATCATGGCCCGGCAAAAGCCCACGTTCAGCTTCGAGTTTTTTCCCCCGAAAACCCCCGAAGCCGCCGACGCTCTGCTGACCACGATCCAGCAACTCGAAGCCCTCAAACCCTCGTTCGTGTCCGTCACCTACGGGGCTGGCGGCTCGACGCGCCAGTTGACGCATGACCTGGTCGTGCGCATCAAAACCACCACCCACATCGAAGCGATTCCGCACTTGACCTGCGTTTGTCACAAGCGTGATGAAGTGCAATTGATTTTGCAACGATACGTCCAGGCCGGGGTGTCCAACATACTGGCCCTGGGGGGTGATCCGCCGCGTGATGTGGGCACTGGTTACGATCGCAGCAAAGATGATTTTCAGCACGCAGCCGACCTGGTGAAGTTCATTCGTGACTTTGGTACGCACACCGGCATCAACACCGCAGCCAGCAGTTGGAACACCCAGGGCAGTGCCACACTCGGCTTTGGCATCGGCGTCGCAGGCTTCCCCGAAGGTCACCCGGCCACGCCCAACCGCCTGGCGGAAATGGACCACCTCAAGGCCAAGGTCGATGCCGGGGCCGACTACATTGTCACGCAACTGTTTTTCGACAACCGTGACTTTTACGACTTCCGTGAACGCTGCGAACTGGCGGGTATCAAAGTGCCTGTCATCGCGGGCATCATGCCGATCACCTCGGCCACGGGCATGAAGCGTATGGCCGACCTCGCCGCCGGGGCACGCTTCCCCGCCCCATTGCTGCGTGGGTTGCAACGTGCTGCCGCCAACACCGCCGACGCCGATGCAGTCAAACGTGTGGGTGTGCACTGGGCGACCGAACAGTGCCGTGATTTGCTGGATCATCAGGTGGCCGGCATTCATTTTTACACCCTCAATCGTTCCGATGCCACGCGCCAGATTTACGCCAGCCTCGGCGTCACCGACAGCACCGCCCTGCGTTGATGGGTTCCCAATAAGCAAGCCCGTGATATGAAATGTTAAGAGTGCGTGTGAGAAGCCTGTCACGAGCCGCGACCGTGAGGGAGCGGTCGGCACAACACGGCGAAAAGTCGGGCTTCCAGCGGCCCACGGCTGGGCGAATCGTCTTGGAAATACCCACTGCCGAGGGCAGCGGTGTCACATCATGATGGTGGTTGGAGAACCCACCTGAACTTCACGCATGAGGAAAGCGTGTGTGATCCACACGCTTGTGAAGTTCAGGCGTGGGCGATTCGACAAATGTTTCTACAAACCCCGTTGCAGGGTTAACTGGGCGATTTCGGCAGGGCAGCGGACGCGCAGCGGGAACCACGACCCGACGCCGGAGGTGACGTACAGGTAGTGTTCACCCTGTTGGTACAAGCCATGCGGGTAACGAAACGCCAGACTACCCAGCCCCAATGATCCGCGTTTGCTGCGTTTGGAGCGTGCCAGCACGAGTTGCCCGCCATGGGTGTGGCCGGCCAGGGTGAGGTGCACGCGATGTTTGCAGGCGGACTCGAAAGCATGGGGGTGATGCGATAAAAGCAAACGCAAGCCTGCATGACCGTGAGCCGCGGGTCGGCACAGGGCGTGGTGCACCAGTTTGGCCAATTGCGCATCACCGGGAGCGTAGTCGATGCCGCTGATGACGATCGATTGACCCTGGTGGGCCATACGCACCGACTCATTGAGTAACAGGTTCAAGCCTGCTGCCCGCAAGCGTCGAATCAACTGCGGCCCATCGTCCAGGTAATCATGATTGCCCGGCACCAGCCAAACCCCCAGGGGTGCATGCAACTGATGCAATGCTGCAATCACATCATCAAGTACCGCCAATGACAAATCCACAAAGTCACCGGTCAGCGCAATCAAATGGGGTTCGAGTTTTTGCACCGCATGAACGATGCGAGGTAAATCCTTGACCTGCAAAATCGGGCCGATGTGCAGGTCCGACAGATGCACGATCCGCAAGCCCTGCAACTCCGTCGGCAAATGGGTCAACGCAATTGTTTTGCGAATGATCTGCAAGCGTTGCACGGAGCGCGAGCGTGCCAGCGTTCCACCGGTGAGCCACATGGGCGCATGCGACAGGGCAGCCTGGCGAAGGGTCGCCCGCAGTTTTTTACGACGATGATGTTGCTGTTCGTGATCGCGGATGGATGTATCCCTTGTTTGCCAGCGGGGTGATGATTCACCTTGAGCAACCCGATGCCTCCCAGTTTAACAAGCATAGCCTGCAAATCTCAAACTATTATCATACAAACACTTACGATCAACAATTGGCTTTCATTCATCAGCACGCCTATGATAGGCAACCGATTTGTATCCGGTGTTATGACCATTCTGTATTTTTAGAAGCAAGGAGTTGACCGTGCCTATACGCAAAAGCAGCCGAGCCTTGGACGTGGATGGTCGGGAACTGCAAAAAGGTGACACCGTGGCCACCCTCACCGGCAATATGACCGCCAAGGTGACTGACATCGCCTTGGAAGCTGACAACACCATGTTCGTATGTCTGCGTCCGGTGCACCGTCCGTTTTCCAAGGGCATCTGGCACCCGGCCGACCAGGTCCAACGCATCGCCCTGGCGAAAAAGTAAACGCAGCCATGCGGCGTGGGGCCACGAAGATACAAAGTAGCTGAGTACTGGTGGCTGGGGGCTGGGCAGATTCAAATGCGGTTTAACCCAGCTACCAGTTCCAAGCACCCAGCACATGCTGCTCTGCGCTCACTGCGGTGAATCTGTGCGTGCTGCGCAGCCAATGGGTATGGTTCGAATTGGCCCCGCCCCAGCCCCCCTTTCCCGAACCATCATCATTGCGGTAATGTATGAACAGGTTCAGCTTGTCATACGTGCGTTCCGGAGATGATCTGTGACGACCCATTCCCCGATGTCCGACGAACCCAAAAGTGCCATGGCCACCGCCCGGCTGTTATGGACGATGTTACTGCTTGGCCAGGGCGCTCTTTTAGCCGGGGCCTCGGCGCTGGTGCTCATGAATATGGGTGGCCAGCAACCCGACACCGGTTACATGCTTTCGTACATCGCCCTGTTCATGTGCGTGACCATGATTCCCGCCGGGTATGTTTTGCGAGCGCAAACCTACAAGCGTCACTGGGTCGGCCCATCGGTGCGACCACGCGGGTACCTTTTGGGCAACGTCATTCTCTGGGCGATCTGTGAAGGCATTGCGTTACTGGGTTTGGTGGCCACGGTGTTCAGTGGCGTGCTGCTGCCAACGCTGATACCGACGATTCTGGCACTGGGCGTGCTGGTGGTGAACTTCCCCAATGGGGCAGCCATGCTCGGCGCGGGGTCCAACAATCCGTATGAACACCCGCTGCCCCCGCCCCCGGGACGACGAAGATGATCACTGCGAGGGGTCGGTGGTGGGCATGTCGTGATGATTCAGCGTGTCGGTTATTGATGGATAATGGATAGTGGATGATGGATGATGGATGATGTACGGAGATGTTGAATCGTTCGATTCTGATGATTTTAACATTATCCATTATCCTTTATCCATTATCCATTAACAGTGAACACCCCCCCTACCACCATCACTCAGCTCACCGCAACGACTGCTGGCGCCGTGGGCATCTTGCAATTGCACGGCTCGGCAACATCAACCCTGTTACAACAAATCACCGGTCGCGTTCACTGGTCAACAGGCCAACTGTCACTGGTTAACCTTGCGAACATCGACACCGGCTTGGCGGTGCTTTGGCGCGATGGTGAGCAGGGCTGGGCGCAGTTGTTACCGCATGGCGGGCCACTGGTCATGCGTGACCTGATTGCCAAACTGCTCGAACTGGGTGCGGTGTATGAATCGCATCCCTCCGCACGCGAACTTTACCCCGAAGCCCGCACGCCCCTCGAAGCCGACCAGTTGCTCACTCTGTCACAATGTCCAGCCGGTGGTGCGGTTGATTTGTTGCTCGCACAACCAGAACGATGGTCGCAATGGTTGAATGTCAATCAACCAAACCCGCCCTCACCCCAATATGAGTGTAGCGAGTACTCCGACTCTCCCGGTGGGAGAGGGGGCGATCAAAGCCAAAGCATTGAATCTATACTGGCCCGCAGTCGGGTGTTGGAACATTACCGCACGCCGCCGACGGTGGTGGTGATGGGGGTGCCCAACGTGGGCAAAAGCACACTGACCAACCGAATGCTCGGTCGCACCGCAAGCCTCGTGGCCGACCTGCCCGGCACCACACGCGATTGGGTGGCAGGGCTTGTCGAGTTACAAGGCATCGCCTTCCGCTGGCTCGATACCCCCGGCCTGCGCCACAGCCACGACCCCATCGAACAACAAGCCATCGACCTGGCGCAACCGGTCATCGCACAAGCCGACCTGCTCGTACTGCTACGCGATCATGAACACGATTGGCCCAGTGCGCATTTGAGTGTGATGAAACCGGACACCCCGGTGCTCAAGGTGTGCAACAAAATCGATGTGTACCCCGATGCCCGGTTGAACCTGCCGCAAAATGTACTTGGGCTTTCGGCTCAAACCGGCGAGGGGATTGATACCCTGTCACGGGGCATATTGCATGCTTTGGGCTTGCCCGCAAACGCCGATGAGTTGTGGGCGTTTTCACCGACCCTGGTGCAAGGCCTGCGTGACATGAACTGGCCGATGTTGCGTGGGTATGTTGGTCTCCAAAATTAAGCGCGCATCAAAGAATGGATTTTCAACACAGAGATGAAATGTGGCTGGTGGCTAGTCGCTTGGTGCTGGGCAGATTCAATTACGGTTGAACCCAGCCCCCAGCCACTAGAGCAATTTGCGTAATTATTTGACCAGTGGTGACGCCCGTTCCGTCCCCTCTCCCTACGGGAGAGTTGGAAATTCGCCGTGGCGAAGGTTAGGGTGAGGGCGTGTCTTATACGCATCCCATTTAATTCTCGTGCGTGAGCCATCGTGTTGCGGTGATGGACAT
>CAYRTH010000164.1:0-6671 GCA_964427135.1 uncultured Phycisphaeraceae bacterium
AGTGGCCGAGTGGCCGAGTGGCCGAGTGGCCGAGTGGCCGAGTGGCCGAGTGATTATACATTTTAATGTTGATCAATCATCGAATGAGAAATCACCCGATGCCCAAATCATTCAATATCAACCGCTCGTTGCCACGCGCGGCTCTGTTGGTTTCGCACTTGACCACTTGGCCACTGGGCCACTTGACCACTTCTTTGAATACCCGGACCCTCGCCTCACCCTCGGTTCGGCTTCGTTCCCGGCTTGGTTCCGTCACTCGGCCACTCGACCACTTGACCACTCGACCACTTCCGCCTGTCCAGTATATCAGCGCGACACCCAATCAGTGCCTATTTATTCATCACATCCACAAAACATGCCCACTTAACGTGCCTGTCAATTTGGCAATCAAAAATAAGTTATCAGGCTAAACCGCGATTGTTCAAGGTTTTAACAGGGATATGAGTATCCCGGTTTCCTTGTTGGCATTGCAGTTGCGTTAGTGGGGGGACTGATGCCTGCTGGGTGTCCAGCCGGGCTGTTTGAGGTCCATGTTTTCTTTGAGTGGGAAGGAGTCAAACCCATGGTGCGATGGAAAGGCAGGCTATTGTGTCTCTTGCCGGCATTGATGATGCTGGCGCTTTTAACAAACCCCCTGATGGCGGAGGATGCCGCCACCACAGCAGTCGCCACGGCTGCCACCGAGGTCGCGGCAGCGGTCGAGGAGGTCAAATCCATCCCCGATCAGATTGCCGAGGCTGCCACGGCTGCCAAAGCAGCCATGTTCACCGTTAACAACGTATGGATGATGCTCTGTGCAACGCTGGTCTTTCTCATGCATCTGGGGTTCGCCACCGTCGAATCAGGCCTGACCCGTGCCAAGAACACCGTCAACATCCTTTTCAAGAACACCCTCATCCCCGGCATCGGACTGCTCACCTACGCTTTGGTAGGCTTCAATCTGATGTACCCCGGCGGCGACTTTGCAGGCAAATGGTTCGGGTTCGCTGGCTTTGGTCTGACCCTCCCGGAAAACGGGCTGACCGGCGACTACTACAACAACAGCTACACCTACTGGACCGACTTCCTGTTCCAGGGCATGTTCGCCGCCACCGCTGCGACGATCGTGTCCGGGGCCGTGGCTGAACGAGTGAAACTCTCCAGCTTTCTGGTCTTCTCCACGATCTTTGTGGGCATTGCCTACCCCATCACCGGCTTTTGGAAGTGGGGCAACGGTTGGCTCAACACCATGGAAACCCCCTTCTACGATTTCGCCGGCTCAACCCTGGTGCACTCGGTCGGCGGCTGGGGCGCTCTCATGGGCGCGATCATCCTCGGACCCCGTCTGGGCAAATATTCCAAAGATGGCGGGTCCAACCCCATTCCCGGACACAACATGCCCCTGGCCACCATCGGCGTCTTCCTCCTGTGGCTGGGCTGGTTCGGGTTCAACGGCGGCTCAGTGCTTTCGGCTGACCCTGGCTTGGTATCGCTGACTCTGGTCACTACCAGTCTGGCAGCGGCTGCAGGTGCGGTAGGTGCGATGCTCACAAGCTGGACGGTCTCCGGCAAGCCCGATCTTTCCATGGTACTCAACGGCATTCTGGCCGGCCTGGTGGGCATCACCGCAGGTGCTGATCAGATGGGCCCGCTGACCTCGGTCATCATCGGTCTGATCGCAGGCATCGTCGTCGTGTTCAGTGTCTTCTTCTTCGATAAAATCAAAATCGACGATCCGGTCGGTGCCATCAGCGTGCATTTGGTCTGCGGTATCTGGGGTACTCTGGCGGTGGGCATCTTCGGTGCCAAGGCTGGCATGCCTCAGTTGATCTCGCAGATCATCGGTGTGGTCGCCATCGGTGCGTTCACCGTGATCTTCACCGGTATCCTCTGGTTCGTCCTCAAGGCCACGATGGGCATTCGCGTCTCGCCGGAGGAAGAATTTGAAGGCCTGGACCTGGGCGAGCACGATATGGCTGCCTACCCCGATTTCCAGCCGACCTACATCAAGAGCTACCATATTCGTGAAGCCTGATGATGAATCCCTGATTGCAACCAACGTGTTCGACCGATGGAATATGAACCTGATTTTTCAACGAGCAAGATTTTTCTGGAGTTTCCACCATGCACATGATTGAAGCCATCATTCGGCCCGTGGCGCTGGATGGCGTGAAAGCCAAGCTCGCCGGACTGGGCATCCTCGGCTGTACCGCGATCGAAGTCAAGGGTTTTGGCAAGCAGAAGGGTCACACCGAACGCTACCGAGGCCAGCGGATGGACGTGGGCTTTGTGCCCAAGGTCATGATCAAAATCGCGGTCAAATCCGAGGATTTGGACAAAGCCATCGACGCCATCGTCAGCTCCGCCCGCAGCGGCAAAGTCGGCGACGGCAAACTCTTTGTCTATCCGATTCAAAAAGTCATCCGCGTCCGCACCGGTGAAGCCGACAACTCGGCGCTCTAATCAACCTTTACAAAAACAACGCAACCGACAATTTCATACTCACGCACCAAGCCCACGGCTCACCCCGTGGGTTTGTTTTTTCCTCACCACGCCTGATCTTCGTCGTCTGACGAAGATCAGGATTCTTGGATTGAAAATCAGTGGTACCAATCAAATACCATCCTGATCTTGCTTGCGTAGAAGCAAGCTCAGGCGTGAAGACCGTCGGCTTACAAAATATGGCACCATTCTTCATAGCCGCGGGTGGAAACCCGCGGTTCTTGGTTGATCTCATATTCCAGCGCTGATTTAGCCGATATCAGGGCTACGTCACGCATGGTTTATACATCCCTTGGGGTACTCTCGTGATCCTGAAGCAAAAAATCGCCCAAAAAAAAGCGGTCGTCGGCGTTGTCGGTTTGGGTTACGTCGGCCTGCCGCTGCTGCGTGCCTTTTTTCAAGCCGGGTTCCCGGTGCTGGGTTTTGACATCGACCCCCGCAAAATGCAGCAACTCAAAAAAGGGGTCAACTACCTCAAACACCTGGGCGAAGACTGGGTGCGCGACATGAGCAAAGCCTGGGGCAAAGGCTTTGAAGCCACCACCGATTTTTCACGCCTGCGCCAAGCCGATGCCATCATCATCTGCGTCCCCACACCGTTGGGTAAACACCTGGAACCCGACCTTTCCTTCATCGAACGCACCGGAGACGACATCGCCAAAACCCTTCGCCCCGGCCAGCTGATCGTGCTGGAATCCACCACCTACCCCCGCACCACGCGCGAAATTTTATTGCCCCGGTTTGAAGCCCGCGGGTACAAGTGTGGCCATGATTTCTTTCTGGCATTTTCCCCCGAACGTGAAGACCCCGGGCGCAAGGATTTTTCCACGCAAACCATCCCCAAACTCGTCGGCGGGATCGACAAAATCAGTGGTCAACTGGCGACCGAGCTTTACAGCCACGCCATCGCCAAAGTGATTCCCGTTTCCAGTGCCGAGGTGGCCGAGGCTGCGAAGCTGCTGGAAAATATTTATCGCTCGGTGAACATCGCGCTGGTGAATGAAATGAAAATGGTGCTCACAGCCATGGACATCGATGTTTGGGAAGTGATCCAGGCAGCCGGGACCAAGCCCTTTGGTTTCCAGGCGTTTTACCCCGGTCCCGGACTGGGCGGTCACTGCATTCCGATCGACCCGTTTTACCTTACCTGGAAAGCCCGCGAAGTCGGCATGCCCACGCGCTTCATCGAACTGGCAGGCGAAGTGAATCACCATATGCCCGATTATGTCGTCCAGCGCACCGTCCATGCCTTGAACGATCAGGGCAAAGCGATCAAAGGCTCACGGGTATTGGTGCTGGGGTTGGCGTACAAGCCCGATGTCGATGATGTGCGCGAAAGCCCCAGTTTTGAGTTGATTGAAAAGTATCGTGAACTGGGGGCAAAGGTCGATTACCACGATCCGCATGTGCCGCAGACCCATGCCATGCGCAAGTATGATCTGGGGATGAAGAGCGTGCCGCTGACCGCCGCCAACCTGCGTAAATATGATGCGGTGGTGGTGTCCACGCATCACAAGGCCATCGCCTGGCAGGCTGTCGCCGACCACGCCAGACTGGTCATCGACACCCGCAACGCTTTGGGGACGATGAAAAACCCCCGCGCCAAAGTGGTCAAGGCGTAGTTGCAGAAGGGGTCAAGTGGCCGAGTGGTCAAGTGCCGGAACCAAGCCGGGTGTGCCACTGGCAGCTTGTCTGCCAGTGCATCATCGACTGTCTTACCACGCCTGATCTTCGCCTTCATCGATTCGGACATGCACCATGATCGTACTTGTCGCTACCACGCCTGATCTTCGTCGTCCGACGAAGATCAGGATTCTTTTTGTATGACATATTCACATCCATATTCATTTGAAATCCATCCTGAGCTTGTTTGCGGCCAAACAAGCTCAGGCGTGAAAGATTTTAAATCATCACTTCACCACTTGGCCACTCGACCACTTCGGCTTGATCTCCAACGGACAAGCACCTTTCACCAGCGGAAAAAAAGCGTGAAAGTCCGCGGTGATGGCCGTGTCATGTTTCACCAAATCAAACACCGCATCCTGCATCGTCACCAGCCGATGCAAGCGCTGCGTGAATCGCCCGGACATGAGTGTCAGCACATACGCGATACCCTCGACCGTTGCATAACAGCTCAGCCAATCTTCCGCCAGTAATCGATCCATCGGGTAACGCATGCTCGCAGGCAGCAGGTGTGCCTGTGCCCGCAAATCACCATGCACCCCGGCGATGAACGCAGGCAACGGTTGCGGATGAAATCGTGCCCAGTCGCGGGCCAGTATGTGATCGTAAAACACATCCACCAGTACCCCCGACAATCGCCCGCCCATCGCGCCGGGTCCACGAAAATAACCTTTGCTGCGGGCCACGATCGGATGTAAATCCGTGAACGCATCAATCGCCAGGTGCTGTGCGATGGCGCATTGCATCAATTCGGGCAAATGATCCAGCTTCCGCCGATCACGTGGCTGCGCCAGGTCCGGGTACAAACTCCCCGCCCGCGCCACCGGCTCATCCCCCGCAAGCAGCAAATGCGCCAAAAAGTTCATACTGATCGACCTTACCCCGCCACTGCCCGGCCGACAAGTCGGGTTGTCAGCTGCGACCAAATTTTTACCGCAGAGATCGCAGAGTACGCAGAGATAGAAAACACAGTCAAGTCGTACTGCCAAGGCATCAAGCGGCCAACATGCCAAGCAGAAATGATGAATGAATCAAGGATTGTGCGCAGAATAAGCCATTTGTGAAAGGGTCTTGAACATCATCCATTATCCATCATCCATTATCCATGAGTGGTTATAATAACCCGACTATGCCCACGAACCCGCCTGTTGTCATCGCCCGTCTGGCCTTGGAGGACGGCAGTGTTTTTATCGGTTCCGCCTTTGGCGATCTTTCGCCACGGACCATCGATGGCGAAGTCTGTTTCAACACCTCGCTGACCGGCTATCAGGAAATACTCACCGACCCGTCGTACGCTGGGCAGATCGTCACCATGACCTACCCGCTGATCGGCAACTACGGCGTCAACCTGCGCGATCTGGAAAGTACCAAATCACACGTGGCCGGGTTCGTCGTACGGGAACTGGCCAACCTTGCCAGTAATTATCGTTCCACCTCCGCCCTGGCCGACTGGCTGGCCAGTCAAAAGGTCACCGGCATCACCGGCATCGACACCCGTGCCCTGACCCGCAAACTGCGTATCGCCGGTGCCCTCAATGGGGTGCTTTCGACGATCCCGGAAAAGGATTTATCCAACGATGACCTGGTGGCTGCGGCACGTCATGCCCCCGGGCTGGTCGGTCGCAATCTCGTGGCCCAGGTCGCTCCCAAAAAAGCGACGCAGTGGGACCAGCACCTGGGCGAATGGTCGCCGATTCACGGGCAGGTGCCCCCCCCCGCCAAACGGTATCGTGTGGTGGCATTGGATTGTGGCGCCAAGCACAACATTTTGCGTAACCTGGTGGACAGTGGTTGTGATGTGACGGTGCTCCCTTACAACGCAACCCGTGAACAGATTTTGGAACACAAGCCCGAAGGACTGTTTGTGTCCAATGGTCCGGGCGACCCGGCTGCGGTGACGCCGACGATCGAAGCGTTGCGCGGGTTGCTGGGTCAGTTGCCGATTTTCGGCATTTGCCTGGGGCATCAGTTGCTGGGTTTGGCGATGGGTGCGACGACGTACAAGCTCAAGTTCGGTCATCGCGGCGGCAATCAGCCGGTGCAGAACATGCACACGATGAAGGTGGAAATCACCAGCCAGAATCATGGTTTTGCCGTCGATACCCAAAGTTTGGCCAAGGTCGGCGGCGAACCGACGCACATCAACCTCAACGATCAGACGCTCGAAGGTTTTCGGCATGAAAGTCAGCCGATTTTCGCGGTGCAGTATCACCCCGAAGCCAGCCCCGGCCCGCACGATGCCCGTTACCTGTTCGACTGCTTCATCGGCATGATGCAGACCGGCACCAGCCCGACCGGTGCCCAAATGGACCAGGCCCAACGCCAACGCAATCGCATCACGCCCACAACGGTGGGGTAAATGGTGATGGGGTGATGTGGTGAAGTAGTGAAGTGGTGAAGTGGTTAAGTGGTTAAGTGGTTAAGTGGTGAAATGGTGAAATGGTGAAGTGGTGAAGTGGTGAAGTTGTGAAGTGGTGAAGTGGTGATTTTGCATCTTCCACGCCTGA
>CAYRTH010000165.1:0-6642 GCA_964427135.1 uncultured Phycisphaeraceae bacterium
GCCGAGGGCTTTAGCCCCGGATATTCACAGAAGCAGCCATCCGGCCCTGAAGGGCTCGGCGTCACTTATTGTGTTTGCAATAGTGATTGCGGATGCATGATGCAAAAAACTCGGCGGATACCCATGCTTGTTGCCCCGGCATAGAACCGTACACTGATAAGCTGCGCTTGCAACATCATTATCGAGAAATACCATGCCAGAACTGGCCAAAACGTATCAACCTTCACAGATCGAACCGCAGGTACTGGAACGCTGGAACCAAGAGCGCGCCTTTGCCGCCCAACCGCAGCCGGACAAAAAGCCGTATGTGATTGTCATTCCGCCGCCCAATGTCACCGCGCAACTGCACCTGGGTCATGCGCTCAACAACACCTTGCAGGACATACTGATTCGCTGGCATCGCATGATGGGCGACAACACGGTTTGGATACCGGGCACCGACCATGCGGGCATCGCCACCCAAACCGTGGTCGAAAAACGCGTGCTGGCCGAGCAGGGCAAACGGCGGACCGATTTTCAGCGCGATGAATTCGTCAAGTTGATTCAAGCCTGGAAGGACGAGTACGAAGCGACGATTACGCACCAATTGAAAATGATGGGCTGCTCGTGCGATTTTGAGCGCCAGCGTTTCACCATGGATGACATCTGCGCCAAGGCGGTGCGCGAGGCGTTCTTCCGGTTGTTCAAGGATGGGCTGATTTACCGGGGCAAACGCCTGGTGAACTGGGACCCGGTGACGCAGACGGCGCTGGCGGATGATGAAGTGGAAATGGAGGAGGTCGATGGGTTTTTCTATTACCTGAAATACGAGGTCGTGGATCAAAGTGGTCGAGTGACAGAACCAAGCCGGGAACGAGGCTGGCAAGCCGAGGGCCCGGGTATTTCCGGAAGTGGTCAAGCCAAAGACACGCCCTCACCCCAGCCCTCTCCCGAAGGGAGAGGGGGCGGTCAAGTGGCGGAAAAAGACGCGACAAGTCGCGGCGCTAACCACTCGACCACTCGACCACGCGACCACTTGACCACTTCTTTCATCACCGTTGCAACGACCCGGCCGGAGACGATGCTCGGTGACACAGCCGTGGCCATCAACCCCAAAGACCCGCGTGCCCCGCAACTGCGCGGCAGGTTCGTGCGCTTGCCGATCGTCAACCGCATCGTGCCCATCATTGAAGATGACTATGTCGTGCTGCCCGTGAGCATGGGCGGTGATGAAAAAGACCCCAAGGCCCAGTTCGCCACCGGGTTTTTGAAAGTGACCCCAGCCCACGATGAAAACGATTGGTTGATCGGTCAGCGACACAACCTGCCGGTGATCAATGTGCTTTCCCCCGATGCCAAAATTTCCCGCGACCACGGTTGGCCGGAAGGGGAATGGTCCGACGCAAACAGTCGTGGCGCTAACACAGACAAACAGGATGCAACCAGTCGCGGCGCTCATCACGCAACCACCGTCGATGCCTTTGCGCATGAATTGCTCGGGTTGGACCGTTACGCAGCACGCAAGAAAGTGGTGAAATGGTTTGAGGAACAGGCCCTGCTGGAAGAAGTCAAACCCTATCGGCATAGTGTGGGGCATAGTTATCGCAGTCACGCCCCGATCGAGCCGTATTTGAGCGATCAGTGGTATGTGGACGTGGACAAGGACTTCGGGACCGAGCAGCAAGTGAGCGCCCCGGCTGGGGGTGTGTGCCAAGGGTCCGCGATCCCCCAAAACTCGTTGGCAGGGTTGGCGCTGCGAGCGCTAGCGCAGGGTTTTACGAGCCGTGACCCCGGGGGGCGTGAGGGAGTGGTTGATTCACGAGCCGCGACCGTGAGGGAGCGGTCCGGCTTGGAATCCTCCAACACCTATTTGATTACCTTCAGCACCTACGGCTCATGGTTGCATGGCGATACACGCGGTTCCGTGGATCGGTTGCACAATGATTCGGGGACCCCATATTTGTCGGAAGATCGGGAACGTGAAGAAAAAGAATTTCAACAACTCAAACACCCGATGATGAAGTTGGATGCCCAGCAACGACAAGTCGTCGGGCAGGTCATTGCCAAGGTATGCGAACATCGGCAGTGGTCGCTTGTGACGGGCCAGGTTCGCAGCAATCACGTTCATGTGGTGGTTCGGGGAGACACGGCCCCGGAACGCATCATGATTGATTTCAAGGCGTATGCCACGCGCGAGCTTCGTGCGCAAAGATTGATTACAGAAAATACCCAGCTATGGACACGCCACGGAAGCACACGTTACCTCAACGATGAAGCATCGATCCTCGCGGCATGTGAATATGTGAACTCGCAAGAGGGCGGAGATATCGAAGGGTCAAAAATACTACCGCTTCCTCAAACAGGGGTCGGTCACGGCTCGTATGCAGAAAGCAAGACACCGCTCCCTGACGGTCGCGGCTCGTCAGACCAGAACCGCTCCCTCACGGTCGCGGCTCGTTCAGAGCACCTCCCGGGGAAACTACGTCTCATCCCCGATCGGTATGAGCGGACGTTTGCCGCGTGGCATGAAAATATTCGGGATTGGTGCATCAGCAGGCAACTTTGGTGGGGGCATCGGATTCCGGTGTGGGCAAAAAGTGGCCAAGTGGCCGAGTGGCCAAGTGGTCAAGTGTCGGAACAAGACAAGCAGAACCTGGCGGTGCAGGTGATTCATGACACCACCTATGTTTGTTTGCGGCATGACGACCCGGTGTTGATCCAAAAATTGGAAGCGGCAGGGTTCGTGCAGGACCCGGATGTGCTGGACACCTGGTTCAGTTCCGCGCTGTGGCCGATTTCGACACTGGGTTGGCCCAATGAAAACGGCAACCCAGCTTTGCAACACTGGAACCCCTCATCAACACTGTGCACGGCCCGTGAAATCATCACGTTGTGGGTGTCGCGGATGGTGATGTTCAATTTATATTTTCGCGGGTGTCTGCCGTTTGAGGATGTGTTTGTACACGCGATGATTCAGGATGGTGAAGGTCGCAAGATGAGTAAGTCGCTGGGCAACGGGGTGGACCCGCTGGACATTATCGCCAGTCACGGAGCCGACGCCTTGCGGTTTACGCTGGCACAGATGACGACGCAGACGCAGGATCTGCGCATGCCGGTGGTGAAGGACGCAGCCACGGGTCGCAACAGTTCGCCCAAGTTTGATCTGGGTCGTAACTTTTCCAACAAAATTTGGAACGCGACACGGTTTGCGCTGGGCGTGCTCGAACAAAACGCGGTGAAAGTGGAGCCAGCGGAACAACGCCCAAGCATGGCCCCCCCGGAAACGCCTGGGCTTTACGCAACTGGGCTTTGTCTGGTGGATCAATGGATTTTGGCGCGTTTGGCGCAGTTGGTCCGCGAGTCGCAAAGTGCGCTGGAACAATACGAATTTTCGCGCTATGCGCAAGGGTTGTACGACTTTTTCTGGCGCGACCTGTGCGACTGGTACATCGAAGCGATCAAGCCCACTGTGGCCCAAAACACCACGCAGCGGGCGGTATTGCTGGCCAGTTTGGATACGTCGCTTCGGTTGATGCATCCGGTGATGCCGTTTTTGAGCGAAACGTTGTGGGCGCATTTGAACACGGTGTTCCCCGATCGGGCTGGGCTGATTCAGCAACAACTGCAATTGACCTTGAAACCATCGCCCTTATTGATTCATGCCGATTGGCCTGGGGCGGAAACGTTCGCACGGTTTGCGGATGAAAAAGCGCAGGGCGATTTTGAACTGGTGCGTGAGGCGATTGTGGCGATTCGACAGGTACGGACCCAGTACAAGGTGCCACCCAGGCAGAAGGTGGAAATCAGTGCCAAGGCCCCGCCCGCCATCGCGCAAAAACTTTTGCCGCACCGTGACATTACCCAAACCCTGGCGAATGTGGTTTGCGGCGAGATCGGCCCCAAGGTGGAAAAGCCCAACGATGCGGCAGCGGTGCGCGCAGCGGAAGTCGAAATTTATTTGCATGGGCTGGTGCAGGCGGATGCGGAAAAAGAACGCCTGCAAAAGCGTCAGACGGAGTTGCAAAAGTCGATCGCCAATTTGCAAGGCAGACTGAAAAACCCCAGCTATGTCGATCGTGCCCCGCCGGCGCTCGTGCAACAGACCAAGGACCAGTTGGCGCAAGCGGAAAAGGAATTGGCCCTGGTGGGTGAACAGTTGCAGGCGATGGGGGGATGAAACCGGAAGTGGTCAAGTGGCCGAGTGGCCGAGTGGTCAAGTGCAAAGCCCCACGCCTGATCTTCGTCGACTTTGACGGAGATCAGGATTCTTTTTTTCGTCACACCTTAATCAATGTTATTTGATGTTTCTGAAAAATCCCTCTCCTCGCGGGAGAGGGTGGCCAAGTCATCGAGGCCGGGTGAGGGCCGATGTTGAAAAAGTCATGAAATAAAGATTTGTCAAAATCAAGGTACGCCCTCACCCTCATGTGAGCGAAGCGAGCACTCCTACTCTCCCGGGGGGAGAGGGGGCAGAATAGGCGCGGCGCATGATCAAACAATTACGCGAATTGCTCGAAGCATTGTTATTTGAAAAAAACCATCATGATCTTGTCGGCGGACCGACAAGATCAGGCGTGCAGAGACATTCAGAGAACCTTGTTGGTGCAAGATTGTTTTTTTGGCTTGCTTTTCAAAAGATCAGGGATAACCTTATCCCCTGATGTCCCTCCCCCCGGCCACCATTCCGTACAAAATCGCGGTGCTCTGTTACCTGTTCGATGATCAGGGACGGGTGTTGTTACTGCATCGGCGGAAGGAGCCGAATGTTGATTTGTATTCGCCCATCGGCGGCAAGCTCGAACAAGCCGAGGGTGAAAGCCCGACTGCCTGTGCGCTGCGGGAAATAGAGGAAGAGACCGGCTTGATCGTGCCGACGGCTGACCTGCACCTGACGGGCATCGTGTCCGAAACCGCGTATCAGGGGCAGACGCATTGGCTGATGTTTTTGTACGAAGTGCGACGACCGGTGCAACTGGAGCGCACCACGTTTGAGGAAGGCACGCTGGAGTGGCATGCCGTCGAAAGCATCACTCAACTGCCGATTCCGCAAACGGATCGCCAGGTCATTTGGCCGTTGTTTTGGCGTTATCGCAAGCGTTTTTTCATGGCACATATCGACTGTCGTGGGACCGAGGATGGGCGGCTGCTTGCCTGGATTGAGCAACCTGCCGGGGATGCCGGACCGTTATAACCCTGCTCCGGGGTGGAGCAAACCTGCAAATAAATAGCCAATAGCAGCGACGACGGACCTCCCCAAACCTATGATTCCGTGGCATGAGGTGAGGGGCCGACCCAAACCTGTTTCCGGGGCCCGTCCCGGACCGGGGGGACTTGGAAGGCCTATGACGACTCCACAACGTTCGACCCTTTCCCTGGGTGATCCCTGGACCAGCCCCGCAGCGCCGATCCTTGAATCGCTGCGTCGCGCGCTGCCGTGGGATCAGATGGCGCTGGGGTGTCTGCACAGTCAGATGCCCCAGCCCGATGAACTGCTGATGGCGCATGGTTGGCCGGGGCATGATTGGCATCAATGGTTCCAGCACCAGGCTGCCGACGACCGACTGTTGCGTGCAGCCATGCGTGGGGGTTGTGCGGTTGATGAGCCGGGGAAAAGCGAACAGGCTTCGAGTTTGGTGGCCAGCGGGTCACATGCCGTGGCATTGGCGTTGCCTGAATCGATAACGGGTAAGCGCTTTTGGTGGTTGCTGGTGACGCGAAGGCAAAGCGCGTTGACGCTGACCGAGCAGCAAATGCTTTCGTTGTATCTGCGCCATTGGATGATGCGTTTTGCCCAGCCCAGTGAGCCGGGGTTGCGCCAGTTATTGCTGGGTCACGATCAACGGTTGCTCGTGGCGGACCTGCAAACGCAGATGCAACTGTTGCAACAACCGCAGATGCTGGGCGAGTGGTTGCAGGGTTTGCCACAGATATTGGAACAGCGTTACCCCAACCTGCATGATCAGACCAGCTATGACCTGGTGCTTTCGCTGGGGGGGCAGCCCGGGTGGGTGGTGCTGCGACGCAGTCGGGCGGTGGACGACCCGCGAGCCTTGCATTTGCATTTGGAATTGCGCCCGCTGGAACAGGATGATTTACCGGCGGTGGGCCTGCTCAAGGATGATCGCGTGGCCCGTGCCCTGGCGTACATTCACGAACACTTTGCCCAGGCACCGAGCCTGGCGGACATCGCCCGCATCGTGCACATCAGCCCGTTCCACTTCCACCGTCTGTTCACCAGGCAGGTGGGCATCAGCCCGAAAATCTACCTGCAGAAAAAACAACTGCAGGTCGCCAAGTGGCTGCTACGTAAAGGCGGACTGCCCATCGGTCAGATCGCGCAAAAAACCGGGTTTTCCAGCCACGGGCACTTCACCAGCACCTTCCACCGTATCGTCGGCCACAGCCCCAGTGATTTTCGGGATCAGGGATGAAAAATGAAGTGGTCGAGTGGCCAAGTGGCCAAGTGAAAAAGCCAAGCCGAGGACCAAGCCGACCCCCGGGGGAGGCCCAGGGCTCGGGTATTCAAAAAAGTGGCCCAGTGGTCCAGTGGTTGTTTTTGCCTTTGTTTAGCGCGGACGCTTTGCGTCGGCGCCGGCGGTTAGAGCAATTCGCGTATTTTTCTGACCCCCTCTCCCTCCGGGAGAGGGTGGCCGAGTCCCCCCG
>CAYRTH010000166.1:0-6471 GCA_964427135.1 uncultured Phycisphaeraceae bacterium
GACGAGGGCAATCGCCGCGGCTACCTGACCTACCAGGAGATGAACAAGCTCCTGGAGGACCAGTTCGTACCTCCGGACAAGATGGACCAGATCTTCGTCGCGCTGGAGGACGCCGGCGTCGACGTGCTCGACGAAGAGGACGCGGCGGGCACGGAACTGCTCGACCGCGAGGAAGAGAGCAGCGTCAAGAGCGGCGGCGGGCCCCTGCCGGAAGACATGCTCGACGCGCCCGAGCCGCCGTTCGAGCGCGCCGTCAGCGCCGAGCGCATCGACGATCCGGTGCGCATGTACCTGACGCAGATGGGCGAAATCAGCCTGCTCACCCGCGAGCAGGAAATCTACCTGGCGAAAAAAATCGAGACCACGCGGATGATTTTCCGACGCAAGGTGCTGGAAAATGATCACACCATCATCGCCATGGTGGAAATTCTGGAAATGGTCAACGATGGCGATCTGCCCTTTGACCGCACCATGCGCATCAGCACTGCCGAGGAAGACGCCAAAAACAGAATTGCCACGCGGATTCCCGAAAACTTAAAAACCGTGCGCAAGCTGCTGGACCTCAACAAAAACGACTGGCTCAAACTCGACGAATTGCGCAAAGCCGGCAAAAACAAACATGCCGATGAAATCAAGCAACTGCGCTTTTTGATCCGCTCGCGTCAGCGCAAGATGGCCACGCTGATCGAAGAACTGTCCCTGCGCACCAGCAAGATTCAACCCCAGCTCAAAAAGCTGCGCGCCATTCGTGACAAAATGATGGAACTGCGCCGGCTCATCGCCACCTACGACGAAAACCCCGACAGCATGGACCCCGAAGATGTCTCGGTCATGCGCGATGAACTGGCCGGCATGCGTTCCCTGGTGCTCGAAGAACCCGAAGAATTGGTCGCCCGCGTCAAGGATATCACCATCGTTTTCGACGAGTACGAAAAAGCCAAGCGCGATCTGTCCGGCGGCAACCTGCGCCTCGTGGTATCCATCGCCAAAAAATATCGCAATCGCGGCCTGTCGTTCCTGGACATCATTCAGGAAGGCAACACCGGCCTGATGCGTGCCGTGGACAAATACGAATACAAACGCGGATACAAATTTTCCACCTACGCCACCTGGTGGATTCGCCAGGCCATCACCCGCACCATCCGCATCCCGGTGCACATGATCGAAACCATGAGCAAGCTGCGCAACATCGCCAAGCATTTGCTGCAAGACCTTGGCCGTGAACCGACCATTGAGGAAATTTCCGAAAAGGCGCGCATGCCGGTGGGCGAGGTTCGCCGGGTGATGAAAATCAGTCGTCACCCGATTTCGCTGGACCGCCCCGTCGGCGAAAGCGAAGACAGCTACTTTGGCGACTTCATCGAAGACGAGTCCGCCGAGAACCCGACGCAGACCGCGGCCCATGAAATGCTGCGTTCACGCATCGAACAGGTGCTCAAAACGCTGACCTATCGTGAACGCGAAATCATCAAACTGCGCTATGGCATCGGCGATGGCTACACCTACACACTCGAGGAAGTCGGCCGCATTTTTAAGGTCACCCGCGAACGAGTGCGTCAGGTCGAAGCCAAGGCCCTGCGCAAACTTCAACACCCGGTACGCAGCCGCAAGCTCGTGGGCTTCGTCGAGGGCTCGTGGGAAGCCCAGGTCGAAAGCGTGTCGTGAAGTTGAAGATTTCGAATGTCGAATTTCGGATTTCGAATTTAAGAGAACCAAGCCGAGGACGAAGCCGATAGGCTGAGGACTCGGGTATTCTTTGTCACTGGGTGATTTGACGACGTTCCCAACATGCACGCCGGGTGCCTGAGGGCAGGCGTCTTCGAATGACCACAGCTTGTTTTCTGTGGTACGCAGACGTACCACAGCCACCCAAACCGATGACCATCCATCACTTCACCGGCACACCCACGCTATCGCCCCACTGCCTGCGACCTTCGCCCATCGCTTCCACCGTCAGTTGCGCGGTCTTTGACCCTGCCGACTCATCATCGATCACCCCCGCCTGCCACGCGGTTTCACCACTCAATTCCACCCACCCCACCTTCAAGGGCGGATTTACAAACCGAAAACCCTGCAATTCCTTGCGCACATCTTTGGGCACTGCATAGGTGTTGAACACCGATACCTTCATCGGCTCACCGTCCACCGCAAACCGCAAGGCCGACGGCTGACCCGTCATGGCCGGGTCCCACGTGACGATCCCCAAACGCAAAACCCCCTGTGCATCGACGGCTGAAACCACCACTTCAAAATACCGCCGCGTCGAAGCCAAACCCTCGTACCACTTTTCAGGGCCGACCATTTTCACCCTCGGCCAATGTTGCTGCGCCAACTGCATCACCCACTGCCCGGTCATGGGCGGCACCGCTCGTTCCAGCCGTGGGTTGGTCTGCATCGCATCGTTGTACGCCGCCTGCCGGGGCATCGCATCGGGCAGATACATCGGCTTGGCCGCCGGGTCGAGTTTTTTACGCACCAAAATCACCGCCCCCGGTGCCAGAATGATGACGATGACAATCAGAAACCAAAGGTTGTAGCGTGTTTCGCGGTCCATGTTGCAATGATACACCCGCAAACGGTGATGATGTGATTGGATGATGGGGTCATGGGTTGATTGAGTGATGATTCACGCCTGATCTTCGTGGCCCTGCACGAAGATCAGGATGGTTTGTCGATCAATCACAAAGTGTGGCACCGCCGCCCCCGGCGGTGTGGTGACCAAGGGTGGCCGACCCAGCCGAGGGCGGCTGGGCTACAACCATAAAAAACCGCGGGCTACCACCCGCGGCTATGAAAACATCATTTCACTTGGCCACTTGACCACTTGACCACTTCCGCATCATTCCTTCGCCGGCTTGTTCATGCCGTTTTCCAGTTCACCCAGCAACTGCGCCACCAGGCGCGATTCGCCCACCGTGGTGGTGATTTCCTCACGCCGCTCGGCACCGGCCGCCTCGGCCAGTTGGGCCGCATGACGCAGTTCGTCTTCCTTGCTCACCGCCTCGGTGGCTATCGGTTCGGCCAGCTTGCGCACATTCATGTGTGTGTAGGCCCAGTAACCCGTACCCGCCGGGATCAGGTGACCCAGCAGCACGTTTTCCTTCAGCCCTTCGAGCGTGTCCGACTTGCCCGCCAGAGCCGCTTCGGTGAGCACCTTGGTCGTTTCCTGGAACGAAGCGCCCGACAGGAACGATTCGCTTTGCAGCGACGCCTTGGTAATCCCCAAAAGCAGGGTGCGTCCCGTGGCCGGTCGGCACTTGAGGGCGGTTGATTTTTGCTTGCCCTCGGCCTCGGCCTTGGCATTGGCTTCACGCAACTCAACCTTGCTGACCACCTGCCCGATCGCATAGCCGGTGTCGCCCGGATCCTTGACACGCACAATCGACTCGACCTTCTGGTTGGCGGCTCGGAACTTGAGCTTGTCCACCACTTCGTAAGGAAGCAGGTCTGTATCGCCGGGGTTTTCCAGGCGAATCTTGTGCAACATCTGCGAGAGAATAATCTCAATGTGCTTGTCGTTGATGGTCACACCTACCGCACGGTACACGTTCTGCACCTCTTCGAGCAGGTAGCTGAACAATGCTTCCTCGCCCTTGATGCGCAGAATGTCATGCGGGATCATCGGCCCTTCAATCAGCGGGTCGCCGGCCTGTACGAAATCACCCGTGTGCACCAGCAGGTGTTTATCCTGCGGCACGTGATGTTCCTGTTCCAGGCCGCCCTCAGCCTTGACGATGATCGTCATCTTGCCGCGACGCTTGTCGGAACGTATTTCCACGTTGCCGGAAATTTCCGCCAGCACCGACGGATCACGCGGCTTACGGCCTTCGAACACTTCCGTCACCCGGGGCAGACCACCCACGATGTCGGCGGAACTCTTCACTTCCCGCGGCTGACGTGCCAACATCTGACCGGCTTCCACCAACTGACCTTCCTCGACCTCAATACGAGCCTTGGCAGGCAGGTAGTGGAAGTCCAAAATCTTGCCAGCCTGATCTTCGATCACGATCTGAGGATGCAGGTCGCCCTTGTGTTCGATCACCACCAGCGACTGATCGGTCGTGGTCGCACCCTTCTTGCCCTTGACCGCGGCGTTCTCGGTTTCAGGTCGCACCGTTTCGCCCAGCTTGATATCGACGAACTTCACCTTGCCGGCTTTCTCAGCCAGAATCGGTGTGCGGTGCGGGTCCCACTTGACCAGTGACTGGCCCTTTTTCACTTCCTGGCCCTTGGTCACCATGATGAACGCGCCGTACTGGACCTTGTATTTTTCCAGTTCCCGGCCCTTGGCGTCGTTGACGATGATTTCGCCGTTGCGCTTCAGTGCCACCAGACAGTTGTTGCCATCGTCGTCCTTGGTGGGAACCTCGGAACAGTCGCGCAGGTCCACCACCCCGGCGTGCTGAGCGCGATAATCGGTTTCCACCAACATGCGTTGTCCGACGCCACCGGTATGGAACGTGCGCATCGTGAGCTGCGTTCCGGGTTCACCAATCGACTGGGCGGCCACGATACCCACCGCCAGGCCCTGTTCGACCAGTCGGCCGGTGCTCATGTCCTGTCCGTAACACAGGGCACAAATGCCCTGGTCGGCTTCACAGGTCAGAGGCGAACGCACCATCACACTGTCGATGCCCAGCGCCTCGATCTTGCGCGCCGCTTCCATTGTGATGATCTGGTTTTCCTTGACGATGATTTCATCGGTGATCGGGTTGGCGATCGTCTCGCGTGCCGTGCGACCGATGATGGCATCACGCAGGGGCACATCAATTTCCTCGCCCTTGTACAAGGCGCGTTTGGGGATGCCCTGTTTGGTCTTGCAATCGTGCTGGGCCACGAACACGTTTTGTGCCACGTCCGCCAGTTTGCGGGTGAGGTAACCTGAGTCAGCGGTTTTGAGCGCGGTGTCCGCCAAGCCCTTGCGTGCCCCGTGTGTGCTGGTGAAGTATTCCAGCACGGTCATGCCTTCACGGGCGTTGGCGCGAATCGGGGTTTCAATCAGTTCACCCGACGGCTTGGCCATCAAACCACGCATGCCGCACAACTGTGACAACTGACCGATCGAACCGCGTGCCCCCGATTCCACTTCCAGGTACGCCGGGTTGAGGTACAGCTTGCCGGTTTTGTGATCCGGCGGCAACGGCCGACCTTCCGCATCACGACGGTCGGTCTTCAATTCCTTGAGCACTTCACGGGTCACTTCTTCTCGGCAGTGCGTCCACAAGTCCAGCAACTGGTTGTAACGTTCCTGTTCGGTGATCGCACCGGCTTCAAACGCGCGTTCGATGCGGTCCACCTTCTTCTGCGTGTCGTTGATGATTTCCTGTTTGCGAACCGGGATGCGCAAATCGGTGATGCCAAAGCTCATGCCGCTGAGCGTGGCCCGCTTGAAGCCGGTCTCCTTGAGCAGGTCCAACAGGTTGATCGTGTCGGGCCGACCACAACGGGCGTAGGTGTCATCGATCACCCGGGCGCAACCCTTCCTGCCCAGGGCGCAGTTGTAATAGGGCAGGCCGTGCACCAAAATTTCATTGAACATCAAACGACCGACAGTCGTGACGATGCGCCGTATTTCGGGCATGGGCACCGGTGCAGCCTTCTGCTCCAGCACCATGTCGATGTACTGGCCTTCCGGCAGTTTCACCACGATGGGCTGATGAATGCCGATCTTCTTCATGTCGTAGGCCAGCAATGCTTCATGGGGGTCCTTGAAGCAGGGGTACTGCCGCATGGCCTTGACCATTTCCGCCGACAGTTCGCCGGAACGGTTGACCAATTCCTTGGCCAGTTGTTCACCGGGGCCTTCGAGCATGGACGTGATGTAGTACACGCCGTAAACGATGTCCTGCGCCGGGCTGATGATCGGGGCGCCGTTGGAGGGGCTGAAAATGTTGTGCGTGGACAACATCAGAATGTGTGCCTCAGCCTGTGCCTCAACCGACAAGGGCAGGTGGACGGCCATCTGGTCGCCGTCGAAGTCGGCGTTGAAGCCCGAGCAGACCAGCGGGTGAATTTTGATCGCGTTGCCTTCCACCAACACCGGTTCGAATGCCTGAATACCCATGCGGTGCAGCGTCGGGGCGCGATTCAAAAGCACCGGGTGCTGATAAATCACTTCTTCCAAAATATCCCACACTTCCGTGTCCCGACGCTCGATCATCTTCTTGGCGGACTTGATCGTGTCGGCATAGCCATGCTCTTTGAGCTTGCGGATGATGAACGGCTGAAACAGTTCCAGCGCAATCTTTTTGGGCAGACCGCACTGATTCAATTTGAGTTCCGGCCCGACCACGATCACCGAACGAGCCGAGTAATCAACGCGCTTGCCCAGCAGGTTTTCACGGAATCGGCCTTGCTTGCCCTTGATCATGTCCGTCAATGATTTGAGCGGACGATTGGATGACCCCAGCACCGGCCGACGGCAACGGCCGTTGTCAAAGAGCGCATCGACCGACTGCTGCAACATGCGCT
>CAYRTH010000167.1:0-6342 GCA_964427135.1 uncultured Phycisphaeraceae bacterium
CGTTCCCGGTTTGGTTTTCTGCACTCGACCACTTGGCCACTCGGCCACTCGGCCACTTCAATATTGACTGATCGCGATCACCGTTTCGAGCACTTTTTTGGCATCACCCTTGTCGATGGCTTCACGCACCAAAGGTAACCCGGCATCGATACTTTGAACGACACCGCCCACCATCAATGCTGCTGCCGCGTTGAGTTCAGCCGTCTGTCGCGCCAGGCCTTGTTCCCCTTGCAAAATCGACATCACCTTTTGCGCACTGGCCTGGGGTGAATCGACCTTGACTGCCTGCAACCATGCGTGTGCATCGATGCCCGGTTGTGGTGGCAGTGTATCGGTGTGCAAAAGCTGACCGGGGGAAAAGTGTGAGCAACGGGCGACACTGATCGGAGTCAACTCGCCCAGCGCCCCGCTGCCGAGGCTGGCCGGAAGTGTGCTGTGCAATATCATGGCTCGCTGGGTACCTAGTCGTTGCAACACCCGTGCGATCAGTTCGGTGAGCGAAGCCGAGTAAACCCCCATCATCTGACAACTCACCCAAGCGGGGTTGGTCAATGGTCCGACGAGGTTGAACAGGGTGCGAAACCCCAGCTCAGCTCGAATCGGGCCTGCATGTTTCATGGCTGGGTGGTGAGCCGGGGCAAAACAAAAACAAAAACCCGCTTCGTCCAGGCAACGGGTCAGCACATCGGGGGCAACCATCAATTTCATGCCCAGGGTTTCGAGCACCTGACTGGAGCCGGTGACGCTGGTGACCGAGCGATTGCCATGCTTGGCGACGCACAGGCCGAGTTTGCGACCGGCTGCGGCAGCGATGAGGCCCGCGGTGGTGGAAATATTGAAGGTCGGTGAATGGGTGCCGCCGGTGCCACAGGTGTCGATGGCGACCAGGCCGTCGGGCACTTTCACGGGAACGACTTTGTGTCGCATGACCAGGGCAGCACCGACCAGTTCATCTTCCGTCGGGCCACGGGCGGACATGATGGCGAGCAAAGCCCCGACCTGCGCCGGGCTGGCCTGGCCGGTCATGATGAGTTCGAAGGCTTCCTCGGCCTGGGCTTGTGTCAGGCTTTGGCCGCTTATCAGTTGTGCGAGCAGGTGTTTCATGGCGGAATTTCGAATTTTGAATTTCGGATTTATCCAATGTTGGAAAGTTTGGCCAGCAAGGTAAACAGTCACTGGGGGCTAGTGGCTGGGAGCTGGGCAAACGTGTGGATGGGGTTGGTCTTCCCAGCACCTAGCCCCCAGTTACCAGCCCCATTCATCTCTGTGCCTCTGTGCCCTCTGTGTTGAATCTTTCTGAATAGGTCATTGGTCAGCCGATTGGTTCACGCGATTTCGGTGATGACCCAAAGCACCCCGGCGGCCAGGGCCATGAAAAAAATGATTTGTGCGGTCAGCAGGGCGGCGGCCCGGGGCAATTGTGCAAGGTCATCGAGTTTGATGGCTTTGTAAACGATGGCCACCGCCGCCGATAAGGGCAGCATGAGCAGCAGCCAATAGGTATCGATGGGCAAGGGTTCGAGGAACGGTCGCAAGGCGAGAATGAGCGGGCTAAAAGGCATGCATGGTTTTCCGTTGGGTTCTGCCGCTAGATTACTTGGTCACTTCGCCGAATACCCTGGCCCTCAGCCTCCCCGGGGCGGTCGGCTTCGCTCCCGGCTTGTCTTCAAATTCGAAATCCGAAATTCGAAATTTATGCCTTGACCACTTCATCAAATACCCAAGTCCTCGTCACTGCGTTCCTCGTCCTTGGCTTGGTTTCTGCACTTGACCACTCGGCTACTTGACCACTTGGCCACTTCATGACCGCGTTTCCCTTCGTGCTTTGCGGTCGCAATAGGCCACATCCAGCACCGCCAGCAGATTGAGCAGGCCGGCCAGGGCGGTGAAAAGCGTGCCTTGTTCATGCGCCCTGCCGAAGCTGGGTTCGTAGGCCAGGGACGGGTTGCTGTCGGTGATGCCGGCGACGGGTAGTTTGGAGCGACCCCATTCAACGACCAGCGATGGGCCTAGCATGGCCTGACCAAGGAACCAGAGGTTCAGCCCAGCCTGCGCCTGGCGGTCCAGCGGGTCCATCGGGGCGCGACGGTCCACCACGTAAATGCCGCCGACCAGCAGGCCGGACAACCAGAGGCCTAAAATGGTCAAACCGATGATCAGGCCGCGTTTTTTCTGCCCCAGCAGCAGGTGACCCAGGCCCGGCAGTGCCCAGGCGGCGACGGCTTCCAGTGGGTTCCATTGCGGTTGTGGGACGGCCAAGGTCGGTGGCATGGGCGGGCGACTCCAAAACAATTTTCACAAACCCCAAAATCGGCATTGACAAACCATATTCGGTCGATAGTGTAACCGCTCAGATTGTTTTGAGCCACGGAATTTGTTTTGTTGGAGAAGGATGAGCCGAAAGATGTTGTCTGACGTAAGCATGAATGATTGTTTGGGGTGATGAAAAACAGGATCAAGATTGGGAGACCCAACCATGGCGACTATGACGATGGTGACGACGGTAACGGTTGTGACGCAAGAGGAGCCGACCTGGCTGAACTTCCAGGCAGCGGCACGCGATGAGGAGTTTGAGGAGGACGACTTTTTTGACGATGAAGAAGATGACGACGACGAGGAGTGGGACGAGGACGAAGAACTTTTCGACGATGAAGAGGACGAAGAGTTCGAAGACGATGACATGGAAGACGACGCTTTGGGCGATGACGAGGACGATCAAGTCGTCGAAGATGAACCTGAGCGCTAAGCGCCCTCCGGCCCCGGTTTACCCGGTATCCCCGGCTCGTGGCGCGTGATGTTGCGTCACCCCTTGAAGGAGCCGGTGTATGAGTAAGCCCACCGCCGTGAACGAATCGACTCTGACGGCCACCGCAACGCCCCAACCTGCCCCGTTACCTGTTGGCAACAACGGTCAGCCGATGGTGGAGCGACGCAGCGGAGTCGATCGTCGTGAAGTACTGGATCGACGCAACCAGGTCAATGGGACGGGCTTGGAACGTCGGCGTGGTCCGGGGCGACGACGTACTGACTTTGTACGCAGTGCGGAAGAGGGACAGATGACGCCCGAACAGTTTTTGTTCGTGGCAGCCATCGATGCCTACAAGCGTGTGAATCAGGTGCCCTATCCGACCTGGACGCAGGTGTTGGAAGTGATTCGCAAACTGGGTTACCGCAAGACCGCAGCCAGCACTTTGAACCTGTCCAATGCGGAAGATTGGACCGAAGCCCCTGATACCCCTGCTTTTATTATTCCGGTGGAAGACAGTAACGCATTACCCGGCAGCAGGGCATTACAACCTGATGAACGCGATGAGAATTGATCGGGTATTTGGTGATGTGGTGAAGTAGTGAAGTGGTGAAGTGGTGAAGTGGTGATTTCGTCAGCTTACCCAAATTGATCACCGCGGGTTGCCACCCACGGCTATGAAGAACGGTTATTGTCCGCATAGCCGCGGGTGGCAACCCGCGGTGTATTCAAATACTTTTTTATTTTTGGGTGGAGCGATTCAAGTCATCGCGGCCGATGTCATGCATCAGATTTTTGACATCATGGGTTGGTATTCATCGCTGCCAGTTTGCCACGGGCGAAGGCGACCAGTTCGCCCATCGAGGGAGCGCGGTACACATTGGGGCGATCCGGCAGGGGGACCGATTCAATGCCGCGTCCGCCGATGATCAGGGAACCTTTCATTGCCAGCAACGTGTCGGCCAGTTCGATCATTTGGGCAGGTACGATTTTTTGTGGCTCATTGACGGAGCAGGTGTACCAAACCAAGCGCGGCTGATATTGACGACTGGCACGAATGAACACATCCACCGGCGTTTGCGGGCCGAAGTTGATGTCACGGTAACCGGCTTCCGACAGCAGCGTCGCACACATCAGCGATGGCAAAATGTACGGGTCATGTTCCGCAGCGCCCCCCAAGGCGATTGAAGCAGCCCCCGCCCCCGGGGTTGACCCCAACGCTGTACCAAGCCCCGCAGTGGCAGGTTTGATGATCGATCGCAACTGGTTCAAAGCTTGAATGATAATGTCGGTGGCACGATGTTCAATGAGTATGCCCAGTTCATCGTGCTTCCATAAATCACCCAATCGATGCATCGATTCCCTGATCGGCCCATCGCACAGGGCTGCCAGGCTGCGGCCGGACAGGTAGCCCGACAAAATCAACCCACGCGCTTTGACACTGTCGCCTTCCTTCAGCGCTTCGAAAATGGCGTCGTCGGGGTTGCGACCAGACCATACTTCGCTCTGGGCGGCTGCCAGTTCGGGTAAATCCAGCAGATCGGGACGGACAATCGTGGCCTTGGTTTCACGCACAAAACGCAAGGCCTCGGGCAGAGGAATTCGCCGATGACCCCCGGCTGTGCGACTGACCTGCACCAACCCCTCGTCCGCCCAGCGTTTGAGCGTCGATTCACTCACACCAATCGCCAAAGCCAATTCCTTGGGCGATAGCAATGATTTGTTACTCATGGAAACCATCATAGTTGTTTACTCGTTCACGAATTGAACGCTTTGAACGATTGTAGGCACGTTTTTTAGCATTGGTGACAAAAGTGATGCAATGGCTCATAAATTAAAGAAATGGGGGAATAGTATTGACTTTTGCATGATTTATAACGGTCTGATTTGACTTTGGCAAGCGCTGGCCTACCGTTTTGCGTGAACAGTTTGGACGAATTGGACGATTTTTGGTCGAGCAACACGATCAGTTCAAGAAAGGGAATGCGAGATGATTGCCAAGCACACGATTACTGCGGACCAGACATCAGCCGAGTTTGCTCAGGTTTTGGGGCATGGTTACAAGCCGACCGCGATCCCCTTCACCCCCGCGCACACCCCGGCTGCCCCATTGCACACACAGCGTGACACGGTGGACCTGGCACGCATCGAACGGGCGGTGCGTGACATTTTGATCGCTGTGGGCGAAGACCCGGACCGGGATGGTTTGCTCGACACGCCCAAACGGGTCGCCAAGGCCTACGCGGAGTTGTTCGCCGGTTTGCGGGACGACCCAGCCCGTCACCTGGCGCGGGTGTTCGATGAAGAATCATCAGGCGTGGTCGTACTGCGTGACATTGAATTTCACAGCATGTGCGAACATCACCTGTTGCCCTTTGTCGGTCGCGCTCATGTGGCGTACCTGCCCAGCGGCGGCAAAGTCGTCGGCTTATCGAAACTGGCTCGCACGGTTGAAGTGTTTGCCCGTCGGCCTCAGGTGCAGGAACGACTGACCAATCAAATCGCCGACGCTTTGGTCGAATACCTCAACCCGGCAGGCGTCGCGGTGGTCATCGAAAGCGAACACTTTTGCATGAAGATGCGCGGCATCCAAAAGCAGGGGGCAACCATGATCACCTCGACGCTACGCGGCCAATTCAAAACCGATGTGACGTTACGCGCTGAGGTGCTTGACTTGCTCAAGGCCAAGTGATCAATGATGATGCCACCCAATCGTCTGCGGCTGGGCCCATAATTTTTTGATCCAAATGTGGATGATGGATGAAAGATAATGGATAATGTTGGGCATTGGAGTGCAACCCCATGACTCAGCGCATCGTTGTCGGTATCAGTGGTGCCAGTGGGGCGGTGTACGCGCAGCGCTTCATTCAAACCCTGTTGCAGGAGGGTATCGAAACGCATCTGGTGGTATCACCCCTGGGACAGAGATTGTTGCATGATGAACTGGGCATGGAAGGGTTGGACCTTGCTGCGTTGTCGGGACGGGCGATGGTTGAGGGTAAGGTTCCGGGGTTGGTGGTGCACAATTACCGTGACATGGGCGCCAAAATCGCCAGTGGTACTTTTGCCCACGATGGCATGGCCATCATTCCCTGTTCGTCCAATTCACTGGCGGCTGTGGCCACGGGCAATCAGCAAAACCTGATGCATCGGGCGGCTCACGTCACGCTCAAGGAACGCAGGCCCCTGGTGCTGGTGCACCGTGAAGCGCCGCTGTCGCTGGTGGACATTCGCAACATGGCAGCGGCCTGCGAAGCCGGGGCGATCATTTGTCCGTCCAATCCGGGCTGGTACTTTCTGCCCCGCAGTCTGGACGACATCATCGATTTTGTGGTGGCACGCACCCTCGATCAATTTCGCATCAAACACACTCTTTCCGCACGCTGGGGTGAGCAGGCGACCAGTTCGCAAAAGGCAACATCGTGAAGTTCGGGTTGGTTATTTAAACACCACCACTGGCGCCGAGGGCTTTAGCCCCGGATTTTTTCTCTCAAACATCCGGCCCTAGTACTACAGCCGCGTATCATAGTTGGGCGCTCGTGCCCGGTAGTGGCACCTTCTGGCCACGAACTGGTGTCGGCGACGCCAGGCGGACC